>JAJXUK010000040.1:7777-16553 GCA_021782915.1 Actinomycetes bacterium | reverse complement strand
CTCTGGGTGCTGGCTGAGCCGGCGGGCAACACCTTCAGCGCCACCTCGCTCGAGCTGCTCAGCGCGGCGCGCTCGCTGTCCTCCAACGTCGCGGCGATCACGTGGGGCACCGGGGCAAGCCTGGCCGCCCTGGCCGGCCAGTTCGGCGCGCAAACCCTCTATGACGTCGGGGACCTCGACGGCGCCCTGCCCGGGGCTCCGGTCGCCTCGGCGATCGCGGGCCTGGTGGGGGCCCACGGCGCACCCGCGGCGATCCTGATCCCGACCAGCTATGACGGGCGCGACGTGGCCGGGCGCCTGTCGGCCAAGCTCGACCGGACGGTGCTGACCAACGTGACGGGCCTGGCCGAGGACGCCGGGCTGATCACTGAGCACCAGATCTTCGGTGGCACCCAGGTGGCCTTCGCCCGCTTCAGCGGTGAGGCTCCGGGCATCGTGGTCGTGCGCGCCAAGTCCTTTGCGCCCGAGGCCTCCGGTGGCGCACCCGCCGAGGTCGTCCCAGCCCCCGTGGGCGAGCTCGGCGCGACCGGCACGGCGCGCGTCTTGGCCAGCCACGCCGAAGAGCGCACGGGCCCCCAGCTCGAGGACGCGGACGTGGTCGTCTCGGGCGGGCGGGGTCTGGGCAGCGTGGAGAAGTACGCGATGATCGAACAGATCGCCGACCTGCTCAAGGGGGCGGCTGGTGCGAGCCGGGCGATCGTGGACGCTGGCTGGGTGCCCTACTCGCGCCAGGTCGGACAGACCGGCAAGACCGTCAAGCCCAGCGTCTACATCGCCTGCGGCATCTCGGGCGCCACCCAGCACATGGTGGGAATGAAGGGCTCCAAGAGCATCGTGGCCGTGAACAAGGACCCGGACGCGCCGATCTTCCAGATCGCCGACCTGGGCATCGTGGGCGACGTCAACAACGTGCTGCCGGCCCTGATCGAGGCGCTTCGCCAGCGCCTCTAGGCGGGTCTGACGTTCGCGCGGCGCCCTCTCTAGGCTGATGTCATCGTGAGTCAGGTGGAGCATACCGAGAGGTCCCGGCGTGCCTGGGTGCTGGTCGCTCTGGTGATCACGCAGTTGATGGTGGCCCTGGACGCCACGATCTTCAACATCGCCCTGCCCCAGGCCCAGCGCTCGCTGAACATCTCGCCCGAGAACCGGGCCTGGCCCGTGACGGCCTACGTCCTGGCCTTCGGCTCGCTGCTGCTGCTGGGCGGGCGCCTCGTGGACCTGTGGGGCCGCCGCGCGACGCTCGTGGTGGGCCTCATCGGCTTCGGCGCGAGCAGCTGGCTGGCCGGGGCCGCGGGCAGCTTCATGATGCTGGTGTGGGCTCGCGTGGCCCAGGGGCTCTTCGGGGCGCTCCTGGCGCCGGCCATCCTGGCCACGTTGGCCGCGACGTTCTCCGAGGCCCAGGAGCGTGCCCGGGCCTACTCGCTCTACGGGCTCCTCTGGGCCTCGGGCGCGGCGCTGGGCCTGCTGCTGGGCGGGGCGCTGACCCAGTGGCTGACCTGGCGCTACTGCCTCTACGTGAACGTGGCCTTCAGCGCCTTCTCCCTGGTGCTCGTGCTCGTGGCGATGCCCGCGGGGCGCGGGGCGGCGCACACGCATCTCGACGCGCTCGGGCTCATCCTGGCCAGCGGGTCCTTCGTCGGGGTCGTCTCGGGCTTCACGCGGGCGGTGCACGCGGGCTGGGGCGATCCGCTCACTTTGACCTGGCTGGCCGTGGGCGTGGCCGCCCTGGTGGGCTTTGCCTACTGGCAGCGTCGCGCGCCCTACCCGGTCGCCCCGGCGCGTCTCGTGGCCACGCGCAATCGGGCGGGCGCGCTGCTCGCGCTCTTTCTCACGAGTGCGGCCGTGTTCAGCGTGACGATCTTCCTGGTGTACTTCCTCGAGGGCACCGTGGGCTACTCGCCCCTGCGCATCGGGGTGGCCTTCATCCCCTTCGTCGCGGGCATCGGCGCGTCCTCGCGGGCCAGCTCGCGCCTGTTGGCTCAGGTCGGCCCGCGTCCCATCGTGCCGGTGGGCATGGTGCTGGCCGTGCTGGGCTCGGTGCTCTTTACGCGTCTGAGCCCGAGCTCGGCCTACTACGAGTCGATCCTGCCGGGCCTCGTGCTGCTCGGCCTCGGCCTCGGTCTCATCGCCGCTCCGGCGATCGCGACCGCGACGGCCGGGCTGGTCACGGGCGACGTTGGTCCCTCCGCCGCCCTCGTGGTGACGGCCCAGCAGATCGGCGCGTCGATGGGCCTGGCCCTGCTCAACACGATCGCCGTCTCGGTGGCCAACCGGGCGGTGACCCACGGCGCCTCGGCCGCTCTGGCCAACCTGCACGGCTACGTGGTGGTCTTCTGGTGGGCCGCGGGGATGTGCGCCGTCGGCGTGCTGGCGACGTTCGTGCTCTTCGAGTCGGGCTCGTTGGAGCCCGCCGGGGTCTCGGCGGACCTACCCCACGCGCCGGCCGAGCCCATCTAGGCACCACGAGACGTGCGGGCCGGCCCCGCACTCGGACCGGCACGCCACGCGGGGTGAGCAGCCCTCAGATGAGTGGCCACGGATACGGCGGGTAGTCGGCGTCCTCATCCGGCTCGGGGAAGCGTCCGGCGTCTAGCAGCTCGGCCGCCCGTGCGCCCACGCCGGCCAGCTCGCTCGCGCTCAGCAGCGCGCCCAGGCGGCTGCGGTCGGCCTCGAGGACGCTGGTGAGCGCCTGGCGCACCGCGAGGCTGATCGGCTGGCCCGCGAAGTCCCAGATGACCGTGCGCAGCTTGTCCTCGTCGTGAAAGCACAGGCCGTTGTCGATCGCCCACAGGCGCCCGTCGGCGAGCAGGATGTGTCCGGCCTTGCGGTCGGCGTTGTTGGCAACGACGTCGAAGGCGGCCAGGCGCTCGAAGAAGTCCGCGTGCTCGACGCGTCCGCGCAGGCTGAAGTAGTGCTCGTCCTCCGCCCGCTCGATCCACAGCTGCAGCGAGCCGGGCCCGAAGGGCGCGTCGGCGCGCGCCACGGTCGGCGGGACCAGGTCGGTGCCGGCCAGGCGGTCGAGCTCGTAGGCGGCGACCTCACGGCGCCAGAGGCCCTCGGGGAAGTCCCAGAGGGCCCGCTCGCCGGCCTCGGCCTTGTAGCAGGCGTGCACCGAGCCCTCGGGCCCGTCGAGCTCGACGAGCAGGGCCTGGTTCGAGGAGCCGCGGATGCGCCCGAGGACCGTGATCGTGCCGGTGCTCAGCAGCCGCTCGAGGTCGCGGCGCTCCATCTAGCGAATCGGCGCCCGGTGGCCGTTGGTGCGCGGGCAGTCGTGCCCGCGCGGGTCGAGGGGCCCGGCGCACAGCGGGCACAGGGGCCGACCGGCCTCCACCAGGCGCACGATGGCGATGGCCAGGGCGCCGACCCACTCCGGGCTCAGGCTCAGGTTCACGACGTCGGCCTCGTCGGCGCTCTCGATGGCCAGGTCCACTCGCTGGGCCGCGGGGTCGATGGCCACGGACACGTCGCCCATCACGACGTCGGGCTCGTACTCGCTCTCCAGGGTGAGGTCCTCGGGCAGGTGCCCGGGCCGGGCCAGCTCGTCCAGCGCCGCGCTCAGCCATTCGCCCAGAGCGCTGAGCTGCTGCTTCTCGCACTTGATGACGACCAGTCGGCGCGCCTGGCGCGCCTGGAGCAGGAACAGTCGGCTGCCGACCTCGCCGCGCGCGCCCACCATGACCCGATCCGGTGCACTGAAGTCGTAGTTCACGAGGCGACCAGCTCACTCAGGCTGCCCGTGCGGTTCACGCACAGCACGACGGGTGCGCCCGCGCCGAGCACGAGCACGCTCAGCGAGCCCGGCGAGACGACGGTGCGCTGGAAGAGGTCGAGGGGCACGCCCAGGGCGTAGGTCAGCGCGGCCTTGATGGGGTCGGCGTGGCTGACGGCCACCACGCTCTGGCCCGGGTGGGCCGCAGCCAGCTCGCCGAGCGTGTCCCAGATGCGCCGCTGCATCTCGGCGAAGGACTCACCGCCCGGGAAGCGGAAGGCGCTCGGGGCGTGCTGGACCGTGGACCAGTCGCGCGTGCGGCGCAGTTGGGCCAGGCTGCGCCCGGTCCAGTCGCCGAAGTCGCACTCGAGCAGGCCCCGGTGACTGCGCGCACGCAACCCGAGGGCGCGCGCCACGGGCGCGGCCGTCTCACGCGTGCGCTCGAGGGGGCTGGTGTACAGAGCGCCCGGTGCGGGAAGCTCGCTCAGGGCCGCCGCGGCCGCCTCGGCCTGGACGCGGCCGCGCTCGGACAGGTGCAGGCCCGGCGCGCGTCCGGGCAGGATGCGCCCGGTGCTGCGGGTGAGGCCGTGGCGCAGCAGGATCAGCGTGGTGGCTCGCGCCGGGGCAACGGCCGGCACCCTAGCCATGCAGGGTGAGGGGCAGGCGGCGCGGGCCGGGCACGGCTCCTTCGGGCCAGCGCGCGCGCGACACACGTGCCAGCTTGTGCAGCAGCGCCACCGCGCCGGGGTCGTCGTCGCCCGGACGGGTCTCGATGGCGCCCGCGGCGACCAGGTGGCCCAGCAGGTCCCGACCCTGCTCGGTGCGCACGATCACCAGCGTCCAGTCCCCGAAGGCACCGATGCCGCCGGTGGAGATGTCGGCGTGCTCGGCCGCGAAGTCCGGACAGTGCAGGCAGCCCTCGCGCGTGAAGGCGTGCGCCTCCTTGAGGGGGATCTCGTGGAACGCGCCGTCGCGCGTCCAGATCTGGAAGATGCCCTTGATGTTCATCTTCACGATCTGTGCCCTCGCGATGCCGTAGCGCGCCTGAAAGAGCTCCTCGAAGATCGCGTCGTCGAAGGTCTTCGAGCACAGCAGGCCGACGGTGAGGCTCAGGCGACGGGCGATCTTGCCGGCCTTGCGCACCTGCATCACTCCGGGGGCCGAGGCCATGCAGCCCATGCCCACCAGGGCGATGCGCTCGGCGCCGCCCTCGACGGCGTTCTGGTAGGCGAGCAGGTTGGCCGAGTAGGTGTAGCGCGAGCCCGCGCTGGCCATCACGTCCTCGCGCGTGCGCGCCACACAAGGCTGGGCGAGCCAGCTCGTGCCGTCGCCCTCGAGGCCGCTCACCAGGGCCGCGTCGATCACGTCGTGCTCGAGGGCGTAGATGAGCAGCGCCGAGACGAAGCCGCCGTCCTGGGAGCCGTCGCGCACCTCGAGGTCCGTCGCGCGCGCCAGCAGCACGTCACCCACGCCGAAGACCTCCTCGTCGTGGCGCTCGCGCCCGAGGCGGTGCGTGTCGATCTCGGCCTCCCAATTGCGAAAGCGCGGGCAGGCCCGCGTGCACATGGTGCAGCCCTTGTCGCCGTGGGTGCAGCCCTCGCGTCCGCCGTCGATGTCCAGATGCCAGGGCCGGTAGACACCGTTGGCGCTCTCGTAGTCCAGCACGTCGTGCGGGCAGGCCACGACGCACGCGGCACAGCCGGTGCACAGCCCGGAGGTGACGACCTCGCTGAAGAGCTCTCGCCAGTGCGCCTTGTCCAGTGCCACGCGACAACCTTAGGGTGCCGTTCGCGCGCCACCGCTACGCTGGCCCGGGTGCCCGAGGTCCTGGAGATTGAGTCCTATCGTCGCCTGGCCGAGACGGTCGTGGGCGCGCGGATCTTGGCCGGGCACGCCGATCGCTACCTGGCCAAGAAGCTCGACCAACCCGTCGCGTGGGACCGCGCAGTGCGCGGGCTGCGCATCACCGGCACGTCCCGACGCGGCAAGCTGCTCTTGCTCGAGACCGACGGGCCGACGCTGGGGCTGCGCTTCGGGATGACCGGCGTGCTGATGGTCGAGTCCCAGGCGGGTCTCGACGCGCTCTTCTACGGGCCCCACGAGTACCGCGCCGAGTGGATCCGCGGCGGCCTGGACCTCGAGGACTCGCGCCGGCTCCTCATCCACGACCCGCGGCGCCTGGCGCGCGTGGAGATCGCACCGGACCTCGATGAGCTGGGACCCGACGTGATCGGTCTGGCTCGCGCCGACTTCGACGCCGCGCTCGGTGCGCGCGGCGAGGGCCCCGCGCTCAAGGCGCGCCTGCTGGACCAGTCGCGCCTGGCCGGCATCGGCAACCTGCTCGCCGACGAGATCTGCTTTCGCGCCGGGCTCGACCCGCGTACCCCGGTGGGCCGCCTCGACGCCGCCCAGCGCCAGGCGCTCTTTCGCGCGCTCGGCCAGACGCTGCGCACCCTGGGCCGACGGGGTGGCTCACACCTGGGCGATCACATGGAGGCGCGCACGCCCGGTGGGCTGTGTCCACGAGACGGCGCGCCGATGCGCATCGCCACCGTCGGCGGGCGCACGACGTACTACTGCTCGGCTCATCAGCGCTAGGCGCCGCGGCGGCGGCCCGTCGACGCGACGCTGAGCGCGCCTTGGAGGGCCCGCACCGGGCAGCTGGAGGAGACGTCGGCCATTTTTAGGGCCTTCTATCAGGAAGGATCATTGGTCCGACGTCACGCGGGCGCGCGGGGCGAATAAGAACTTGTCAAGGTCGCCGGGCCGCTGAGTTCGCATGGGGAAGAATGGCTCGGTGCAGTCCTTCGTCCAGAACTACGGCTACTTCGCGCTGATCATCCTGTCGATCGTCGAGTCGGCCATGGCGCCGATCCCCTCGGAGGTGACCTTCGGCTTCGCCGGGGCCCTGTGCACCGCGGCGGTGACCGGGCACGCGCAGTTCAGCGTGCTCAACGTGATCATCATCGGCACACTCGGCTCCCTGGTGGGATCGGTGATCGCCTACGAACTCGGGCGCAGCCTGGGGCGCACGATCGTGGACCGCTGGGGCAAGTGGATCCTGCTGACCCACAAGGACCTCGACGCGGCCGAGCGATGGTTCGACAAGTACGGCTCGATCTCGGTGCTCATCGGGCGGGTGCTGCCCGTGGTGCGCAGCGCCATCTCCGTGCCGGCCGGTATCGCCGAGATGAAGCGCGGGCGCTTCGCGGTGCTGACGCTCATCGGCTCCTTCGTCTGGGTCAGCCTGCTCACCCTGCTCGGCAAGGCGGCCGGGGCCAACTGGGACCGCGTCTCGCGCGACTTTCACTACGCCCAGACCCCGACGATCGTGGCGATCGTCATCCTCTTGGCCTGGGGCCTCGTGGTGCGCGTGCGCACGGTGCGCCGTCACCTGGGTTCGGCGCCCGCGCGGGGCCGGCACCGGCGCTAGCTAGCCCAGCGCGTCGAGTACCTTCCTGGCGTGCCCGTCGGCGCGCACGCCGTACCAGGCGCGCTCGACGCGCCCGTCCGGTCCGATCACGAAGGTCGAGCGGATGACGCCGATGACCTTCTTGCCGTACATCGTCTTCTCGCCGTAGGCCCCGTACGCGCTCATGACCTCGCGGCGCGCATCGGTGAGAAGGTCGAAGCTCAGCGCGTACTTGACCCGGAAGCGCTGGTGGGTGGGCCCGTCGTCGGGCGAGACGCCGAGCACCGTGACTCCGAGGTCCTCAAAGCCGCTGAGGTCCTCGTTGAACTGGCAGGCCTCCTTGGTGCAGCCCGGGGTGTCATCAGCGGGGTAGAAGTAGAGCACGAAGCGCCGCCCGGTGAGTGAGGCGCGACTGACGATCGTGCCGTCCTGAGTGGGTAGGGCGAAGTCGGGGGCGAGGTCGCCCGGGCTGAGTCGAGTCATGATGGCCTCCGATTCCAGCCTGGCACAGCGCAGCGGCTCGACGTACGCGCTCTAGCCCTACACTGGAGACGCTGGAGAATCAGCGTGGGCCCACCTCCTTCTTCGAATGCCGGTTCCGGGTCCGACCGAGAAAAGACATTCCGTGAAGAGCGAGACCATCGAGTCGGACGCTGCGTCCGACTCCTACATCACTTCCGTCACTTTTGCCCAGTTGGGCGTGGCCGACGAGCTGTGCGCGCGACTCGAGGCCGACGGCATCATGACCGCCTTCCCGATCCAGGCCATGACGATCGACGACGCCCTCGCCGGGCGCGACGTGTGCGGCAAGGCCAAGACCGGCTCGGGCAAGACCCTGGGCTTCGGCCTGCCGCTGCTGCAGCGCGTGGCGGGCCTCAGCGAGCCGTCCGGACCCGGTAGCCCCGCGCGTCCGCGCGGCCTGGTGCTGGTGCCCACGCGCGAGCTCGCGGTGCAGGTGCACGACGTGCTGGCGCCGCTCGGCGCGGCCCTGTCGCTTCGCGTGGTCGCCGTGTACGGCGGCGCCGACATGGACAAGCAGATCAAGTCTTTGCGCAAGGGCACCGACGTCATCATCGCCACGCCGGGGCGTCTGATCGACCTGGGCGATCGCGGCGAGCTGAACGTGGAGGGTCTGGACGTCCTGGTTCTGGACGAGGCCGACCGCATGGCCGACATGGGCTTCATGCCTCAGGTCGAGTGGGTGCTGCGACGCATCGCGACCCGCGAGCACCAGACCCTGCTCTTCTCGGCCACGCTGGACGGGGCCGTGGACCGGTTGGTCTCGCGCTACCTGAAGGACCCGGTGTTCCACGAGGTGGCGAGTGACACCCAGACCGTCAGCCAGATGGTGCACCACTTCTTCAACGTGCACCAGATGGACCGGGTCAAGGTGGCCGCCGCGATCTCGCGCGCCAACGCCAAGTCGATCGTCTTCTGTCGCACCAAGCGTGGCGCGGACCGACTGGTCGAGCAGCTCGAGAAGGAGGGCGTGCGCGCCGCGGCCATCCACGGCGACCTGCGCCAAAGCCAGCGCGAGAAGGCCCTGGCCGACTTCGGCGCCGAGAAGCTGCCGGTGCTCGTGGCCACGGACGTCGCCGCGCGCGGCCTGCACATCGACGGCGTGGACTGCGTCATCCACTTCGACCCGCCGGAGG
>JAJXUK010000040.1:0-7767 GCA_021782915.1 Actinomycetes bacterium | reverse complement strand
AGCGGACGAACCGCGCGGGCCGGCTCGACCGGCGTCGTCGTGTCGCTGCTGCTGTGGAACCAGATGGTCGAGGCCTCGGTCATCATGCGACGCCTCGGGCTGAAGCGGCCGATCGTCGAGGTCTTCTCCAACGACCCGCACCTGAAGGACCTGGCCCACTGGGAGCCGTCGATGGAGGAATCGGTTCTGTGAGCAAGGCCGCGAAGAAGGCCCCGACGCTGAGCGTGTACGGGGCCGATTCGGAGATCCGTCGCGCCCTGGTGGTCGTCGCGCACCCCGACGACGTCGACTTCGGCTCGGCCGGCACGATCGCCACCCTGACCGGCCAGGGTGTCGAGGTCTCCTACTGCCTCGTGACTTCGGGTGACGCGGGCGGGGACTCCTCGACGCTGAGCAACGCCGAGCGCGCCGCGGAGCGCGAGCGCGAGCAGCGCGCCGCCGCGGCCGAGGTCGGCGTGCGCGAGCTGACCTTCCTGGGATACCCCGACGGGCGCGTGCAGGTGAGCCTCGAGCTGCGCCACGACATCGCTCGGGTCATCCGGCGCGACCAGCCGGACCTCGTCATCACCCAGAGCCCGGAGCGCAACTGGCGGCGCATCTTCGCCTCGCACCCGGACCACATGGCCGCCGGCGAGGCCACGCTGTGCGCGGTGTATCCCGACGCGCGCAACCCGCACGCCTTCCCGGACTTGCTCCGCGTGGGCTACCAGCCCCACCGCGTGCGCCAGGTCTGGTTGGCCAGCGCGCCCCAGCCGACGATGGTCGTGGACATCACCGACACCTTCTCGCGCAAGATGGCCGCCCTGGGCCGGCACGTCAGCCAGGTCGGCGAGCGCGAGGATCTAGAGGACACGGTGCGCGCCTGGGCCCGCGAGACGGCCAAGGCCGCCGGGCTGGGCAAGCGCCGCCTGGGCGAAGCCTTCCGGGTGGTGCACACCTAGCACGCCGCCCCGGCGGCTCTAGGGTGAATCCGTGAGCCACTCGGCCAGTCAGCGCACGCCGATCGCCTCGCGCGTGCCCACGCGAGGCGTGCGGGACCTCTTCGTCGGCGTGACGCGCAAGAGCCTGGGTCCCCAGATCCTGGCTGGCGTCACGCTGCTGGCCATCGCGATCCTCGAGCAGCTGGCGACCTCGCAGCTCGCCGGGGTGCCCGCCTTCGCCGCGATGATCGCCTTCATCGCGGCGACGCTCGCCTTCACCTTCGTGGGAGCGAACCCCATCGTCTCGGTGGGCGCGGACTCCACGATCGCGCCGCTCTTTGCGGTGGCCCTGCTGCGCCTGGCGGCGCCCAACTCGAGCCAGTACTACACGCTGGTGGCCACGGCCGCCGTCGTGACGGGCCTCGTCGTGATGGCGGTGGGCCTCTTCCGCCTGGGCTGGCTGGCCGACTTTCTCTCCGCGCCGATCGTGACGGGCTTCATGGCGGGCATCGGCGTGATCATCATCGTGCACCAGCTGCCTCACGTGCTGGGCGTGGCTGGCGGCGGCAACTCAGTGTTCGCACGCCTCGACGACGTGGCGCACCAGCTCGGCCAGCTCAACGCCTGGTCGCTCGGCATCGCGCTGGGCACCCTGGGCCTCATGATCCTGGGCGAGAAGTTCAATCCACGCCTGCCGGTGGCCCTGGTCGCCGTGATCGGTTTCAGCCTGCTGGCCTCGCTCGCCTCACTCTCTCACCACGGCGTCCAGGAGCTCGGCGCGGTCGTGGCTGGCGGGCCGGTGTGGCGTCTGCACTGGCTGAGTCTGCACGACTGGGGCGCGGTCGTGACGACCTCGCTGACGCTCGCCGTCGTCGTGATCAGCCAGAGCGGCGCGACCTCTCGGGTGGCGGCCGAGGAGATCGGCGTGGCCCAGAACATGGACCGCGACTTCACCGGCGTCGGGGTCGCCAACGTCCTGGCTGGTCTGGTCGGGACGTTCCCCGTCGACGCCAGTCCCGCGCGCACCTCCGTGGTCAGCCTGGCCGGCGGGCGCACCAAGCTCGCCGGTCTGGTCGCGGGCGTGGGCGCACTGGGCCTGGCGCCGCTGGCCTCGCACGCGCGCGCGATCCCCCTGGCCGTGCTGGCCGGCGTGCTGGTCTTCGTCGCCGGTCGGCTCATCAAGCTCGGCCAGTTCCGCGCCATCTGGCGGGTCTCGCGCGCCGAGTTCGCGGTGGCGCTGCTGAGCCTCGCGGGCGTCATCGTCCTGGGCGTGGAGCTGGGTCTCGCCCTGGCCGTGGGCCTGGCGATCCTGATGCGCACGTGGCGCTCGGCCCGCCCGCGCATGGTCGAGCTGGGCCGGCGTGGTGACACCACGAGCTGGGAGCCGCTCGGTCTGCCGGGGGTGCAGCGGCATCCCCACGTGCTGGCGGTCCTCTTCGACGAGGCCCTCTGGTTCGCCAACGCCGACGTCTTCGCCCGTGAGCTGCGCACGCTGCTGGTCAAGCACCCCAACACCCAGCACGTGGTGCTCGACGCGGTGGGCATGCCGGACGTGGACTTCACGGGCCTGAGCACGCTCGCAGAGGTCGTCGACGACCTGCACCACGACGGCATCGACGTGGTCATCGCTCGCGCCAACGCCGCGGTGGCCGACGCCTTGCAGCGCTCGAGCGAGGCGCGCGTGCGTCACCTGCCCCTGCACCAGAGCGTGGACAGTGCGGTGCGCGCGGCGGCGAGCTAGCGAGCCGCCAGCTGGCGCAGCACGTAGTTGAGCACGCCGCCGTGGCGGAAGTACTCGGCCTCGGTGGGCGTGTCGATGCGCAGGCGCACCTCGAAGGCCTCGGTGGAGCCGTCGTCGCGCGTGGCGCGCACCTGCACGCGCGGCACGGTCTCGCCGCGATTCAGCGCGTCCAGGCCGCTCACGTCGTAGACCTCGGTGCCGTCCAGGCGGTAGGTGTCGGCGCTCTGGCCGGGCAGGAACTGCAGGGGCAGCACGCCCATGCCGACGAGGTTGGAGCGGTGGATGCGCTCGAAGCTCTCCACCAGCACCGCCACCACACCCAGCAGGCGGGTGCCCTTGGCGGCCCAGTCGCGGCTCGAGCCGCTGCCGTACTCCTTGCCGGCCAGGATCATCAGGGGAGTGACCTCCTCGGCGTAGGCCACCGCGGCGTCGTAGATCGACATCGGCTCGCCGTCGGGCAGCTTGATCGTCACCCCGCCCTCGGTGCCCGGGGCGAGCTGGTTGCGCAGGCGGATGTTGGCGAAGGTGCCGCGCATCATGACCTCGTGGTTGCCCCGGCGGGTGCCGTAGCTGTTGAAGTCCTCGCGGCTGACGCCGCGCTCGCTCAGGTAGACACCGGCCGGCACGCTGGCGCGGATGGTTCCGGCCGGGCTGATGTGATCGGTGGTCACCGAGTCACCGAGCTTGGCCAACACGCGCGCGCCGCGCACGTCGCTCACGACCCCGGGCTCGGTGCTGAGCCCGTCGAAGAAGGGAGAGCGCTTCACGTAGGTCGAGGCCGGGTCCCAGTCGTAGGTCACGGTGTCGCGCGAGGCGACCTCGGCCCAGCGCTCGTCGCCGGAGAAGGCACTCGCGTAGCGAGTGGTGAACATCTCCGGGCTGAGCGAGGCGCGCACCGCCTCGGCGACCGCGGCGTCGCTGGGCCAGAGGTCCTTCAGGAAGACCTCGTTGCCGTCGTGGTCCACGCCAAGCGCCTCACTGCTCAGGTCGATGTCGATCGTGCCGGCCAGGGCGTAGGCGACGACCAGCGGCGGACTGGCCAGGAAGTTCTGCTTGACGTCGGGGTGGATGCGACCCTCGAAGTTGCGATTGCCCGAGAGGACCGAGACCACCGAGAGGTCGTGGCGGTTGACGGTCTCCGAGACGCCCGTCAGCAGCGGGCCCGTGTTGCCGATGCAGGTCGTGCAGCCGAAGCCGGCCAGGTAGAAGCCGAGCGACTCGAGCGGCTCGACGAGCTGGGCCCGCTCGAGGTAGTCCATGACGACGCGGCTGCCCGGGGCCAGGGACGTCTTGACCCAGGGCTTGACGCGCAGCCCGCGCGCCTGGGCGGCCCGGGCGAGCAGGCCGGCCGCGACCAGGACCGCCGGGTTCGAGGTGTTGGTGCACGACGTGATCGCCGCGACCGTCACGGCCCCGTCGGCCAGGTGCTCGCCGGCGCCTTCGCCGTCGACCTCGATGGGATCACGGCCCAGCGCTTCGCGGAAGGCGCTGCGCGCGCCGGCCAGGCTGACGCGGTCCTGGGGGCGCTTGGGACCCGCGAGGCTCGGCTCGACACTGTTCAGGTCGAGCTCGACGTACTCGGAGTACACGGGCTCGGGCTCCGTCGGGTCGTGGAAGATCCCCTGGGCCTTCGCGTAGGCGCGCACCAGTGCGACGTGCTCGTCGCTTCGCCCGGTGAAGGCGAGGTAGTTGAGCGTCACCTCATCGATGGGAAAGAGCGTGCAGGTCGCTCCGTACTCGGGCGACATGTTGCCGATGGTGGCACGCGTCTCCAGCGACAGGGCCGCCACGCCGGGTCCGTAGGCCTCGACGAACTTGCCGACGACGCCGTGGCGGCGCAGTAGCTCGGTGATGGTCAGCACGACGTCGGTGGCCGTCACGCCCTCGCGCGTGGCGCCGGTGAGCTTGAGGCCCACGACCGGCGGGATCAGCATGGAGGTCGGCTGGCCGAGCATGCCGGCCTCGGCCTCAATGCCCCCGACGCCCCAGCCCAGCACGCCCAGGCCGTTGACCATCGTCGTGTGCGAGTCCGTGCCGACCACGGTGTCCAGGAAGGCCACGCCCTTGTCCAAGAAGACCACCCGAGCCAGGTGCTCCAGGTTCACCTGGTGACAGATGCCCATGCCCGGGGGCACGACGCGGAAGCGGTCAAAGGAGTTCTGGGCCCACTTGAGGAAGGTGTAGCGCTCGACGTTGCGCCCGTACTCGATCGCGACGTTCTCGTCGTAGCTGGCCGAGGTGCCCGTCGACTCGAGGATCACGGAGTGATCGATCACCAGCTCCACCGGCACGAGCGGGTTGATCTGCTCGGCGTCACCGCCGAGGGCGATGATGGCGTCGCGCATGCTCGCCAGGTCCACCACCGCGGGCACGCCGGTCAGGTCCTGCATGAGGACTCGCTCGGGGGTGAAGGCGATCTCGCGGGCGTCCTCGCCCGCGGCCTCGCCGTGGCGCTCGGGGTGTGCGGCCCACTGGGCCAGCGCCTCGATGTCGGCGGCGCTGACCTTGACGCCGTCCTCGTGGCGCAGCAGGTTCTCCAGCAAGACCTTGATCGAGTAGGGCAGGCGGTCCGCGCCCAGGGCGTGCAGCGCCTCGGCGCGCAGCGAGTAGTAGGTCACGGTCGTGTCGCCGACCCGAAGCGTGGCGCGCGCGCCGAAGGAGTCCTGTGAGCTCATGGGTCCATTCTGCCCCCTGGGCGACGCTCGCTCATCCTCGCCGGAAGGGCCCTTCGTCAGGTGAGAGACTGTCCGGATGGCCTCGACCTACGCGCAGCTGCACGAGCGCCTCGCCGCGGCCTTCGGCGCGCTGGTCCCGGGGGCCGATCCGGCGCTGCGCGTCTCGGATCACGCGGACTATCAGGCCAACGGCGTCATGGGCCTGGCCAAGCAGCTCGGGCGCAACCCGCGCGAGGTCGCCACGGAGGTCCTCGGGCACCTGGACATCGATGACCTGGCCGAGGTGCAGGTCGCGGGACCGGGATTTCTCAACCTGCGTCTGCGCGCGACGTTCGTCGCGGCCCAGCTGGGCCAGCTGGCTGAGGATGAGCGCCTGGGCGTGGCGCGCGACGTGCCCCGCCGGGTCGTCATCGACTACTCGGCTCCGAACGTGGCCAAGGAGATGCACGTCGGGCACCTGCGCTCCACCGTGATCGGCGACGCCTTGGCCCGCCTGCACCGCTTCGTGGGTCACGAGGTGATCGCGCGCAATCATGTCGGCGACTGGGGCACGCCCTTCGGAATGCTCATCGAGCACCTCGTGGATCTGGGCGAGGATCGTGCGCTGGCCTCGCTGTCCATCGGGGACCTGGACGGCTTCTACCGAGAGGCGCGCGCCGCGTTCGATCGCTCCGAGGAGTTCCGTGAGCGCAGCCGGCTGCGCGTGGTGGCCCTGCAGGGCGGTGACGAGGAGACCCGCCGGCTGTGGCGCATCCTGGTGGAGCAGTCGATGCTCTACTTCTCCCAGGTCTACGACCTGCTCGGCGTGACGCTCACGCGAGAGGACGTGGTGGGTGAGTCGGCCTACAACGAGCTGCTGGGCGACGTGGTCGCGGACCTGAGCGCGGCGGGGCTGCTCGTGGAGAGCGACGGTGCGCTGTGCGCCTTTCCCGCGGGATTCGTGAATCGTGAGGGTGAGCCGCTGCCGCTCATCGTCCAGAAGCGCGACGAGGGCTACGGCTACGCCGCCACGGACCTCGCGGCGCTGCGCCAGCGCGTGGGTGAGCTCGGCGCGGCCGAGCTGCTCTACGTGGTGGGCGCTCCTCAGGCCCAGCACTTCGACATGGTCTTCGCCGTCGCGCGCGCCGCGGGCTGGCTCGACGAGGACGTGCGCTGCGAGCACGTGGCCTTCGGCAGCATCCTCGGAGCGGATCGCAAGATGCTGCGCACGCGCGCGGGCTCCTCGGTCAAGCTCGTCGGGCTCTTGCAGGAGGCCACCGCGCGCGCCGACGCAGCGCTGCGAGAGCGCGACGCGCAGCTGAGTGACGAGCAGCGCGTCGAGCTGAGCCTCGTGATCGCGCGCGGCGCGATCAAGTGGGCCGACCTGTCAACCGAGCGCCAGCGCGACTACGTCTTCGACCTGGAGCGCATGCTCAGCTTCGAGGGCGACACCGGGCCCTACCTGCAGTACGCGCACGCCCGTCAGCGCTCCATCCTGCGCCGGGCCGAGGACAGCTGGTCGAGCCAGGACGTGGCCTTCGCCCTCGTCGAGCCGGCCGAGCGTGACCTCGCCCTGGGTCTGCTCGGCCTGCCCGAGGCCGTCGCGTCCGCGATCGGCGCCTCCCAGCCCCACCGGCTCTGCACCTACCTCTTCGACCTGGCCCAGCGCTTCACGGCCTTCTACGAAGCGTGCCCGGTGCTCGGCGCGCCCGCGCCCACGCGTGACGAGCGCCTGGCGCTGTGCGAGATCTCCGCGTGTACGCTCGCCCTGGGCCTGTCCCTCCTCGGCATCGAGGCCCCCGAACGCATGTAGGACCCAGCACGGGGCTGACCGGCGCGCGCAGAGCCCCCGGAGTGCTCCTGGGCCGTCCAACTCGGGCTTGATCTCGCAGCCGGAGGGCGATGTTGGCGGTGAGGGCCCGCGCTCTCGCGCTGTTCATCGACTTCTCGAGCGAGCCATCGGCGTCGGCGTCCTAGCAGACACGAGTTGCTCTGGTGACCGCCGGGGTGTCCTGAGGGTCTGCGCATCCCTCGCGGCGGCCGCGCACGTGAGGCTCGGGTCTTGGCGCGACCCGGGTCCTAGAGTGAGGCCGGGGCGCGACGCGCCAGGCGGGGGGACATCATGAAGGTCAAGGCGTCAGTCGTCACCGAGTTGAACGGGCCCTGGCACACCGAGACGATCGACATCGACGAGCCGCACGCGCACGAGGTCAGGGTGAAGATGGCCTTCTCCGGGTTGTGTCACTCCGATGAGCACCTGCGCACGGGCGACATGGCCCAGGACCCGGCGATCCTGGAGATGATCTCGGGACGCGACTCGATGTTCCCGATCATCGGCGGGCACGAGGGATCCGGGATCGTCGAGGCGGTGGGTGACGAGGTCACCGCCTTCAAGCCCGGAGACCACGTCGCGGTGTCCTTCGTGCCCTCGTGCGGGCGCTGCGACTTCTGC
>JAJXUK010000073.1 GCA_021782915.1 Actinomycetes bacterium | reverse complement strand
GGGCAGGGCCTGCAGCAGCGTCGCGTCGAGACCGTCGCCGTAGTTCGCGTCCACGTTCTCCGTGGCGAGGACCTCGCGGGCGAAGCGGCTCCACGCGTAGGCGGACTCGTTGGTGAGGGCCGCCCCGCCGATCACGCCGACGGCGTCTCCCTGCCCGAGCAGGCTGGCGGCCGCGGCGAGCGCCTCGCTCCAGCTGGTGGCGACCAGTTCGCCGTCCCTTCGCACGAGCGGGCTCGTGACGCGCGTGGCGGCCGAGAGCAGATTGGTGGACTCCTCGTTGCCGTCGACGCTGTCGAGGCTGAAGCGGCCCTTGTCACAGAGCCAGCCGTGATTCACCGGCTCGCTGTCGAGGCCCAGGACGCGGGTGAGACGGTTGCCCGAGGACTGGACCGCGACGCGACAGCCCACCGCGCAGGTCGTGCAGGTGCTCTCGACCTGCTCGAGGTCCCAGGGCCGGGCGGTGAAGCGATAGGCCTTGGCGGTGAGGGCCCCCACGGGGCAGATCTGGACCGTGTTGCCCGAGAAGACCGAGTCGAAGGGCTGGGTCGGCGAGGCGGCGACCTCGATCAGGTCCCCGCGGCCGGCGAAGTCGATCTGGGCCTCGCCGGCGACCTCGGCCGCGAAGCGCGTGCAGCGCGAGCACTGGATGCAGCGCTCGCGATCCAGCAGGACGAGCTCGCCGATGGAGATGGGCTTCTCGAAGTGGCGCTTCTCCTCGATGAAGCGCGTCTCGCCCGAGCCGTGGGCCACCGCCTGGTCCTGGAGGGGGCACTCGCCGCCCTTGTCACAGACCGGGCAGTCGAGGGGGTGGTTGGCGAGGAGGAACTCCATGACGCCGTCTTGGGCCTTCTTCACCTTCTCCGAGTCGGTGACGACGGCCATGCCGTCGTTGACGCGCAGGTAGCACGAGGGCTGCAGGGTCGCTCCGCGCGGACCCTCCACCTCGACCAGGCACATGCGGCACACCCCCACCGGCTCCATGCGCGGGTGGTAGCAGAATCGCGGGATGTACGTGCCGGCGCGTTCGGCGACGCTGATCAACAGCTCGCCCGGTGCGGCGCTGACCGCTCGACCGTTCAAGGTGATGGTGACGCTGGTGGGGGTCTCAGCCATGCGGGCAGCTCCCGTGATCGACGTGAGCGACGAAGTCGTCGCGGAACAGTGAGATCGCCGAGTGGATCGACGAGGGGATCGAGGGTCCCAGCACGCAGATCGTCGTCTGCTGGGGCGGCCAGGTGAGGCCGGGCGCGATGTTGTCCGACAGATCGAGCAGCAGGTCGATGTCCTCGCTTCGTCCCCCCCCGTGCTCGAGGCGGTAGAGGATGCGCTCGAGCCATCCCGAACCCTCGCGACAGGGCGTGCACTGCCCGCAGGACTCGCGCGAGAAGAACTTGGTGATGCGCCAGGCGGCCTGGACCACGCAGCTGTCCTCGTCCATCACGACGATCGAACCCGAGCCGAGCATCGAGCCCTGCGCGGCGACCTCGTCCTGGCCCAGGGGCAGGTCCAGCTGGTCGGGCCCGAACCACGGCGCGGAGACCCCGCCGGGGATGATGGCCTTGATGGCCTTGTCGCCGATGATCCCGCCGCCGAGGGCCGGGTCGTAGATGATGTCACGAAAGGTGTTCTTGACCATCTCGATCTCGTAGACGCCGGGGTTCTTCACGCGCCCGGCGAGGGCGAAGAGCCGCGTGCCGGTCGAGCGGCCCGCGCCGAGGGCGGCGAAGGCCGCTCCGCCGTTCGTAACGATCCAGGGCAGGTTCGACATCGTCTCGACGTTGTTGACGACGGTGGGCTCGCCGTAGAGGCCGGTCACCGCGGGGAAGAACGGCGGCTTGATGCGCGGGAATCCCCGCTTGCCCTCGAGGGCCTCGATGAGGCTGGTCTCCTCACCGCAGATGTAGGCGCCCGCTCCCGGGTGCACGACGATGTCGAGGCTGAAGTCCGAGCCGAAGATCTTGCGACCGAGCGCGCCGTGCTCGTAGGCGTCGTTCACCGCCTGGGTGAGGCGCTCGAGTCCCAGGGCGAACTCGCCGCGCAGGAAGATGAAGGCGCGATTGACCTGCAGCGCGTAGGCCGCGATGATGACCCCTTCGACCAGCTGGTGGGGATCGCGCTCGACCAGGTAGTGGTCCTTGAACGTGGCCGGCTCGGACTCGTCGCCGTTGACGACGAGGTAGGAGACGGCGGACTTGCGCAGCATCGACCACTTGCGCCCGGCGGGAAAGCCCGCGCCGCCGCGACCCAGCAGCGAGGCCGCGTCGACCTCGGCCGCGACCTGCTCAGGGAACATCGAGAGGGCCTTCTTGAGGCCCTCGTAGCCGCCGGTGGCGAGGTAGCGGGCCAGGGTGAAGGAGTCGGCGAACTCCTTGCGACTCGAGACGATCTGGGGGGAGTCGAGGTGGGCCACTACTGCTCCCTCGCGGCGCGCTGCTCGCGCGCGGCCGCGCGCTCGGCGGCGATCTCACTGGCGTCGGCGCGCAGGCCGCCCGAGCGGCGCACGCGGATCAGGGTGCCGTGAGGCGGCACGTCGTGATCGAGCCGTCCGGCGCGCAGGTCCTCGACCAGTCCGTCGAAGGCTTCGGGCGTGGTCGTGCGCACGTAGCGGTGATTGACCTGCACGACGGGTGCGATGTTGCAGTCGGCCAGGCACTCGGTCTCTTCGAGGGTGAACAGGCCGTCGTCACTCGTTCCCCCGACGGCACAGCCCAGCACCTGGCTCGCGTGGGCGAGCAGCTCCTCGCCGCCGCGCAGCAAACAGGCGATGTTGGTGCACACCCCCACCACGTAGCGGCCCACGGGCTCTAAGTGGAACATGTCGTAGAAGGACGCGGTGCCGCGCACCTCGGCCGGTGTGGTGCCGGTCAGCTCGGCGACCTCGGCCATGGCCTCATCGGTCAGGTAGCCGTCCTGTTCCTGGGCCAGGTGAAGGAGGGGCAGCATGGCCGAGCGCCGTGACGGGTAGAGCCCGACGATCTCCTCGGCGCGCTGGCGCAGCTCGGTACGCAGGTGGCTCATCGATCGACTTCTCCCAGGACCGGATCGACCGTCGAGATGACGGTGATGGCGTCGGACACCGTGCCGCCGCGCATGAGAAGGGGCACGGCTTGCAGGTTGACGAAACTCGGCGCGCGCACGTGCATGCGCCAGGGCTTGGCGCCGCCGTCGGAGACCAGGTAGCAGCCCAGCTCTCCGCGGGGCGACTCGACGGCCGAGTAGACCTCGCCGGCGGGCACGTGGAAGCCCTCGGTGAAGAGCTTGAAGTGGTGGATCAGCGCCTCCATGGATTCGCCGATGCGCGCGCGCGGCGGCGGCGTCACCTTGGGGTCCTGGCTGCGGTAGTCGCCGGCGGGCATCTTCTCCACGCACTGGCGCACGATGCGCGCCGACTCGCGGATCTCGTTGAGACGGATCGCGTAGCGGTCGAAGTTGTCGCCGTAGGTGCCGACGATCACGTCGAAGTCGACCTGGTCGTAGGCGAGGTAGGGCATCGTGCGACGCAGGTCCCAGGCCACCCCGGTCGAGCGCAGCAGCGGTCCGGTCACCCCGAGCGCCAGCGCCTCCTCGGCCATCAGCGGGGCCACGCCGATCATGCGGTTGCGAAAGATCGGCTGGCCCGTGAGGAGCTGGTCGTACTCGTAGGTGCGCTCCTCGATCGTGTCGCAGATCACCATCACGTCGTCCTGCCAGCCGTCGGGCAGGTCGGCCGCGACGCCGCCGGGGCGCACGTAGTTCAGGTTCATGCGCAGTCCGGCCGTCTTCTCGAAGAAGGCCAGGATCAGCTCGCGCTCGCGCA
>JAJXUK010000039.1 GCA_021782915.1 Actinomycetes bacterium | reverse complement strand
GGGCGACGACGCCGAGCGCAACGCGAGCGCCTTCGCCGGGGGTCGCTATCACACCGGTGACGTCGCGCGACGAGACGAGGACGGCTACATCACCTACGTCGGACGCACGGATGACGTCTTCAAGTCCAGCGACTACCGGATCAGCCCCTTCGAGCTGGAGAGCGTGCTGATCGAGCACCCGGCGGTGGCCGAAGCCGCCGTCGTGCCGGCACCGGACGAGATGCGCCTCTCGGTGCCCAAGGCCTACGTGAGCCTGGTCGCGGGCCAGACGCCGTCCCGGGAGCTGGCCGGGGACATCCTGCGCCACTGTCGCGAGCGTCTCGCCGGCTACAAGCGGGTGCGCCGACTCGAGTTCGCCGAGCTGCCCAAGACGATCAGCGGCAAGATTCGTCGGGTCGAGCTGCGCCAGGCCGAACAGGTGCGTGCCGGGGAGCGTCCCGAGGGCGAGTACCGCGAGGAGGACTTCGCCTGAGTCAGTCCGGCGTGGTGGCGCTCAGGTACTCGATGACGTCACGCGCGCTGTAGGAGTCGCGACCCTGCAGCAGCAGGCGTACGTCGTTGATGGCGTCGCCGCTCGTGATCAGGGCCGGCTCGGTGCCGGTGCCCCCGCGCACCTGGGCGAGCCCGCAGGTGGCCATGAGCCCGTTGCACAGGCACATCGCGCCCTCGGTCGCCGCGGCGTCGCCGCCCTTGCGCACGTAGGCCGACACGGGCTCGGCGCTGCAGCGATAGCCGAGTGAGCCGTCGGGTCTCGCGTAGGCCTCGCGCAGGTAGCCCAGGTCGCAGTTGCGCTCACGTGTCGCGTAGACCTCGGGCTCCGAGAGACTGGCCGGCACGTGGGCCACCTTGAAGGGGTAGCCAGTCGCCGAGGCGCGCAGCGATGTGCTGACCTCGACGTCGGTCTGCGCCAGGCGTCCCAGCACGTCGGCGCGGATCGCCGGGTCCATGCCGGACTCCTCGCAGTAGGCAAAGAGCGTGCCCACCTGCACGCCGGTGGCACCGAGGGCGCGGGCCTCGGTGACGTCCTCGGGCCGCGTGACGGCTCCGCCGATCCAGAAGGGGAGTCCCAAGTCGACCATCGCCTCGAAGCGCACCTCGTCGCGCGGGCCGTAGACGGGCCCGCCGTGCGCGTCCACCTCGTAGGCACCTCGCGGGGGAGCGTTGTGGCCCCCGGCGCTGGGCCGCTCGACGACGAAGCCCTCGACGGGTCCGTTGCTGCGTCGCGCGAGCGCGGTGGCGAGCACGTGCGAGGACACCACGCCGAGGAACTTGGGCGCCGTCAGCGCGCGCGAGGGCAGGTAGCGCTCGGGCAGGAAGCGCAGGCGTCGGGCTGAGGACTCTCCGGTGACGTCCAGGGGCGTGTCCACGGGCTCGCCGGCGGCGAGGCTCGCCAGCACCCCCGGGATGTGGGTGGGCACGCCGGCGCCCATGACGACGTAGTCCGCGTCGGCCAGGATCGCGCCCATCAGCGTGGCCGCCGTGGGGACCTGGACCTTGGTCAGCAAGTTCATCCCGACCTTGCCGTCGTGGCCCTGCTTGGCCAGAGCGACCTCAGTGAAGGCGGCCAGGACCAGCAGGTCGTGTGCGTGCTCGGCGCTGCGGTGCGTCAGCATCACCACGTTCTGGTAGGCATCGCTCACGGCCCGCTTCGTGCGCGCGAAGCGCTGGAGGACGCGTTCGACAACGGACTGGATCGGGAAGCGCTCGAGCACCGCGCGCAGGGCGTCGGAGACGCCCTCGTTCTGCAGGCGTCGAGCGAACACGGCGTCGATGGCGGTGCCCGAGACCACGCCGAGCTGTCCAGCCAGCGAGACGGCGCGCGCGAGGGGCCAGCCGGAGATCGCCACCCCCATGCCACCCTGGATGATTAGGGGTGTGAAGCCACGAGGCGCAGTGTTCACGACACCCCTCCATTCACTACGGTCGCCAACGGGCGAGTAATCCAGTCTACGGGCGCGCGCACGCTCGCCCGCTCGCACTGGGGACCTTTAGCCCTACGACGAGCGTCCCACACCCCGGTACCGTTCGCGGTGACGCCAGAGCGACGCTCGGAGGGAGAATGTCGGCACGACCGCTGCAGTCGGGTGCACAGGCTCGTGCGCCTCACCAGCACGGGCGGGGATCCCATCCGCGCCAGGCGCACCCTCGGGCGGCCCTGGCGGTGCTGTCTCTCACCGTGCTCATCATCAACCTGGACGGCACGATCCTCAACGTCGCGCTGCCCAAGATCGTGCTCAGCCTGCACGCCACGGCCAGTCAGGTTCAGTGGATCGTGGACGCCTACGCCGTGGTCCTGGCCGGGCTCTTGCTCATTGCGGGCTCTCTCGGTGACCACCTGGGACGCAAGTGGGTGTACCTGGCGGGCCTCGGGGTCTTCGCCGCCGGCTCGGCCCTGTCGGCCCTCTCGGGCTCGACGGGCTCGCTGGTGGGCGCGCGGGCCCTGATGGGCGTGGGCGCGGCGGCCATCATGCCCTCGAGCCTGTCGATACTGACCAACGTGTTCACCGACGCCACCCAGCGGGCTCGCGCGATCGGTCTGTGGTCCGGGACCAACGGCCTGGGCCTGGCGATCGGGCCGACGGTGGGCGGCTGGCTGCTCGCGCACTACTGGTGGGGCTCGGTCTTTCTGATCAACGTGCCCATCGTCGTGGTGACGGTCATCGCCGCGTTCTTGCTGATCCCGGACTCACGCAACGAGCACGCGGCGTCGCCGGACCTCGTCGGGGCGATCGCGTCGCTGGCGGGCGTGGGACTGCTGCTGTGGGCCATCATCGAGGGCCCGGGTCGGGGCTGGTCCTCGGGGATCATCCTGTCGGCCCTCATCGGCTCACTGGTGCTCGTGGCGGGCTTCGTGCTCTGGGAGCGGCGCAGCTCGCACGCCCTGCTCGAGCTGTCCTTCTTCCGGCGGGCCCGCTTCAGCGTGGCCATTGGCGCGATGTCCCTGACGATCTTCGCGCTCTCGGGTGCGATGTTCCTGCTCACCCAGTACCTCCAGTTCGTGCTGGGCTACAGCGCCCTGCAGACGGGCCTGCGCATCACCCCGATCGCCGTGGTGCTGATCGCGGTGGCTGCCGCGTCGAGCTACCTGGTCACCTACATCGGCACCAAGCCCGTGGTCTTCACCGGCCTGGCCCTCATCGCCCTGGGCCTGGGCCGACTCAGCGAGTTGGGTATGCACTCGACCTACTCGACCGCGCTGTCGTCCTTCTTCTTGCTGGGCATCGGCACGGGCCTGGCGGTGGCACCCGCGACGGAGTCGGTCATGGGATCGGTGCCCCTCGAGCTGGCCGGTGTGGGCTCGGCCACGAACTCGACGTTCCTGCAGATCGGCGGCGCCCTGGGCGTGGGCGTGCTCGGCAGCGTCCTGAGCACGCACTACCGCGCCGTGATGGGAGCGACCGTCACGCATCTGGGCCTGAGCGGAGCGCTCGGGACCACGGCGGCGGGCTCGCTGGGTGGCGCCCTCGGGGTCGCCGCGGGCGTGCCGGCCAGCGTGGGGGCCCCACTGGCTCAGGCGGGACGGGCCGCGTTCGTCTCGGCGATGGATCTGTCCTTTGACGTGGGCGCCTTCATCGTGGCCATGGCGGCGCTCTTCGTCATCGTCTCGCTGCCCTCGCGGGCCGACACCCCCGAGTCGGCGCTCTTCAGCGACCTTGGGGGGCCAATGAGCTGATCGTGGCGATGATCTCCTCGGCGCTCGCACCGGGGCCGAACACCGCCGCCACGCCCGCGTCTCGCAGTTCGTCCATGTCGTTGCCGGGCACGATCCCGCCCACCACGACCGGAATGTCCGAGCCGGCCGCGCGCAGGGCCTGCACCACGAGGGGCGCCAGTGTCATGTGCGCGCCCGAGAGCATGGAGAGGCCCACGACGTCCACGTCCTCCTGCACCGCGGCCGCGGCCACCATCTCGGGTGTCTGGAAGAGCCCGGTGTAGACGACCTCCATGCCCGCGTCGCGCAGGATGCGCGCGACGACCTTGACGCCGCGGTCGTGCCCGTCGAGGCCGACCTTGGCCACCAGGACGCGCGTGGTCATAGTGAGGGCGTCTCCACGTAGCGACCGAAGACGCTCTCCATCGTGGACATCATCTCGCCCACGCTAGCCATGGCGTGAGCGGCTCCGATGAGCGCGGGCATCAGGTTGGCCTCGGGGTCGCCCGCCAGCGTGGCCAGCTCTTCCAGGGCCGTCGCCACGCGCGACGCGTCGCGCGTGGCGCGCACCGCACCCAGGCGCTCGACCTGGCGCTTCTCGTCGTCGTTGGTGATGCGCAGCAGGTGGAGGTCCTCCTCCTCGGAGCCCTCGGTGAAGGCATTCACGCCGACCACGACGCGCCGGCCCTCGTTGAAGGACTTCTCCAGCGTGTAGGCCGAGTCGGCGATGCGCGCCTGGAACCAGCCGGCCTCGATGCCGGCGATGCAGCCTTCAAGCAGGGAGCCGTTGCCTCGTTCGGCGATCTCCTCGAGCAGCGCCAGCGCCTGAGCCTCGACCTCGTCCGTGAGGGCCTCGACGAAGTAGGAGCCACCCAGCGGGTCGGCCACGTGGGCGACGTTGGTCTCGTGCGCGATGATCTGCTGGGTGCGCAGGGCGATGCGTGCGGCCTTGGCGCTGGGCAGGGCCATTGCCTCGTCCATCGAGTTCGTGTGCAGGCTCTGGGTGCCGCCCATCACACCGGCCAGGGCCTCGATGGCCGTGCGCGCAATGTTGATCTCGGGCTGCTGGGCCGTCAAGGACACTCCGGCGGTCTGGGTGTGAAAGCGCAGCTGCCAGCTGCGCTCGTCGGTGGCGTGGTAGCGATCGCGCATCCAGCTGGCCCAGATGCGTCGGGCCGCGCGGTACTTGGCGATCTCCTCGAAGAAGTCGATGTGGGCGTTGAAGAAGAAGCTCAGACGCGGAGCGACCGCGTCGGGGCTCAGCCCGGCCTGGGCGGCCAGTTCCACGTAGGCGAATCCGTTGGCCAGCGTGAAGGCCAGCTCTTCGACCGCGGTCGAGCCGGCCTCGCGGATGTGATAGCCCGAGACCGAGATCGAGTTCCACTTGGGCATCTCGGCCGCGGTGAAGGCCATGGTGTCGCGAACCAGGCGCAGTGAGGGCCGTGGGGGAAAGACGAACTCCTTCTGGGCCTGGTACTCCTTGAGGATGTCGTTCTGCAGCGTGCCGCCCAGGGCGCGACGCGACACGCCGGACTCCTCGGCCTGGGCAACGAAGAGGCCCAGCACGACGGCCGCCGAGGAGTTGATGGTCATGGAGGTGGTGATCCTCGACAGGTCGATGCCGGCGAAGAGGTCGCGCATGTCAGCCAGGGTGTCGATGGCCACACCGCAGCGGCCCACCTCGCCCAGGGCCATCGGGTCGTCCGAGTCGATGCCGAGCAGGGTGGGCATGTCAAAGGCGGTCGAGAGCCCCGTGCCGCCGACCGCGATGATCTCGCGGAAGCGCTGGTTGGTGTCGAGCGCGGTGCCGAAGCCGGCGAACATGCGCATCGTCCAGAGCTTGGAGCGATACATCGTGGCGTGGATGCCGCGCAGGTAGGGGAACTGGCCGGGGAACTGGCCCTCGGCGGGTCCGTAGACGGGGTCGAGCTCGATGCCCGAGAGCGTCGCGAAGTCCTGGTCTCGCTTTCGTGCCGCGTCGTAGCTCGCGCGCCAGGACTCGTAGGGGCTGTCGGTCATCGTTGTCCTCTCGCTCCACCGGCGAGTCTAGGAGAGCCGTGCGGGCTCGGCGATGGCCCGCGATCACGTGCCGAGCGCGCGGCACGTGACGCGTTCCGCCGCGTTCACGGCCCGTGAGGACCGGAGTGCCCAGGCCCCGTGAGGCGGGCGCTAGCGGCCTAGGAGCGGCGCTTGGAGCGCCGACGCACTCCGATCACGAAGCCGATGGCGAAAATCACCGCGATGAGCACGATCGTCGAGGCCAGGGCCAGGGCGACCTTGATGATGCTGATCAAGATGACCAGCACGATGCCGGCCAGCACGATGAGCCCGATGACGCGCAGCAGGTCGTTCACAGAACCGACACTAGCCAGACCGCTCGCTCGCGCGACGCCGGGCTCAGAGCGGATCGGCGATCTGTAGGGCCAGCAGCGGCGCCGAGGCCTTGTTGATGCATTCGGCGTACTCGAAGTCGGCCCGAGAGTCGGCGACCACGCCGCCGCCGGCCTGCACGGTCGCCACGCCGTGGCGCAGCGAGACCGTGCGGATCGTGATGGCAAAGTCTGCGTTGCCCGAGAGGGCGAAGTAGCCCAGCGCCCCGCCGTAGGGCCCGCGTCGCACGGGCTCGAACTCGTCGATCAGCTCCATCGCTCGCACCTTCGGCGCGCCCGTCAGGGTGCCGGCGGGAAAGAGCGCGTTGAAGGCGTCGAAGGCGTCCAGTCCCTCGCGCAGGCGTCCCGAGACCTGCGAGACGAGGTGCATCAGGTGACTGAATCTCTCCACGTGCGCCAGGCGCTCGACGCTCACCGTGCCCGCTTCGGCGACGCGGCCCACGTCGTTGCGCCCCAAGTCCACGAGCATGACGTGCTCGGCGATCTCCTTGTCGTCCGAGAGGACCTCGTGCTCCAGGGCCCGATCCTCGGCCTCGGTGGCCCCGCGCGGGCGGGTGCCGGCGATCGGGCGCGTGGAGACGACGCCATCGGACACGCGCACCAGCATCTCGGGCGAGGCGCCGACCAGCGTGGCGTCGGAGGTGTCGAGCAGGTACATGTAGGGCGAGGGGTTCAGGGCGCGCATCACTCGATAGAGGGTGAGCGGATCAACGCTGCTCGGGCGGCGGAACTGCTGGCTGGGCACCACCTGGAAGACGTCCCCGATGCGGATGTGCGCCTTGGCGCTCTCGACGACCTGGGAGTAGCCGGCGGCCGAGAAGTTCGACAGGCCCGCGGCGAGCTGGCGCACGTCCACGCCCGCCCAGAGCGTCGGTGCGGTGGCCACGAGTCGCTCGACGTGCTCGTCGACCAGCGCCTCGGGGCCGAGCAGGAGGTCCACGAGCTCCTCGAGGCGCGTGGCGCCGCGCGCGAAGTCCTCCCGGGGCTGCTCACCCACCTCGACGTGGACGACCACGGTCGTCGAGTGGCGCAGGTGGTCGATCACGAGCAGGGCCCCGGGAAAGGAGAAGTCGGCGTCGGGCCAGGGGTCCTCGCCCCACTCGCGCGGCAGGCGCTCGAGGCGACGCGCGTAGTCGTAGGCGACGTAGCCCACCGCGCCACCGAGGAAGTCCGGAAGACCAGCGGGGTGGTGGGCGCGGTAGCGCCCGAGCAGCTCGCGCACGGTCTCGAGGGGCCCGGAGCCCGCGGTGCTGGACGCGTCGTGCACGACGACGCGCTCGCGCTCGGTGCTCACGCGCCAGCGTCGGTCCAGGCCGATGAAGCTATAGCGCCCGGTGGCCTCGCCCAGCGAGGCGCTCTCGAGCAGGAAGAACGCCTGGGTGCGCAGGCGCTGGAAGAGAGACACCGGCGTCTCGCGGTCCAGCTGGAGCGTCGCGTGCAGCGGGATGAGGTTGAAGCCGGCGTCGACCAGGTCGAGGAAGTCGCGTTCGGTCAGCCCAGCCATTGCCGAATGCTATTCGGCGCCCCGTACACTTTCTAAATGGCGCGGATCCTCGTGGTGGACAACTACGACTCCTTCGTGTACAACCTCGTGCAGTACCTCGGCGAGCTGGGCGCTGAGGTCGTCGTCGTGCGTAACGACGCGCTCGGGGTGTCAGACGTGGCCGGGGGAGGCTTTGACGGCGTACTCATCTCGCCAGGACCTGGGCACCCGCGCGACTCCGGGGCGTGCCTGGACATCATCCGCTACTGCGCCGAGTCGGGCCTGGCCCTGCTGGGCGTCTGCCTGGGGCACCAGGCGCTGGCGGAGGCCTTCGGTGGCGCCGTGGTGGTGGCTCCCGAGCTGGTGCACGGGCGCGCCAGCGCCATCAGCCACGACGCGCGCGGGGTCTTCGCCGGCCTGGCCGAGGGCTTCGCGGCCGGGCGGTATCACTCGCTGGTCATCGAGGAGTCCACTCTGCCCGAGGGCTTCGAGGTCAGCGCGCGCACCGGCGGGCTGATCATGGGCATCCGTCACGCGACGCTGCCCCTGGAGGGCGTGCAGTTCCACCCCGAGTCCGTGCTGACCGAGGACGGCTACGTGATCGTGGCCAACTGGCTGGAGACCTGCGGGGAGCGTGGGGCCCTGGAGCGCGCCCGGGAGCTGAGCGCGCGCTTCAACGAGCTGCGTCGCAGCCTTCCCCGCCCCGCCGCCTGAACTGCGTAGGATGCCAGCGACGAGAGGGGGAGACGTGAGCGACTCTCTGGACAGCGCGATCGACCAGCTGCTGGCGGACTTTGCGCCGAGCACGACCGATCCGGTCACCTTCCTCGGCGCCCAGTTCGACCGGGGTCTGGCCTGGGTGCACTTTCCCGAGGGTCAGGGCGGTCGGGGTCTGACGCCGACGCACCAGCAGACTCTGCTGCGTCGTCTGGCCCGCGCGGGCGCACCGAACGCGGCGATGCGCAACGTGATCGGCTACGGCATGGTCGCGCCGACCCTGGTGGTGCACGCCACGCCCACTCAGCGCGAGCGCTTCCTGCGCCCGCTCTTCACGGGCGAGGAGATCTGGTGCCAGCTCTTCAGCGAGCCCGGTGCCGGCTCGGACGTCGCGGGCCTGGCCACGCGCGCCGAGCGCGACGGGGACGAGTGGGTGCTCAACGGCCAGAAGGTGTGGACGACCCTGGCCCACGTGGCCAGCTACGGGCTGCTCATCGCACGCACCGACCCGGACGCGACCAAGCACCGGGGCATCACCGCCTTCATCGTCGATATGCACGCGCCGGGGGTGGACGTGCGCCCCCTCTATCAGATCACGGGGGAGGCCGAGTTCAACGAGTGCTTCTTCAACGACGTGCGCGTGAGCGACGAGATGCGCTTGGGCGACGTCGGCGAGGGCTGGGCAGTCTCCATCACCACGCTGATGAACGAGCGGGTCTCCATCGGCGGCACGGTCCCGGCGCGCGGCAGCGGGCTCATCGGCGAGGCCCTCTCGATCTGGCAGGAGCACTGGGCAGCTCGGGCGGACTCGCACGCGCTGGCCATGCGCGCCGAGCTCGCGGCGGCCTGGGTGCGCAACGAGGTGGCCCGCCTGAGCAACTGGCGTGCGAGTGACCTGCGCAAGGCCGGCACGCCCGGCCCGGAGGGCTCGACCGCGAAGCTGGTCTTCGCCGAGGAGAACCAGCGTACGAGTGAGCTGTGCGTGGACCTGCTCGGCGCCTCGGGCATGCTCTACAGCTCGACGTACCCGCGCGTGCGGCCCCGCGAGACCGCTCTGGCCAGCCACGACGTGCGCAAGGCCTTCCTGCGTATGCGGGCCAACTCGATCGAGGGCGGCACCAGCGAGGTGATGCGCAACATCATCGGCGAACGTGTGTTGGGCCTGCCGGGAGAGCCCCGGGTCGACAAGGACCTCGCCTGGCGCGACGTGCCGCGCAGCTAGGCCGACTCGTCCTCGGCGCAGAAGGCGCCGAGCAGATGACCGAGGGCGTTGGTCACCCCGACCGCGCTTGGCAGGTCGAGCATCTCGTCGATGCCGTGAGCGTTCGAGTCCGGGCCCAGCACCCCCGTGGCCACGAAGGCCGCTCGCGGGTAGCGCGAGGCCAGGGAGGCGAGGAAGGGGATCGATCCGCCCTCGCCGGTGAAGCCGGCCTCGCGGCCGAAGGCGTAGCTCGAGGCCTCCCCGAGGGCCTCGGCGAGCCAGGGCTGCAGCGGTGGCGCCATCCAGCCGTCGCCGATCTGAAAGTTGTCCAGCTCGACTGAGGCGCCCTCGGGCGGATCCGTGCTGAGCGCGGACACGAGCGCGCGGGCCGCCTCGTGGGCGTCGGTGGTCGGCGCGAGGCGAAAGGAGAGCACGGCCGTCGTATAGGGGCGCAGCACGTTGCCGGCGATCGCCGGCTCGGGCACACCGCCCATGCCCACCACCGAGAGCGTGGGATACCACGTGCTGCGCAGGATCCGCTCGGCCGCGTCGCTGCCCATGGGCCTCACGCCATCGACGAGGGGCAGGTCGGTGAGCGTGACGTCGCCGAACTCGGCCGCGGTCGCCGCGGCCGCCGCGACGTGGGCGTCGGGGATCTCGGCGCGAAGACTCGGCACCAGGATCTCACCGGTGGATGCGTCCTCGACTCGATCGAGCAGACGCCTCAGCAGGCGGAATGACGAGGGTGCGACGCCGCTGACCGCTCCGCTGTGCTGGCCGCGCGAGAGAACCTTCACCGTCAGGTTGAAGTTCACGATGCCGCGCAGCGAGCTCGTCACCCACAGCCGGTCGTAGGTCAGGGCGCCCGAATCCAGACAGACCATGAAGCGCACGTCACCCAGGTGCTCGGCGAGGGCCTCCAGGTGCGCGTCGAGGTCGGGGCTGCCGCTCTCCTCGCTGGCCTCGATGAGCACGATGACCCGGCTGTGCGGGGTCCCGGAGGCCTCCAGGTCCTCGAGCGCGAGCAGGGCCGAGAACGTGGAGTAGCCGTCGTCGGCCAGGCCCCGACCGTACACGCGGTCCCCGACGCGCGTCGGGCTGAAGGGCGCCAGACCGTCGGACCAGTCCCCGAGGGGTGGCTGCTTGTCCATGTGCCCGTAGAGCACCGCGGTGCCCGAACTCGCTCCGCTCGCCTCAACCGTGACCACCAGGACCGGTGTGCGCCCCTCGAGGCGCTGGATCATCACCTCGAAGCGTGCGAGGCGTCGCGCGCGCGCCCAGTCGGCCAACAGGCCCATGGCGGCCTCGAGGTGCCCGTTCTCCACCCAGTCGGCGTCGTACGTCGGTGAGATGCATGGGATGGCGCCGTAGGCCATCAGGGTCTCCAGGGCGTCGCGTTCAAAGTCGGCCAGTGTGAGCATGAACCGAGGCTATCCGCGCGCCTGGGCCGTGATGGTGGCCTAGTGAAGCGTCACACTCGCGAGCATCGTCGTGACGAGATCGCGCTCGTCGAGGACGTGTCGAGCGCCCAGACACGCGACCATCATCAGCAGGTTGTCGGGGGTGGCCGTGGCGATCAGGACGCTGATGCGCTCAGCGGCGTGCAGGGAGCCACACACGCTGCCCGTGGTGACGGAGAATTTGGCGTGATGTCCGCCAATCAGGATGTTGGTGCCGCGCTGGGACCGCAGAGTGAGCCCGGGCATCCCGAGCAGGCTCCACGAGACGAGCACGCCATCGGGCTTCAGCGTGGACACGGCCCAGGCACAGTGCGTCGTCGTCTCGGTGCCGCTGCGATGCGTCGTGCAGGGGTTGTGCATGGTCTCGTTGGACAGGTACGCCAGCGAGATGAGGCCGAGGCTGCTCTGGGGAAAGGTGGCGGCCGACCAGCAGCTCGGGTAGCGAAAGTCAACGCGCGCGGTGTGCATGCGTGTTCGCTGCGTGCACGCGCCAGGCGCCACAACGGTGCTGGACGTCGCCGCTCGACTCGATGCGGCCCCCGACGGGGCCGAGAAGCCCACACCCACGCCCAGGGCCAGGACCGGGGCCAACATCCCCGCCCCGAGCCGGCGAAGCCGACCGGGGCGTCGCTTCGGCCATCTCATGAGCGAGATCATCCCACGACGCTAGTTCGACGTCTCGGACTCAGCGCCTTGGACGGGCCGGCCCGGGCGCGATCCGCCGGAAGACCCTCTGGGGCTACTCGGCGCGGGCCGTGAGCCAGCCGGACTCGTCGACCGCGGCCCAGCAGTAGTCGGCCACCGAGGAGCGCACGCCGACGAAGGCGTCCCCGGCGCGGCGCAGGTCGGCCTCGCTGATGATCTGCTCGAGCTCGTGCAGCACGCTCCAGCCGTGGCGCACGCCGAAGTCACCCGCGGGCCACACGTCGGGACGACCGAGGGTGAACATCAGGTACATCTGAGCCGTCCACGGCCCAATGCCGCGCACCTGCGTGAGCTCGTTGGCGATGTCCTGGTCGCTGAGGCGACCGTGGCGTGAGAAGTCAATGTCGCCGCGCAGGCTGCAGGCGGCGAGCTCGCGCATCGCCTCGGCCTTGGTGCGCGAGAGTCCCACCGCGCGCAGCTCGTCGGTGCTCAGCGCCAGCACCGCCTCGGCCTCGACACGTCCCTCGAGCAGATCGACCACTCGCGCGTGGATGGTGCTCGCGGCCTTGGTGGCCAGCAGCTGGTGGCTGATCGACTGGATCAGGTCGGCGAAGCGCTGAGAGACGGGCGCGCCTCGACGTGCGGGCGGGGGTCCGACGTGGCTCAGGAGTGGTTCGAAAGCGGGATCCGCGGCGACGATCACGGAGGCAATCTCGTGTCGACTCAGGCCCATCGGACGATCCTTGCAGATCTAGAGGGGTGTGGAGCGGGTGGGCACGTAGATGCCATCGGGCGCCGCGTGCGTGTCCGCGATCGTTTCGCGCAGCAGGTCGGTGATCGCTCGCACCGGGGCCGCCGGGAAGCCGAAGCGCCGAGAGACCAGCGTGACGCGCCGCTTCGCCAGTCCTTCGATGTGCACGGCCACGAACTTGTCGGTCAGGTGCGGGGACAGGGCCGTGGCCGGCAGGATCGACGGGCCGTGGCCGTCGAAGGTGAGCGAGGCGATGGTGCGCAGCCCGTCGAGCTCGATCAGCGCCCTGAGCTGCACGCCCTGAAGCCGGCTCGCCAGTTCGAGCTCGTGGCGCAGCGCCGTGCCGTGCAAGGGCAGGAGCAGCTCGTAGTCGGCGAGTGCGGCGAAGCTGATGGATGGGCCGAGGTGGGCGAGGGGATGCTCGCGCGAGACGATGAGTACGAGATCCTCGCTGAAGAGATCGGCCTTGTTCAGCTCGGGGGCCTCGACCGGCCAGGCGAGCACGGCCAGGTCGAGCTGGCCGCTGACGACCTGGGGCTCGAGCGTGGAGTTCGATCCCTCGATGATGCGCAGGGCGATGTGCGGGTACGTGGCTCGCTGGGCCTCCAAGAGCACCGGCACGATCCATCGTCCAGCCGTGCCGATCACCCCCAGACTGACCGACCCGCGCACGTCGGCGTTCAGTTCGGCCACGTCGGCGACGATCGCGCTCATCTCACCCAGCACGCGTCGCGCGCGTTGCACGACGACGGTGCCCGACTCGCTCAGCACGCCGCTCGAGCGCTCGACGAGTTCGGTGCCGAGCTCGGACTCCAGTCGGGCGATGCGACCGGAGATGTTGGACTGCACCGTGCCCAGCGCATCGGCGGCCCGTGAGAAGGAGCCGTGCTCCTCGATCGCGATCAGGGCCTCGAGCTGCCTCAGGTCCATGAATCTGTTCTGAAGATGGTAAGTATCATGATTATCGACTTGAATGATACGCGCTCGGCCGCCATACTGGTATCAGCCTGAATCACTGACCCCCCCTCAGTGACACAAAGGTTTTGCAAAAGGACCAACCACCCCCCCTGGTTGGTCCTTTTGTGTTTTCCGGCGCGGGTTAGCGTGAAGGGGTGACACCGCGCCTCAGTGCCCGTGCTCGGACCGCCGTCCTGGGCCTGAAGACGGTCAATTGGCTGTCGCGAACCAGTGGTCGAGGCGCGGGCACCGTGGCCGGCGGTCGGGTGGGACTGCGTCTTTTCCCTGGTCTGCTCGAGGAACTGTCCCGGGACCGCTCGCTCGTGTGCGTCTCGGGCACCAACGGCAAGACCACCACGACGGCCCTGATCGCGCGGGGTTGGGGCGTGCCAGTGGTGACGAACGAGACGGGCGCGAACATGCCGGCCGGTCACGCGGCCGCGTTGGCGGGCTCGTCGGCCGGATTCGGCGTGCTCGAGGTCGACGAGGCCTGGTTGCCCGAGGTGATGGCGCGGCTCTCGCCCCGGGTGATCGTCCTGCTCAACCTGTCGCGCGACCAGTTGGACCGGGCCAGCGAGGTGCGCACCCTGGCCGGCAAGTGGCGCGCCGCCCTGGCGCGCAGCGGCGCGAGCGTGGTGGCCAACGCGAACGATCCGCTCGTGGTCTACGCGGCCGAGACGGCCGAGACGGTGCTCTGGTGCGACGTGCCCACGCCGTGGCTCGAGGACGCGCGCTCGTGCCCACACTGCACGCGACCGCTGACCCACGAGGGGGTCGGATTCTCCTGCGTGTGCGGGTTCTCTCGTCCGGCGCGCATCAGCGCGCGACTGGACGGCGAGAGTGCCGTCATCGGCGCGACGTCGGTTCCCGTGAGCCTGGGCCTGAGCGGGGAGTTCAACCGCGCGAACGCCACCATGGCCCTCTGCGCACTCGACACGCTCGGTGTTGACGTGTCCGAGGCCGCGGCACGCATGTCGTCTCTGAGCTCGGTGGCCGGGCGCTTTGACGTGCGCCGCTACCACGGCCGTTCCGTGCGCATGCTGCTGGCCAAGAACCCCGCCGGCTTCAGCGCGCTGCTCTCCATGGTGCCCAGCGCGCCCGGTGAGGTCTGGATCGCCATCAACGCGCGCGTCGCCGACGGACGTGATCCCTCGTGGCTCTACGACGTGCCCTTTGAGCTCCTGCGCGGGCACCGCGTCGTGTGCTTCGGTGACCGGCGTCTCGACTTGGCGACCCGCCTGGACTACGCCGGGGTGGAGTGGCGACTCGCTCAGGACTCCGCGACGCCGGAGCCCAGTGAGGATGTCGTGCATCTCTTGGCGAACTACACCGCGTTCGCCGACTGGCTCAAGGAGACCGAGGCGTGCTGAGGATCGCCCTGCTGTACCCCGAGCTGCTGGGCACCTACGGCGATGCGGGAAACGCCCGGGTGCTGGCCGAGCGCGCGCGTCGGCGGGGCATCGAGGCGTCCAGCGTGGTGGTCTCAATGTCGCAGGCTCTGCCCGCGGCGCAGATCTACCTGCTGGGTGGGGGCGAGGACGGTCCGCAGCGACAGGCCCGTGAGCTGTTGGCCGTGGGTGGTCTGGGCGCACGCGTGGCCGACGGTGCCGCGGTGCTGGCGGTCTGCGCGGGACTGCAGATTCTGGGCGACTCCTTCAGCGTCGAGGGCGATGACGCCTTCGACGGGCTGGGGATGGTGGACGTCACCACGCGCCGCGGCGAGCGGCGCAGCGTCGGCGAGATGGCCGTGGACGTCGGGGGACGCACCCTGGTGGGCTTCGAGAACCACGGAGGGACCACGAGCCTGGGCGTCGACGTGGTGCCACTGGGCCGTGTCCTGGTCGGTCGGGGCAACGACGGGTTCACCGACGGCTTCTACGCTCCGCGCCTATGGGGCACCTACGCTCACGGCCCGGTGCTCGCGCTGAATCCGTGGTTCGCCGATCAGATCCTGGCCGAGGTCCTCGGCCAGGCCCTCGAGCCGCTGGCCAGCGTGGCCGACCAGCTCTACGCCGAGCGCGTCGCGGCGATCAGTCCGTCTCGGGGCGCACGACCCTCAGGCTCGGGTCGCCGCTGACGCTGCGCCCGAGGCTCACCACGGCGTCCTCGATGCGAGCGCCGAGGCGGCGCAGGTTCTCGTCGGCCTCGGCGTGCAGGGGCGCGCCGAAGGCCACGGTGACCGGATGGCGGAACTGGCGCGGCGCCTGCACAAAGCGCGGAGCCTTGGCGTAACGCGGACCCTGCAGCCAACCCGCCTCGTGCAGGTAGGTGGGGATGACGGTGGCACCGGCGCGCTGGGCCAGATAGGCCGCGCCGCCCTTGAACTCGTGGAGCTCGCCCGTCGGGGTTCGCCCGCCCTCGGGGTAGATGATGAGGTTCCAGTGATCTTGCACGAGCTCGAGGGCGAGCTGGGCGCTGCGCCGATTCACCTTGTGCCGGTCGATCGGGATGGCGTTGAAGAGCAACACCGTGCGAAAGGCCGTCTTGGCGTCCATGAAGAAGTTGTCCATCGCCGCCGCTACCGCGGTTCTCCGGCGCACCCGGGTTGGCAGGGCGCTCAGGATGAGGGGCGTGTCCAAGTTGCTCGTGTGATTGGCCACGAAGATGAACGGTCCAGCTCCGGAGACGTTCTCGAGACCCACCACCGTGAGGTGGGCGATGAAGCGCACGTAAGGGCGCACGTAGCAGCTATGGATCGCGTTGCGCACCCAGCGTGCGAGGTAGCGTCGCCCCCACTGCGTCGGATAGTCCAGGCCCAGTGGCGTGGTCATGCCTAGCGCGGGCGCCGGCGCTGCTTCGGGGTGTAGCGCTTCGAGGCGGTGGGTAGCTCACGCACGCTGGGCGTCGCGCTCGCTCGTCCCTCGCGCCGGGCGGCACGCTGCTCGGCGCGTTCAGCGCGCTGAGTGTTCGCGCCGGCACGCGCGGCTCGGCTCGAGCCCACGAAGCTGGGGTCACCGTACTTCTGCAGGCGCAATGCCCGGATCACGAGCCAGCCGCCGAGAAAGAGGAACGGCAGCCCCACCACGCCCAGGGCCAGTCCCATGAGCAGCGCGACCACTGAGACACCGGCGCGCTTGCGGCGCCAGGCGAAGTACAACAGGCCCAGGCCCAGCACGAAGATCTCCACGAACTGCAGCACCCAGTCCGAGGGATGCGTCAGGTGTCGGTACTGGCAGGTCGTGCCGACGAGGTGATACGGCGCGGAGCACGCGTTGTTGGCGGCGGGCTTGATGCTGTCGGTGACCCAAGTGTTCTTGAACAGGTGGGGCAGCAGAATTGCGGCTAGGAGCATGGCGAGCGCGCCGGCGAAGTAGGCGACACGGCGCTCGAGCGCGTCGATACCCATGACCACTTCTCGGGGCACCTTGGAGACGCGCCGGCGCCGAAAACGTGGTGGCTCGGACGTGTCGGGTGTATCTGGCACGTGAGAAGGCTACAGCCTGAGCGTGCGGGCACTCAGCCCCGATGGTGCTCACGGGCCGACTAACATGGAGCCTCCCGGGCGCTTAGCTCAGTTGGTTAGAGCGCAGCCTTCACACGGCTGAGGTCACAGGTTCGAGTCCTGTAGCGCCCACTCTGAAATCTGTCACGTCATCGTGAACAGTTGAACCTGTGCAGACTATCGAAAGCCGTGACCCTTGGGCTGGTAGTCGCGGGTGGG
>JAJXUK010000072.1 GCA_021782915.1 Actinomycetes bacterium | reverse complement strand
GCACCTCGGGCATCGCGAACTGGTGCTCGAGACTGACCTCGTCGGAGTGGAAGCTCGCCTGCATGTTGTAGATGGCCCGGCCGTGCTGGACCGCGACGACGCGCCGGGTGGTGAAGCTGCGCCCGTCGCGGATGCGGTCGACCTCGTAGAGGATGGGCGCCTGGGGGTCGCCGGGGCGCAGGAAGTACGAGTGCAGTGAGTGCACGCGGCCGTGCTCGACGGTGCGCCCCGCCGCCATCAGGGCCTGGGCGGCCACCTGGCCCCCGAAGGTGCGCTGACGCTCCTCTTCGGGGTGCTGGCCGCGATAGACGTTGACCTCGATGGTTTCGAGGTCCAGCAACTTCACCAGGAGATCAAGGGCGTCGGACACTCGTCCATTGTGACAGTTGGCGGACCATCACTCGCGGGTGGGCCACGGTAGGCTGTTCCCCGTGCCGCGGCGACTGCAGGATCTTTGGGCGTGGGCCCACACCCACCAAGGCAAGAAGGTCCTACGCTTCACCTCGGTCTCGGTGATCTCGACCGCGGTCTCCTTCACGTCGATCTCGGTGCTCTACGGGTTCCATCTCGTCAAGGGCGTCATCTGGGCGACCGTGCTGGGCAACCTGGTGGCGACGATCCCCTCGTACTACCTCAACCGCACCTGGACGTGGGGCAAGCGCGGCCGCAGCCACTTCCTGACCGAGATCGTGCCGTTCTGGACGATGTCGTTCCTCGGCATCGGCGTCTCGATGCTCGGCGCCGCGTGGGCCAAGTCCCAGGTCCACGGGCACCACTGGAGCCACCCGGTGAACACGATGCTGATCTCGTTCACCAACCTCGCCTCCTTCGGGCTGTTCTGGATCCTCAAGATGATGGTCTTCAACCGGATCTTCAAGGACCACACGCTCGAAGAGATCGACGAGCACCTCACCGCCGAGGAGGCGATGCGCGGCTAGCTAGTCGCGGAAGTTGGTGAACTGCAGGGGGACCGCCACGTCGGACTCCTTCAACGTCGCGATCGCCTGCTGGAGGTCATCGCGCTGCTTGCCCGAGACGCGCACCTGATCGCCCTGGATCGACGACGACAGGTTCTTCACGCCCATCTCCTTGATGATCTTGTTGATCTGCTTGCCGACCTCCTGGGAGATCCCGGCCTTCAGGGCCACCTTCTGGCGCGCGGCGCCGTGGCTCGCCTCTTCGATCTTGCCGGCCTCGAGGGACTTGAGCGACACCTGGCGCTTGACCATCTTCTCCTCGAGGAGTTGGTAGAGGGCGCGCAGTCGGTCCTCGGTCGAGGCCGAGAGGGTCAGCTCCTTCTCGGAGAACTCGATGCGCGCGTCCGTGTTCTTGAAGTCAAAGCGCGTGCCCGCTTCGCGGTTGGCCTGGTCCACGGCGTTGCGCACCTCTTGGAGATCGATCTCGGAGACGACGTCGAATGTTGGCATGGGCAAATCGTAGAGCGTCGCGCCGTTGGTCGGCTCGGGCGCCTGGGCTAGGATGCTCGGCGGGTCGGTGCCCGAGCGGCCAATGGGATCTGGCTGTAAACCAGACGGCTTTGCCTACGGGGGTTCAAATCCCTCCCGGCCCACCAAGGCCCACTCAACTTCGCGGTTGAGTGGGCCACGTCCGTAGCGGTTCGTCGGAACTACGGTTACGGCACCGGTGGAGAGGAGACGTGGTGCGCATAACGACGTGGGCGCGTGGTGTGCGCCACGGCTACGAGCGCACGGTCGCCGAGCTCGAAGCGGGCGTCCAGTTCCTCGAGCGCCGCTACACGCCGCTCGGGCGCTTCACGCCGGGACCCTTCGAAAACTGGTCCTTCCTCTGGCAGCCCGCGCTGCTCGGCTTCGTCGCGACGTCGCTGATCCTCGCCGGGGGGTCGTTCACGAATTCGCCTTTCAAGCTCAACATGACGAGCACCTGGTTCTTCGGCGAGCCCGCCCAGGGCTTCTCGGGCACGCCGAGCCAGACGAAGCTCCTGCTCTCGATCGTGCTCGTCTACGGCGGCCTGCTCTTGTTGATGCGCGTCTGGCTGCGCCTCGCCGAGGTGATGAAGCTCCACGCCGGCGCGCCGGTGCGTCAACTGTGGTGGATCCTGGCGCTGTGGGCCATTCCGATGATCATCGCGCCGCCACTCTTCTCGCGCGACGTCTTCAGCTACGCCGCCCAGGGCGAGATGACGAGCCACCACCTCAGCCCCTACATCCTGGGCCCCTTCTCCCTGGGCTCGAGCCCCTACGTGAACCCCGTGGACCCGCTGTGGTGGAACGCGCCGGCGCCCTACGGCCCCTTCTTCCTCTTCCTCGACGGCTCGATCGCCAAGATCACCTTCCACAACCAGCTGGCCACGGTCGTGGTGCTGCGCCTGCTCGAGGTGGTCGGCGTCGCGATGATCGGCTGGGGGATCACCAGGCTGGCCAAGGGGCTGCGCCGCGACCCGGGCGAGGCGTTCCTCCTGAGCGCCATGAACCCGTTGGTGCTGCTGACCTTGATCGGCGGGGCCCATAACGACGCGATCATGACCGGGTTCCTCGTGATCGGCATCGCGCTCGCGGTCAACAAGAAGTTCGTGCCGTCGCTGATCTTTTGTGCCTGCGCGGCGGCGATCAAGGCGCCCGCCGCCTACGGGCTGGCCTTCGTGGCCTGGACGTGGCTGGGCCCGCTCGCCAGCGTGCGACAACGCCTCAAACCCATCGCGGTGGCGAGCGCGGTGACCGCGGTGACGCTCGGGGTGTGGACCTGGCTCGCGGGCTTTGGCTTCGGCTGGGTGAGGAACCTGCTCTCCAACGGCACCGTGCGCAGCTGGGCCGCGCCGGCGACCGCGATCGGTCTGATCATCGGGCGCAGCATCAACGCGCTGGGCGTGCACTCGATCACGGTGGCCTCGGTGCTCTCGGTGACGCGCTTCCTCGGCTTCGCGATCGCCGCCGCGTTCGCGGCGTGGCTCCTGCTGCACGGCGAGAGGCGCGGCTGGGTGCGCAGCCTGGGCCTGGCCCTGGTGCTGCTCGTGGTGCTGGGTCCCGTGGTCCAGCCCTGGTACTTCTCCTGGGGCCTGGTGCTGCTCGCGGCGAGCTACCAGGGCCGCGAGCACTTCTGGCTGCTGGCGCTGTCCATCGTGGGGCCCTTCATCGGCCTGCCGGGTGGGCGCACGCTGCTCGCGGGGCTCGTGCACTCCAATCCGCTCCTCATCGCCGTCGCCGTGGCGATCCTGGGCGGCGTGCTCGTGCTGCCCATGGGCCGCTGGACCCAGTGGTCCTGGCCCGAGCAGTCCGTCGACGCCTAACGGCGCGACGTCACGTACTGGTACTCGACGACGTCGAGCCAGATGCCGTGCTTGCGCCCAACCTCGATCTCCGTTCCGACCAGGGTGAATCCGCACTTCTCGTGGAGGCGGATCGACGAGTCGTTCTCACCCACGATGCGCGCGATCAGGGCGTGGAATCCCGACTCGCTGGCCAGGGCGATCAACTCGCGCAGCAGGCGCTCGCCCACGCCGCGGCCCCGCGCGCCGCGGTGCACGTAGACCGAGTTCTCGACCGTCGTGGCGTAGGCCGGGCGGTCGCGAAAGGGCGACACCAGGGCGAAACCGAGGATCCTCTCTCCGCGCGCGCCGACCTCGCCGACGTCGTCCTCGTCGTTGACCGCCACCAGGCAGGGGTGCGTCGCGCGGTGCGCCAGGATCCAGGCCTCCTGCTCGGCCAGGGTGCGCGGCACGAGGTCGAAGGTGACCGTGGTCTCGACCACCTCGGGGTTGTAGATGCCCATCAGCGCGGGGGCGTCGCCGACCTCGACCAAGCGGGTTCTCATGATACGAGGGTAGTGCCGCGCCCGCGGGGCCCGGGGTGGAATTGGCCCGCGTTCTCGCAGTACACTTG
>JAJXUK010000071.1 GCA_021782915.1 Actinomycetes bacterium | reverse complement strand
GCGTGTCACGCCTCGATCACCGGTGGGCCTTTCACACCCACATACGCGGCAAGGGAAGGAGCATCTTCAGGTATCAGGTAGCAGATGATTCGAAGAACCCAACAAAGGAGTTGTGTACATGTTCCGTAGAATGTATTCCTGGCTCGTGCTGCTCATTGGCGTAGTTCTCATCGTCCTTCCCTTCGCCATGTCCATGCCATCCAAGACGAGTGCGGGTCAAAAGATGCTTGACAACTTCCACCCGATCATGCAACGGGCCAACGTCAACCAGGCGGTCGACTACTACAACACGACCTTCCTGCCGCTCAAGCAGGTTGCCGTCGAAGGGGTGGCAGCGGCTAACGAGGAGACGGCCATGATGTCGGGATTCTCGGCGGGCTTGCACATGACGCCGCAGCAGTTGAACCAGTACTTGGCACAGCGTTATCCCGCGATGGCCCGGCTCCTCGGGGGTATGCCCACCTTGTCCCCCGTGTTCTCTCGCGTGCCAGCCGGGCTCGCCTTCTACGAGCCTTTGGTGATGACGATGAAGAACAACATCAACAACTACGCGCAGGTCGACAGCCTTCCGAATTTCAACCTGTTCACGTGGTTCTTCGTCGTCCCGGGTGTTCTCCTGGTGATTCTGTCTCTCCTGGGGCTGGGCATCTTCTCGCGGAAGGGGTCGAACATCGGCTGACCGCCTCGAGTGCCATTGGCGTCGCCGTCATGGCGATCGACTGATCATCATGGACGGCGCGGCTGCGCCCGAGCTGACGCCTTCGCCGCCTCCGTTCTCCACGGGCACCAGGAAGCGACGGGTCTCGACGGGTCCGCTCCCCCTCTGCCCGACACCCTGACCTGCCTCAGCCATGGCCTCCTCTCCTGGTTGCCTTCGCGCCTGCCAGAAGGCCCCACCGAGGCCTCGGGTGGTTGCCAGCTCCACGCCACGCCTGTTGCGCGGGAGCGATCGCGCTCGTTGCCGCGGGCGGGTCCCTCACCCAGACGGCAGCCGATCTCGGCATCACCCACGATGTCCTCTCCCCCAGGATCACACGGGACCGCATCGACTGGGGGCTGAGCCCCGGTCGCACGACCACCGAGTCCAGCGAGATGCGCCGGACTCGCACGCCTGTGTCCCGACCCGATCCCAATAGCCAGCGGCTGGGCCGACGAAGGGCTCGCGCGCACCGGCGCCGACTCGATGCTGCGCCACTCGTCCGGGTGCCACGGCGGACTCTCGCGGTGACCGCGGTGTCACTGTACGATGCACATCTCTCCCGTGGGAGTATCCATTTCGTGACACCAGTCGGCGCACAGTGAGGTAGCCTCGCCGACCGCAACCCGCTAGGAGCGCCCGCCGTTCGCCTGCTGGTCCCAGTCGATGCGCTCGATGAGCCCTTCGATCACTCGCTGAGTCGCCTGGAACGCGCGGAACCGCTCCTGAACGTAGAGGTCTGCGTCCTCGCCGTGCGTGCGAGTCAGGACGTTGGCGTACCCGGTCGGTCCCGCGTACTCGGGTCCCTGGAACGCCCGCTTCAGCAGCGCCAGTGCCTCGGGCACCAGCGGGTGATTGAACGCCGGGCGCGCGGCGATCTGGCGCACGGCCTCCTCCGGGTCCCGGTCGAGGTTGAGGCAGAACCAGGCGACGTCGTAGCCGTCCTTGTCGTCATCGCGCCCGTTGAGTGCGAAGGCCTTCGCCACGAGGAGTCCTAGGGGACCCGTGTGGCGGAAGCGCACGGGGGCCCGCGTGGCGGTCGGCTTGTAGAGCAGCTCGACGTCGACCTCGCGCTCCACCGCGTCGAGCTCGAGCAGGTCCTGGGTCTCTAGTACGAACGGGCGTAGGCGGGTCCCGGCGTTGTGGGCCGCGGTGTCGTCGCTCAGGGCGTGGGTACCGTCGGCCCGTGGTGCAGACTCCCCGCGCGGCGCGAGGAAGTCGACCAGGATCGGCAGCCCGGGGGCTCCGGTCCTCTTGTGCCACCGGAAGCTGGTTCCGGCTGTCGGCTCGAAGTACGGATCTATGAGCTCCTCGATGGACGCGTAGTACTCCGCAGTCGCCCCTTGGGAGATCGCCACCGACAGGCAGATGTCGAGATCCGACGTGCCGATGTGGGCCTCTCGGGGCTCCTTCACGAGGAGGGGTGGCACCAGGCCCCCGATGAGTACGAGGTGCTTCGCACCCATGCCCCCGAGCAGGTAGAGGAGACTGGCAGCCTCCTCCACCATGGGATCGACCGGGTGTCGCTCGTCCCGCGTCATAGGACTCCCTCGCCCCACAGGTCGAGGAAGACCGAGCTCGCCGCGTCGCCGCGCGGCTCCAAGGTCAGATCGGTCGCCACGCGACTCGGCGGGGCGACCCACACTCCGTGCACCAGGCGTGCGTCGTTCGCGGCGAAGCGGTCCCGGTCCTCCACGAGGACGACGTTGGCACCCGCCGCGGTCCGTAGTCCCCCGAGCCGGGCCGGAAGGTCCTCGAGTCCCGAGGAGATCGGGACTCGGATCAGCACGCGCTGGATCGAGGACACCACCGGCACCCCCAGTAGTCGGGCTCCCTCGGCCCCGCTGCGGATGAGCGGGACGCCGTCAATCTCGACTGCCAGGTCCTCGACGTCGGGGATGTAGCACGACACCATGGGCGGCTGCTCGCGACGGGCCTGAGCGACGAGCCAGCGCCGCAGCCCCCGCGTGTCGCGTGAGCGCACCCCCGCTTTGCCCTCGCCGGCGCGCTGGACGAGGTTGAGCAACAGAAGGTCACGCACGAGGTTGTGCGCTGTCCCGCTGGAGACCTGGGCCTGCTTGGCCAGCCTGGGCTCCGTCCACGTCGCGTCGGGGTGATCGGCGATCAGCTGCGCGGCGCGTATCGAGGAAGTGCGCATCCGCCGCCGCTTCGGCTGAGCGGGCGCCGAGCGCGGAGCACCTGGCACCCAGGCCCGGCCCGCCGCGTCGGTGTAGGCGATGCCGCGGTCCTCGAGCCCCACGGCGCTCGCGTCGTCGAGGACGGCCTCCACGACGAGCAGCAGCACACTCGCCGTAGGCGCAGTCAGCTCGTCGAGGTGCTGGGCATCGCGCCCCGTGATGCGTCGGACTTCGAGGGACTGCACGACGCCCTCGCCGAGCAGGGCCGAGGCCGGCGCTCGCAGGAGGAGGCTGACCGTCGGGACGCTCTCGAGGCCCGCGCGCCACGGGTCCTCGATGTTCTCGGCGATCGCTACGGTGGTTCTCATAGTTCTCACTATACTACCGTGCTCGACTAATGCTGAGAAACCCCTAGTGCCTGGTGTTACAGCATTTCTGACTGGGTCCTCTCATTTTATTAGTACTTTTGGGTTTAGATGAGAGTCTTTCCTCACGGTGGGGTATCCACTGCCATGACGTGGATGCCCCCACTCTCTAGATCTGGTCCGCTGCGACCAGGGCCTCCAGCACGGCCTCCTCGACGCTGCGCGGCGCCAGGCAGTCACCAATGCCGACCGCGGGCACGCCGCGCGCGACCAGTTCGCCCAGCAGCTCGTCGTTGGCCTGGTGACCCGTCGCGAGCACGACGCCGGTCACCGGCGCGCAGAGCACCGGCTCCTCGGTGAGCACGTGCTGGAGGTAGAGCGTGTCGTCGTCGACACCGAAGGGCCGCACCAGAGGCACCACCTCGACACCCGCGCGCGCCAGGGCGGCCAACGCCACGTCGCGCACGTACTGCTGGAGCGACGCGCCCGCGCCGTAGCCGGTGGTCGCCAGCACGACCGACGAGCCGCGCGCCGCGAGCAGGCGGGCCATCCCGACGCCGACCCAGTCGCCACGCCAGTCGACGATCGCCCAGCGCCCGCGCGCGCAGCGCTCGGGATCCTCGAGGACCTCCCAGGCGCTGAGCACCGCCGGGTCGCCGAGGATCTCGAGGTCGGGCCGGTAGGGCCGGGCTC
>JAJXUK010000009.1 GCA_021782915.1 Actinomycetes bacterium | reverse complement strand
CTTCCTCGCCGACTGTGCCGATGACGTGCCACCCGGACCGTGGCACCGGCGACCCCGGGGCAACGAGCGCTGGCCTGACGTAGGCGTCTTCGCCCAGCGCAACAAGGATCGGCCCAACCGAATCCTGTTGACCACGGTCGGCCTCGAGGACGTCGCCGAGCGCTCTCTGCGGGTGCGCGGCCTCGACGGCATCGACGGCACCCCGGTGCTGGACATCAAGCCCGTGTTCCGCTGGAGCGTGCCGCGCGGCGAGTTGCGCGCCCCGGCCTGGAGCGAGGAGCTCGGAGAGAGCTACTTCTAGCTCCGCGCCGCGCGCGCCAGGAACGAGGTGATCTCCTCGCGCGTGGGGCACGTGGCCGGACCGATCTGGGCCACCGCCAGCGCGGACGCCGCGTTGGCCCGCTGGGCCGCACTCGCCACGTCACTGCCGCGCGCCAGCTCGGCGAGGAAGACGCCATCGTGGGTGTCCCCGGCACCGTTGGTGTCCACCGGGTCGGTCGCAAACGCGGGCACGTCCAGCACGTCACCCGTGCGCGTGGCGACGACGCAGCCGAGCTCGCCGCGATGCACGACCACCCCAGAACGACCACTGATCGTCATCAGCGTCTCGAGGACGTCATCGAGCTCGGACTCCCCGGACAGCTCCACGGCCTCCGTGTCGTTCAGCAGCAGCCAGTCGGCGCGCGCCAGCATGGGATCCAGGACCCGCGCCGCGATGTCGAGCACGCGCGGGGCGGGGTCGAACGCCACGACGACGCCCTCAGCCAACTCGCTCACCCAGTGGGTCACCGCCTCGGCGATCTCCGGGTACACCAGGCAGTAGCCGGACACGAAGACGTAGTCACCGTCACTCGGCACCACGAGCGCCAAGTCGGCAGCACCGAGGCTCAGCTCCGCTCCGGTGGCGGTGACGAAGGTGCGCTCGCCCGACTCGTCGACCAGCACGAGACAGTAGCCCGCGTCCTGCTCGAGATGTGCAGCAACCGGCGTGGCCACGCTCAGGCCGTCCAGGTCCCGTCGTGCCAACTCGCTGAAGGTGCCGTGACCGAGTCGGCCCACGTAGGTCACCGGCATGCCCTGGCGAGCCGCCGCACTCATCACGTTGAAGCCCCCACCCGTGCGTACCGCCGACGCACTGGCGCGCACGTCGCCGCCGGCCGACGGCAGGTGCGCGACGTGCGTGACGACGTCGATCATCACGGTGTCCAGGTTGTAGAGGCGCACGGTGCCCACGCGAGCGCGGCTCAGTCGTGCTGGGCCATGAACTCGTTCACGACCTCGAGGTAGCGCTCGGGTTCCTCGACGAAGGGCATGTGGCTGGACTCCTCGAAGACCTCCCAGCGCGCGCCGGGGATCTCCTGCACGAAGGGCTGCACCGTGGCCGGCGTCGCCTCGTCGTAGCGCCCCGAGATGACCAGGGTCGGCGCGGTGATCGCGCCGAGGCGACCCACGACGGACCAGGTGCGCAACGTGCCGATGCAGAAGAACTCGTTCGGTCCGTTCATCACGTGATAGACGGTCGGGTCCTCCGTCATGAGCTGGAACGCCCGTTGTACCTCCGGCGGGTTAGGCACGACGCGACACACGTGACGGTCGTAGAAGACCTGCGTCGCCGCCAGGTAGGCCGGGTCCTCGGTGGTTCCGGCCAGCTCGTGCTCGTCCAGGGTACGGGCCACGGACTCGGGCAGATCGGCCCGCAGGCGGATGGCCTCGGCGACCCACAGGTCCATCGACGCCGGCGAGTTGGACAGGATCAGCGAGCGCAGACCCTTCGGGTGGCCCAGCGCGAACTCCGAGCCCAGCATCCCACCCCAGGACTGGCCCAGGAGGTGGTAGCTCTCGTCGATGCCCAGGGCGTGAACCAGGTTGTCGAGCTCGTCGCGGAAGAGCTCGACGGTCCAGAAGTCCGCGCCACGCTCGGGCGCGTGCGTGGAGTTGCCGCAGCCGACCTGGTCGTAGTGGATCACCGCGCGCCCGGAGTTCGCGATCGCGCTGAGACTGAGCAGGTAGTTGTGCGTCGCGCCGGGTCCGCCGTGCACCACGACGAGGGGACTCGGCCCGTGACCCAACTCGCCGGTCACCCGATACCACGTCTCCATGCCGGCGAAGGAGACCCGGCCCTCACTGGTCGCGTCAAGGATCATGGCCCCGACCCTACCCGGGCTTTCTTAGGTTTTCATTATGAGGTCGTTGCCTGCCTCTGAAGGCTCTTCGGTAGCGTAGGAGCGCTGTTCGAGCAGATTTCATGAAGGAAGTGCCCCCTGTCCATGTCCTACGGCACACTGCGACGCGCGCGCCACGCGGCCGTGCCCGAGCACAGCGGCGTCGAGGGCAACTCTCGACTCACGGGGCTGCTGGCGCTCGTTCTGCTCATTCTGCTGTTCCTCGAGGGCGTGACGATCCCCTTCATCGGCTCGCTGCTGACACCCCACGTCTTCATCGGGATGCTGATGATCCCACCGGTGCTCTACAAGATCGCCTCGACGAGCTGGCGCTTCCTCAAGTACTACTCCGGGGACCCGCGCTACCGTCGCAAGGGCCCACCCGTGCTCGTGCTGCGCCTGCTCGGGCCCGCAGTGGTCGTGCTCACCCTCGTCGTCATCGCCTCGGGAGTGGGCCTGGTGCTGCTGCCGCGCGCCGATCGGGGCCTGCTCTTGACCCTCCACCAGGGCAGCTTCGTTCTCTGGTTCGGCGCCATGGCGATCCACGTCCTCGGTCACCTCGTTGAGACGGCCAAGCTGGCGCCGCTCGACTGGTTCGCCCGCACGCGCCGACAGGTCCGCGGGGCCTCGGCCCGCCAGTGGCTGGTGGTCTCCAGCCTGGTGTTCGGCCTCATCGCGGCGGTGGCCGTCGCGCCCTACGCGACCGGGTGGTTCACCCAGACCTTCTGAGGGCGCGGACGAGGGACCTAACCCAGCAGGGAGAGCGTCTCTCCGGGCTGCCAGGTCAGCACCGTGGTCGCGACACCGCTAGCGGCGAGGTGGCCCGAGACCTGCTCCGGGGTCCCAGCCAACAGCGGAAAGGTGCCGTAGTGATAGGGCGCGAAGCGTCGCAGGCCGAGCAGCTTGACCGCGTAGGCGGCCTCGCGCGGGCCCATGTTGTAGTGCCCATCGATCGGCATGAGCCCAATCTCCGGCGCGTACAAGTCCCGAATGATGGCCATGTCGGAGAAGACGTTGGTGTCACCGGAGATGTAGACCGGACCGCCCTGACCGGCGGGCAGCCCGACGACGAAGCCCACCGGATTGCCCCCGTAGATGCTCGGATGGCTCTCGCCGGCGTTCACGCCGCAGGAGTGATCAGCGCCCACCATGGTGAGGCTCACGTCACCCACGCGTACCGTGCCGCCCTTGTTCATCTCGAGCAGGTTCGTCAGACCGGCCGTGGCGAAGTACGCCGCCATCTCCGGCACGCACACGACCGTCGCACCGGTTGACACCGCGAGGGGGATCACCGATCCCATGTGGTCGAAGTGCCCGTGCGTCACCGCGATCGCGTCGATTCCACCCAGCTCGCCGAGATCGGCCGGGGCCTTCGGGTTCTCGAGCCAGGGGTCGAACACGATGCGCGTGCCGCTCTTGGTGCTCAATAGGACCGTCGCGTGACCCAGCCACGTCAGGGTTCCGGGTGGGCCGACGATGGTCGCGGTGGCAACGTCCGTCATAAGGTCTCCTTCGGATTGCGGGCTCTGGGGCGATGATAGGCGCGCAGCGTCAGGCACGAGGCGTGCAGCCAATCGCACTCTGGTACGCGCGCCAGCCCAGTCGATAGAGACGCACCGCGCCCGGGTTCGATCGCAGAAGGCTGAACTCCCAGCGCCCGAGGACGTAGTGCCAGTAGTCGTGCAGGACTACCCCGTCAATCTGGTAGAGAACGATCCAGTACGCACCGGCCGGCGCGGCTCCCAGCACCGTGGCCGCACCGGGCGGATCGGGACAGAGTCGGTGGCGCATCACGTACGACGACTCGGATATCACCTCGCGGCTCGGGGCGTCAAAGCGCTGGTAGACGACGGCGGCCTCGTTGGCTTCGTAGGCGTCGTCGAACGCCTGCGCGATCCTCATCAGCGTTGCTCGCGACAGGGACTCACCGCTGGGCACCTGATGTGCCCGCACGGCCGCCGTCAGGAGCAGCACGACGAGCACCAGGGCGGTCGAGATCTGTAGCGCCTTCACCGCTCAGCGAGGCTAGTAGTCGCGAGTTCTTCCCCGTGAACACGTGCCGTCGAGCCCGGCCCCGGCGTGCACCGACGCACGCTGGCTCGACGGACGTTGCCCTCCTCAGCGAGTTCAGGTCTCTGACCCCTCCACGCGAAGCGGCCACGATATATTGCCCGAGACGCAGAAGTACGAGGGGACGGGATGCTGCCGATCACGCTGGCCGACACGCCACGGGGCTACCGGCGCGAGCCGACCCTCCAGCGCCAGTTCGAGGAGGCCGCGGCGTCACTGCGGCATCCGCGAGCCCACTCCGACGCCACGGTCGACGACGAGCAGCCTCTGAGGGCCAATTTGGTTCTCGAGGGCGGTGGGGTCAAGGGCATCGGCCTCGTCGGGGCCATTCTCTCTCTGGACGAAGCCGGAGTCGCCATCCAGCGCGTGGCCGGCACGAGCGCGGGCGCCGTCGTGGGCGCCATCACCGCGGCACTGGCCGCCAGTGGGCACGAGATGTCTCACCTGCTGGGATACCTTCGCTCGCTGGACTTCGCCAAGTTCATGCCCGAGGGCCGCCTGCACTCCATGCTCGACCACTCCGGCGGGCGTGTCACCTCGATGCTCGCCGACGCCGCCATCCTGACCAATCGCGAGGGCCTCTACTCCAGCGCGTACGTGGAGTCCTGGCTGCGCCCGATCCTGCAGGATCTTGGTGTGCGCACGTTCGCCGACCTGCGAATGCCCACTGCCGATGCACCATCGACGAGTCCCGAGAGCCGCCTGCTGGTCTACGTGTCGGACATCACGCGAGGCCGCCTCACGCGCCTGCCCACGGACTACGCGCTCTACGGCCTGGACCCGGATCAGCAGGACCCCGTACTCGCGGTGCGCGCCTCCATGTCGATCCCCTTCTTCTTCGAACCGGTGCACATCATCGCGCGCGACACGACGCTGCCGGTCGACGTGCCCGGGACCAGCGCGACGCGCGTTCACTTCGCCGAGGGCGCGCACATGTGGGTCGACGGCGCGCTGCTCGCCAAGTACCCGATTCACTCCTTCGACACGCGAGACGATGTTGATCCCCCGTGGCCGACTATCGGGATCAAGCTGTCGCGGTTCCAGACCGAGTACCAGTCAGAGGGCTCGCACGAGTCCGCCCTGTCCATTGCGACCCGGTGCCTGAGAACGATGATGAACGAATGGGACGCCCTGACGACGCACGACTATGTCGCGCACCGCACCATCTTCGTCGACGGCTCAGGTGTCACTTCAACTGACTTCGACCTGACGGATGAGCAGCAGGACCGACTCTTCCTGGCCGGCGTGTCTGCGGCCACCCAGTACGTCATCGACGTGGCCAAACTCGGCGGTATTCCGCGACGCTAAGAGTGCCTGGTCGGGACCGGCAGTTCCCGCACCGAAGCCTCCCCGGTAGAATGGTCGAATCCGCGCGCCGCTCGGCGCGACGCCCACTGTCGAGAGCGAACAAGGTGAAAGCAGTTGCCGCCAGACTCATTGGCTTTTGCGCCCTCGTCGCGCCGCTGCTCGTCCTGGGCCCGACGCTGACGGCGAGCAGCGCGACTCCCCTCCAGCTGACACCGAGCGCGAACATCGCACCGCGACCAGACTTTCTCAGCTCAGGTCCCTGTCAGTCGAGTCGCGCGCATCAGCTCTCGTGCGCGAATCCGTGCTTCTCGGGCGCCGGCAGCGCGATCACGGTGCGCCCCTATGACAACTCGCGAGCGTGCACCACGTACATCCTCGCCGCGATCAATCACGCGCGCGCCGTCGAGGGCGTCGCCCCGATGATGCTGCCGAACAATTGGTACACGCTTTCGGCCGACGAGCAGATGTTCGTCCTGACGAATCTGGAGCGAACCGCACGCGGTCTTCCCCCCTATCAGGGCCTCGTGTCCGCCCTCAACCATTCCGCCGCGGCCGGAGCCGCGCGCAACGTGGATCCCTGGTTCGTCTCCGGCATGACCCAGCAGGGCTTCACGTCGATCCTGGCCGATGCGTCGCCCTCGCCGCTCGCGGCCGACTACGTCTGGATGTACAACGATGGCTGGGGCGGCACGTCGCGGAATACGTCCAACGTTGACTGCACGTCGCCGGGCGCCTCAGGATGCTGGGGCCATCGCCACAACATCCTGGGCGTGTATCTCGGGCCGTATTGCCACGACTGTCAGATGGGGGCCGCATACCGAAACCGCCACGGAACGGGCGTTTACGCGGAGATCTTCGTGCGCCCGCAACACCAGGCGGCTCCCGCGTCATTCACGTGGACGCGAGACGTCGTGCCCCACCTCTCCGCCGCTGCATCATCGAGCACCACGTCGTCTCCGGCGGCATCAAGCACGCCGTGAGACGTGAGGAGCCTCCTCGACCCCACCCCAACTGCCGCCACAAGCGCCCCCGGCAGGATTCGAACCTGCGCTCACGGTTTAGGAAACCGATGCTCTATCCCCTGAGCTACGGGGGCGGACCTCCACGCGAAACTCCACGCGAAACTCGTCCATCAGCCTAGGTCCCGATGGTGTGCGGCAACGTCAACAGCCAACTGCTATCAAATCACGGGTCGTCACACCATGACCTGCCCACCTGCTCTCACTCTCCTAACAGCTCCACGTGTGGGAACCGCGCTGAAACCCTGAGCAAATGTCGAGGCATTGCCGCACGGCGTCCCAGTTCACGCACTCTCTTCGTCGACACTGAAGCCGTTGATGACCCGCACCTTGAGCCCCACTGTCAGAGCAATGCGGCCAAGAGCCTTGGGCGACGTCAGAAACCACCCAGCGCTCGTGCGATCACCTTTGACGCCCTGTTGATCGAAGTCTGTCGGTGAACTGGCCGATAGACACGTAGCACGAACGGAGCCTTTCATCTAGGCCCAAACTCAGCAAGCGAAGTGGAGACTATTCCTGGGGCAGGTTAAAGAGTCAGTCAGTGTGGGGGCAGTCCCGGTTCTTGATGGAGAGGAACCTGCTCACGTGGGTTCCTCCAGTGCCGCGAGGACGAAAACCCAGAGGGTCGTCGCTACCTTGCGTTAGATGCGCGCTGGTGACGTCCTGATTCCGAGTATCGCATGCTCACACCACCACAACACAGGTACGAGACCTCTGACGAAGTTGTCACCGCTGAGCCCGCGAGCGCCTGGCGGTCCCCGTGTGATTGAGTCGTTTCACAATCCTCGAAACCGCAGGCGAGTGTCAGTACGCCAGTGACGTCAGGACCCAAATCACACGAGGGGCATCAGGGACCGGTGTAGACGATGGTGAATGACGAGCCGGAGGAGTTGAGCCGCCCAACACTCGTCACCGCCCTTCCTGATGCCTTTTCCGTGACAATGGAGGGGTACCACCGGGTGATTGGCCCAGGCGTTCCATCAAGGCTGGCGCTCGCGTCAGTGAAACTCACCGGCGTCGTCGTCGTGAGGCGGGTCACACCCGGCGTGGTCGGCTTCTCGACGATCCACTCGGCGGTCGATCGCGCGCTGGGCGGCGACGAGTCGCTGAGTTGCTTGGAAAACGACCAGCCTCGAGTTGTGTCGCTGATATCCATCTCCCACTCACCGCTGGCGTAGTGGACCGAGCCGGTCATTACGTCGCCGGCCCCGACCGGGTACGAGTTCGCAGCCAGCACCACCGCCCAGCCCTTGTTCACCGCCGGGTTGCCCCAGAACTCGTACCAGGCGTAGAGCCCGGCCGTGGCACCGACACAGCCCGTCGAGGTTCCAACCTGCTCGACAGTCTTGTACTCGTCGATGCCGACCCACTGATATTCCGTAGTCAGCCCTGTGGTGCAGCTGGGTATAGGTACCTTCCACGAGCCACTCACCGCCGTGAACCGCGACCCCGGACTCGCGACATCTTCGTACCCGGACCACGCAGCGTCCAGGTGATCGGGGACCAGCGCGACCGGCGTACTCGACACGCTGCCGGCGCTGTTTGTGAACACCGCTTTGTAGAGGGCCGGGTAGGGGTACGTCACGTTGAGAGTGTCGCTGGTCGCATCAGCGAGCGTCACCGGATACCAGGACGCGAAGCTGGGCTGTCTGGTGAACCACTGGACTCGGGGCCTTGGCAGCCCCGACGCCCGAGCAGTGAATCTTGCGACTGTCGTACCCGGCGTCAGAGCAACGCTGGCAAAGGCGTTCACTGGCTGGCGAGTGATGTAGGGCGCTACCGGATGGGCAGCGGCGACCGTCACGTTCGCACGGGCGCCGCCCGGAGAGAGTGTGAAGGTGTAGCGACGCACGGAGAGCGTGTCGTTTGGGGGCACCACGATGGTACGCCGCGTGTTCAGTGAAGAGCACGGCCACGGACCCGGCAGTGCAGCGATGGCGGGTGTCGCCACCAGGCGACACGTTGAGCCGTCCGGAGCGGACGCGACGAGGGTCACCTTCCCGCCGCGCGCGCTGAGGGAGTCCGTCGCAGTCGTGAGGTGTGACGTAGCACCTGTCGTGAGCACGAGAACAGCAGCCCCGACCACCACGATCGCGCTGGCCATCAGGAATGTTCGCCGTAGTCCGGTGACTCTTCGACTGCGCTCGGCGCGGGTTGCGGTGGGCTCGGTCGTCATGGGTTCCATAGTGTCACGCGGTGCATTCGAGACAGTCAGCGATTAGGGGTGCCGTCACGAGTCGCGGGAACGGTGTGGAGAGAGGACATCGGTCACGGTCCAATCCGAGTGCCCACGAGTTGCTCAGACGTTTGTGATCCGAACCACCCGAGGGCTTCGCCAATTGGGCCCGACCGTCTCAAGAATCTCATCGTGGCCAGCTGCATTCTGGCGGATTGCTCTCCTTTGAGGCTACCCATCTCAGGGCACTAGGGTCTGCCCCCAGTTCCCCTGACATCGGTTGTGAACATCATGCTGCCTGAGTGGCGGCGAAAGCCAACTCAATCTCGACCGGCGTGAGCTTGCCGCTGCGCGCCACCAGCACGACGTCGTCTCGGAACTCCTTTGGGAACCTTTTGGGCATAGGGACTTCCTTCCAGCACGGGAACTCCGTGCAATAGGGATGTCAGCAAGAGTGGGGGCAGACCCTGGGGAACCGCTCCAAAGTCTCATCCAGTCAGCGCTTTCCAGTCGGGACGTGTCCGCCCCACCGATGATCCAGCAGATCGCAGCGGCACCAGACAGCGCGAAGTCCACCCGGCGTTGGGTGGCGTATGCGGTGTTAGGTACCTTGAGCTCTGCCGGGGCAACCTAATCCGTGTGAAATGAGTGAACTGTCGGCTCCACGGTCCATCGGTCCGTACTACGGATTGCGAGTCCGACAAATTGGCTCCGTGGGATTACACGTCGTCCTGCGTGGACAAACCGTGGAATCCCGCCTCTCGGCGCCGAGCTCGCGCCATACGCTAACAACTGTGATGTGGGGATGGATGGCCGCTGTGCTCATCGGCGCCTCGCTGGTGGCGATCGTCGGGATCTTCCTCGGCCTCACTCTGGCCGTCTTCAGTACGCTTCGCCTCTCACCCGAGGACCGCTTGCGCCGTGAGCTGGATCACTTCTTGAGCGACCTGCTGGGGAGCCCGAGTTACGTCGCGCAACGCCCACGCCACTGAACGACCGTGATGCTCTTCGGAGCGCAGCGCCCGGCCGCGCCAGCGAATCCGCAAACGCGTCCGCCGAGGCTTAGCCACACTCACCAGGGACCTCACGTCAGGCCGGGGCGGTCCGTAACCCGGCAAGCCAGGCGAAGGTCCTGACTCGCACTGCTTCAGGCAACGTGGCTATTCCATGGAGAGTAGAGGAATCGGACTGAACCGCCCCGAGAATCCTGGAGACCGATCCCCTTGAGAGGATTGGTTCATGGCAAGGACAAACTGATACTCGCCGGAGGTGCGTGAACGGGCGGTGAGGAGTTCCTCATCCACTCGACACAGTCTCCCTCTCACCACCACGACCTAGCGAGTCATGCACCACTACCTGATTTCGAACAAACTCGACCTCGCTCAGGTATCAGCTCTTCAGCCCGACACCGACTGACAAAGGGCATCCACTTCCCTGAAACCTCTGATCGCAACTCAGAGTCGACGTAGATGATCCGCCCAGGAGACGACGACCTCTTCAGCACCCACGTCAGCGTTCCGAAGAGGCTACTTTCGCCTTCCGAGAGTTAGGCGTCTACCCAATTGCCGACTGTGCAGACGTCCCGATCACGAGAGATTCGCGGAAGCCTCGCGGGGCGGGACTTCCGCGTAAGACCTCTCTGACACCTGCGCATGAAGTTCGCAAGCCGACCTGGGCCCTGACACGTCTTCGACTCGCCAAAGCTCGAGATGTAGAAGCGGATCTCCTCGTTCTCCCGCGGCCATTGCAGGATATCTGTGAGACACTCATGACTGTGAAGGTCCTTTCGCTGCGATTCGTCTTGAGCGCCTCCCTACTCATCGCCCTCTTGATCCTCGCTTCGATGTCCGGGTCCGCCATCGCCTTCGGTCCCGGCTACTTCACGCCCTTTCAACACCTCATTCCCACGACGAAGGCCGCGATAGGGATCTACACGTTCGAGCCACTCAGCAGCGTCCAAGTCGCCCAGGTGAGCGTCTCTCGCACCCGCGCCATCAGCGCCGCTCGAGGCGAGCTCACTGCGAACTTCGCCGCGACGACCAACCATGCGAGCCAGGTCTACGTGTCACTCGGCGCCCTCAGCGAACCCAGAAGTGTGCCCACGTTTCAGCACGTGCCCGTCTACGTCGTGACCTTCGTTCCCGTGACCGCGCACGCTTCACGCACCTTGATCGTGCCACGCACGACGAGAACTGCCATCGCCTACATCTTCGTCAGCGCTCGCACCGGGCGCAGTCTCGGCGGAATCGAGAACTTCGCACTTCCGCGGTGACTCACGAGATGCCACGATCGCACCAATAGGTGACCCGTGCCAAGGTTCACGCGACGACAAGACTCCAAGAGACGGACGGCAGATCGTCGGGAAAGCCATTCCGCGAGCCGTCCACCCGAGCGCCCACCACCAATGCGTCCTAAAGGCCCGTCAGTCGTCACTCGGCACGTCGTGCAAGTCGCGATCCCGCTCAGCAGCGCTCGGTCCGGAAGGAACGAGACTACGTCGGTTGTGGCGCACGTCAGGACCCGCGGGTGGCCGACGACGTGACGTGCTGAAATTACGCGGCGCGACGAAATCGCATGACGGCCAGCGGAGCCAGCACCAGAATCGCACCCACGCTCCAGGCGAGGGACGTCCACACGGTCGAACCCACTGGACTGCCCAGCATCAGGTTCCGCACCGCGAAGGTCACCTGGCTCACGGGCTGATAAGTAGCAAAGCCCTGAAGCCATGAGGGCATCCGGTAGACGGGCACGAAGATGCCCGAGGCGAAGGTGAGCGGGAAGATCAAGGGGAAGGTCATCGCCTGGGCGGTCTCGGAGTTGGGCGCTGCGAGTCCGACGTAGGCGAAACCCCACGATAGGCAGTAGGCGAAGAGCAGCATGATGAGGCTGGCCGCCACGTAGGCCGGCACGCCGCCAGAGGGACGGAAACCCACCAGGAAGCCGACGCCGGTGATGATGAGCAGGACCACGACGTTGCGAGCCAGGTCTGACACCGTTCGTCCCGCCAGCACCGCCATCCGTGACATCGGCAGGGCGCGGAAGCGTTCGATCAAGCCCTTCTGCAGGTCCTCGGCGAGGCCGATCGTCGTGCCGACGGCGCCGAAGATCGTCGTCTGCACGAGGATGCCCGGGATCAGGTAATTGACGTACGAGATCCCGGGAATGGGGATCGCGCCGCCGAAGACGAAGCGAAAGAGCAGCACGAACATGATCGGCTGGAGGATCGAGAAGACCACGGCCGTCGGAATCCGGAACAGCGCCAACAGGTTGCGCCGCGCGATGGTCAGAATGTCACTGATCGCCCAGGCCAGAGACGTACGCTGCGCGTGCGGGACCAGGGTCTCCTCGCTCACGCCGTCACCTCCTCGGCTCGATGTCCGGTCAAGTGCAAGAAGACGTCGTCGAGGCTCGGCTCACGCAGGGTCAGCCCCGCTACCTGCACCCCGGCGGCGTCAAGACGACGCAGCGCCTCGGCGGCGGCGGCGGGGCCCCCGTCCACGGGCACGTCGATCACCGTTCCCTCGATCGTGGCCTCGGCGGACCCGACGCCTCGCACGATCTCGGCTCCGCGATGAGCGTCCTCAACCGAATGAAAGCTCAGCGTGAGCACCGTGGCACCCAGACGCTCTTTCAGCTGGGCTGACGTGCCCTCGGCGATGACCCGACCGCGGTCGAGCACGACCAGCTGTCGGGCGAGTCGGTCGGCCTCCTCCAGGTACTGGGTCGTCAGCAGGACGGTCACGCCCCGCTCGACCAGACCCTCGATGATCGCCCACAGGTCTTGCCGGCTCTGCGGGTCAAGACCCGTCGTCGGCTCATCGAGGAAGAGCAACGGCGGGTTGGCCACGAGGGCGGCCGCGAGGTCGAGGCGCCGGCGCATGCCACCCGAATACGTCTTGGAGGTGCGATTGGCCGCATCGGCCAGCCCGAAGTCCTCGAGGAGTTGCCGTGCGCGCCGGTCCACGTACGCACGCTCCAGGTGGTTGAGCCGCCCGATCATGCGAAGGTTCTCGAAGCCGGTCAAGTTCTCATCGACCGTCGCGTACTGACCCGCGAGGCCGATCGAGCGACGCACGTCGCCCGACTGATGCACGACATCGAATCCGTTCACCCGCGCTGAGCCCTCGCTCGGGCGCAGAATCGTCGACAGAATGCGCACCATCGTCGTCTTGCCCGAACCGTTGGGCCCGAGGAGCCCGAAGACCTGGCCAACGGGCACGCGCAGCGACACGCCGTCCAGGGCGCGCACCTCGCCATCGCGAAAAGTGCGTACCAAACCCTCTGTTTCAACCGCCCACTCCGCCATGACGAGGAGTCTAGGGAAGACTCCACGTGGCGACGAATCTTGCGCCCGATGGTGCCGCGCCGGTGCGGCGCGGCACCATCGGGCTCGCTAGTGACTTACGCCCAGAAGGCCTCCACCGCGTGCGGATCGGCCGCGTACTCAGTGACACGGGAGATCTTGCCGTCACGCATGTCGTAGACGTGCACGAACTGAGAGTCCAGAGAACGGCCCTCGCGCGCCGCCGTGACGTGCTCGAGTACCACCACGTGCTCGTCGTCGCCGAAGAAGGCGACCGGCTCGTCCTTGAACGTGCCGTCGGTGTTCGCGACGAGCTGAGCCAGATAGCCGATCACATCATCGACGCCTCGGTACTCGCGCTTGAACTCGCCCATTCCGGGCGTCACCCACACTTCGTCGGAGTGGGCCATCGAGCGGATCGTGTCGAGGTCACCCGAGGTAAACGCGTCATAGCCGCGCCTCATCAAGGCAATATTGTCCTGTCGCATGGATGTCTCCTCATCCACCCCTGCGCTCTCACCATCGGCTGGGCACGTCCCCCGCACATAGGGCCCAAAGTCCCGACGAAGCGCTGAGGACTTCACTCCTTCGAACAGGAGAAATGAGAAGTCCTGGCCGCGTTGACCCTTGATGGGCGCAACCATCGATCCGTCGTGAGCTCCAGTCGGGCGAACGACGGCGGTGTGCACGTCGGACCGATCGGGCCGCTGGCAACGAGCGAGCGACGTCCGCGCTCTCGCCGAGGGTTCCCCGACAGCGCGAACGTGCACGCGGGCGTCCGGGCGCATCACTCCTCACACGACGCTGGTGGCGCCTTGGGGCACCAGCGAGTCGTGATATCGTCGTCACCTGATACCCCCCGGGGTATAAGCCACGACGATCGAATGGAGAGAACGTGTCCGCCGCCCCTCGCCGCAGCGCCGCCAGTTCCCGTGCGCGCAGCGGTGCTCGCCCGATTCCAAGCACTCACTCCCGGCCGCGGCGCAGCGCCCTGCAACGGGCACGGCGTCGACGCAGCATCGCACTGAGCTCCGGTGCGACGATCGTGATCCTGGGTCTGATCACCTTCGCCCTGACACTGGGCAATCCAGTGCGTGGTTACAGCACCAGTGCCACCGCGTGGAAGTTGCCCCGTCAAGGGGGCGGGTCCGCGGTGTCACTGGCCTCCCTGCGTGGCACGCCCGTCGTCGTCAACTTCTTCGCGTCCTGGTGCCTGATCTGCGCCGACGAACTGCCAGTGTTCGCCTCTGACGCGGCCGCCCTGCGCGGGAAGGTCGACGTCGTGGAGGTGAACGCGCTGGAGACTGGCAACGGACCCGCCTTCGCCCAGCGCTTTGGCCTGGCCCAGGCGACCACGGCGGTGCTCGACGACGTGGGCGGGGGCCAGGGCGACGGTCTCTACGCGAGCCTTGGCGGCTCCGGCAGCCTGCCGATGACCGCGTTCTACAGCTCGACGGGCAAGTTGCTGGGCACTCACGTCGGCGGCTACAGCGCCACCACGTTGTCCGGCGCGCTGGCCAGCTACTACGGCATCTCGGTTCCCGCCTGAGTCATGGACGGCGTCAGCCTGATCGCCGCGTTCGTCGCGGGAGTCGCCTCCTTCGCCTCCCCGTGCGTGCTGCCCCTGGTTCCGGCGTACCTCTCGCTGGTGGCCGGTTTCGACGTGACCGTGGGCGACCGCGAGCATCGCCGGTTCCGCCTCCTGGCTGACACCCTCTTGTTCGTCGCGGGCTTCGGCGCGGTCTTCGTCGTCCTGGGCCTGTCCACCAGCGCGCTGGGACACGCGGTCTTGCACCAGCACCTCCTGCTGACTCGCATCGCGGGCGTCCTGGTGGCGTCAATGGCGGTGTTCCTCGTTCTCACGCTCCTGGCTCCGACGCCGGGGCTGCTGCGCGAGTTCCGCACGCACCCGCTGATCTCTCGCTTCGGGCCCTTCGCCGCTCCCGTGGCCGGCGCGGCGTTCGCCTTCGGCTGGACACCGTGCGTCGGGCCCATCCTCGCCTCGATCCTGGCCGTCGCGGCCCAGCAGGGCCACACCGGCGACGCCGCCGTCCTCCTGGTGACCTACACGGCCGGCCTCGGACTGCCCTTTGTCGTCGTGGCCTTTGCCCTGGAGCGAGTGCGCGGACCCCTGAACTGGCTCAAGCGCCACGGCACGGCGGTGACGCTCGTCAGCGCCGCGGGACTCTTCGGGCTCGGGCTCCTCCTGATCCTGGACCGTCTGGCCTGGATCGTCAGCCTGGCCCAGCGCGTCTTCTCCTAGCCCGCGTCCACGCCAGAAGAACCTCGTCGTACCATCAAAGAGACATGGCTAGCCTCGTCGTGCTCGTACTGGCCGTCCTGGCGGTCGTCGCCGTCGCCCGTGCCGCGCGGCGCGCGGAGCAGCGCCCTCGACTGTCCGGCCGATCTATCCGGCGCGGACTCGCCAGTCACGTCAACGTTGATGGTCGCCCGAAGAAGGCCTACCCCACGCGTGAGGCCGCCGAGTCGGTGGCCCGAGCCCAGGGGCTACGCGAAGGACGCGCGATGCACGTCTACGTGTGCTCGGACCCACGCTGTGGCGCGTTCCACGTCGGACACGGCTAGTCCCGCCGATCAGCGCGGCGGTACTCGACGCACTCAGTTGTCGCCGCTGCTGGAGCCCTCCGAGTAGCTCGGCGCACCCGGGTTAGGGCTCGACGAGGTGCCCCCGGCCGCGGCGCCAGACCAGGAGTCGTCGCCACCCTGGTCGTCGCCGTAGCCCCCTCCGGCGTAGGTGATCGTCATCGTCGTCGGGATCACCGGCGCGTTGGCACTGGGAGTGGTGACGGGCGCCTCGGTGCTGGGCGGGGCACCCGGCGTGCTGGTCGTCGTGGCGTCATGAGCGGCCAACTGCTGGGTCGCCGGAACGCTCGGCGAGTGGTGCGCGGTGAGGGCCAACGCAGTTCCGGACAGCAGGAGCGTGAGGGTCCCGGCGCTCGCCCAGGAGCCGATCGCACGAAGTCGGCGTCGCGTACGGATTCGCATGGGCCCATCGTCACGCGCAAGCCTGTGAATCGTCTCCGAGAATCCTCAATCCCTCCCCAATTTGTGCCACGGCGCCGTCCACTAGCCTGGACTGCCCTATGGGTCTCTCGATTGGCATCGTCGGCCTGCCCAACGTCGGCAAGTCCACCCTCTTCAACGCCCTGACCAACAACGAGGTCCTCGCGGCCAACTACCCCTTCGCCACGATCGAGCCCAACGTGGGCGTCGTCGCGGTCCCCGACGCGCGCCTGGGCGCGCTGGCGCACATCTTTCACTCCGAGAAGATCATCCCCGCGCAAGTCACCTTCGTGGACATCGCCGGCATCGTCAAGGGAGCCTCGGAGGGAGAGGGGCTGGGCAATCAGTTCCTGGCCGCGATCCGCGAGTCCGACGCCATCTGCGAGGTCGTGCGGGCCTTCCACGACGACGACGTCATCCACGTCGAGGGCCGCATCGACCCGGCCAGCGACGTCGCGACGATCGAGACCGAGCTCATCCTCGCGGACATCCAGAGCATCGACAAGGCCTTGCCGCGCGTCGAGCGTGACGCCAAGCGCTCCGCGGAGGCGGCCGGTCGCCTGGAGCAGCTGCAACGCGCTCGAGCCCTCCTGGACGACGGCCAGGTCCTCTCGGCCGTGGGCGACCAGGTCGATCACGCCGCTCTGGCCGAGCTGCACCTGCTGACCGACAAGCCCTTCATCTACGTCTTCAACGTGGACGAGGAGACCTTGAGCGACGTCGCACGCCAGGCGGAACTGCGCGCCTCCGTCGCCCCGTCGCCCTGCGTCATCCTCTGCGCCAAGATCGAGGCGGAGCTCGCCGGCCTCGACGAGCCGGAGGCCCTCGAGCTGCTCGAGTCCTACGGCCAACACGAGTCGGGCCTGGCCGCTCTCTCGCGCGTCGGCTTCACCACCCTGGGCCTGCAAACCTTTCTCACCGCCGGGCCCAAGGAGGCCCGGGCCTGGACCATCCACCAGGGCGCCACCGCCCCCGAAGCGGCGGGCGTGATCCACACCGACTTCCAGAAGCACTTCATCAAGGCCGAAGTGGTCTCCTTCGATGATCTGATGCAGGCCGGTTCACTGGCGGCGGTGCGCTCGGCGGGCAGAACTCGCATCGAGGGCAAGGAATACGTCATGCGCGACGGCGACGTCGTGGAGTTCAGAGTCGGGGTCTGAGGCCCCCCGGGCCGTTACGCCCGGCCGTCCCACAGCCGCGCACGGGCCTTATGAGCTCTGCGAGGCGACAGGTGCTCCTGTCTCGCGCGGGGCTGACGGGGTGGGACTCAGACGCCTGAGGCGACCCAACTGGTTGGTGGAATCGGGTGGAACACTCGGGCCCGAGTCGTCTCATCCTCGACGCAGCGCAGAACCGATTCCATCCCGAGCAGGAGCATCGGCGCCGTGGCCGTGCTATCTAACGCACTCTCAGGCCGTCAAGAATCAGATCGATGAGTCGTTCGCACTGCTCAGCGGTGAGCGAGGCGCTCATGCACATCGATCCCACCAGGCCGTATATCTCCTCACTCGTGAGGTCAGTGCGCACCACACCCGCACGCTGGGCCGTCTCGACGACCAGCCGAACCGCACCGTCAAGTCGTTCACGCGATGCGCTCTTGAGCTCGGGGTTCTTCTCGAAGGCCTCGCGCAGCTCGTTGAGGAACCGGCGCTTGCCCAGGGCGTAACTCACGAAGGCGTGCATGAAGACGTCCACGGCCTCCCAGGGATCCAGCTCGAGCACCGCTCGTTCGGCCACCGTCGCGACCTGCTCGACATCGTCGCGATAGACCGCCTCGACGACGTCGATGCGCTTGGGAAAGTGCCGGTACAGGGTGCCGATGCCGACGCCAGCGCGCTTGGCGATCGCCTCCATCGACGGGTCGGCGCCCTCTTCGAACAGCTCGCGCGCGGCCACGAGGAGCAGCTCATGGTTGCGCCGTGCGTCGGCGCGTTGCGGGCGCTCCTCGGAGGTCCTCGCGCTCTCCTGGATGGTCATCGCCATCGCCTCCGAAAATATGTCCCACCGAGGTGTTGCTAAGTGGAGGGAGCCTCCGTATACTAGACGGAGGAACCTTCCGTTTCAAGCGTACCACCCGAAAGGTCGTTGTCAATGCCCGAGGTCACCACCGTCCCGTCCACGAGCCGCCTCCGCGCCGGGCTCGCCCACCCCACCGTGTATCTCCTGGTCATTCTGGCTGCCCAGATGATGGTCGTACTCGACGGGACGATCGTCAACGTCGCGCTGCCCCACATCCAGACGAGCCTGGGCTTCTCGGGAACCGGCCTGTCCTGGGTGCTCAACATCTACGTCCTGGCCTTCGGCGGCTTCCTGCTGCTGGGCGCGCGCGCGGGCGACCTGCTCGGACGGCGCCGGGTCTTTCTCGCCGGGCTGATCCTCTTCACGCTCAGCTCGATGCTCGGTGGCCTGGCGAGTGACCCGACCATGCTCCTCATCGCCCGCGCGGCGCAAGGACTCGGTGGCGCCCTCGCGGCCCCGTCGGCCCTGTCGCTGCTCACGGTCGCCTTCCCCGAGGGCCCCGCGCGCACCCGCGCCCTGGCGATGTACACCGCGGTCTCGGCCGCCGGCGGGGCGATCGGCCTGCTCGCCGGGGGCCTGCTCACCGAGTTCGTCTCCTGGCGCTGGACGATGTTCGTCAACGTGCCCATCGGTGCCCTGGTGGCCGTGCTCGCTCGCATCGTTCTGAGCGAGACCCCGAAGCGCACCGGGCGCTTCGACCTCGCCGGCGCCCTCACCTCGACCCTGGGGATGACCGGTCTGGTCCTCGGTCTGGTCGAGGCGGGCACCCAAGGCTGGGGCGCGCCCTTGGCCCTCGGGCCCTTGGCCCTCGGGGTGGGGCTCCTGGGCGTCTTCGTGCGTGTCGAGTCACGCGCCCAAGAGCCGGTCGTGCCGCTGCGACTCCTGGCCAACGCCACGCGGTCGGGCGCCAACGCGACCCGTGGGCTCGTCTACGCGGGGATGTTCGGCGTCTTCTTCTACCTCACCCAGTTCCTCCAGGACGTCCAGCACTACTCGCCACTGCGCGCGGGCCTGGCGTTCCTGCCCATGCCCCTGACCATCTTCGCCACCTCCCAGCTCGTCAGCCGCGTCCTGATGCGGCGCGTGGCCCCGCGCACCTTGGCCCTGGTAGGCGTGTCCCTGGTCGGCCTGAGCATGCTCAACGCGTCGCGGATCGGGGCCGGAGCGGGCTACGCAGCGGTGCTGTCGGTGATCCTCCTGCTCGCGATGGGCTCGGGGCTCTCCTTCGTGTCCCTGGCCACCCTCTCGCTCGAGGGCGTCAGTCCGCGCGACGCCGGCGCGGCGTCGGGTCTGGTCAACGTCTCCCAGCAGCTGGGAGCCGCCGTCGGACTGGCCGTACTCGTGAACGTCTTCTCCTCGGTGACCGACCACGCCCAGTTCCTCGCGAGCGCGGACCCGGTGGCTCGGGCCCGTCAAGTGATGGTCCTGGTGCACGGGATGCACGTCGTCTTCGAGGTCGGATCGCTCTTCGCGGCTAGCGCCATCATCCTCATGGGCCTCGTCGGTCGCCCGAGCGCTCGCGACATCGACCTCGACGGTCCCCTCGATGACGAGCTCGTCCTCGAGGCCGCCTAAGCCAGGCCCGACGCCGGCCCGTGCGCGCCCACGCACCGGGCCGCGTCCCTCGCGACGCAGGGTCGCCGAGCGCGAAACGCCCCACTACGATCGAGGGCGGCGTTCACGACAGAGGTCGGCGCCGGCCACAGACGATCCTCAGGAGAACTATGACCTCTCACGCCCTTGACTTCAAGGTTGCCGACCTCTCTCTCGCCAGCTTCGGGCGTGCCGAGATCATCCTGGCCGAGCACGAGATGCCCGGGCTCATGGCGATGCGCGCCGAGTACGCGGACGCGAAGCCCCTCGCCGGCGCGCGCGTCAGCGGCTCGCTGCACATGACCATCCAGACCGCGGTCCTGATCGAGACCCTGGTGGCCCTGGGCGCCGAGGTGCGCTGGGCCAGCTGCAACATCTTTTCGACCCAGGACCACGCCGCGGCCGCTGTGGCCGTGGGGCCCCACGGCACGCCGAAGGATCCGCGGGGCGTGCCGGTCTTCGCCTGGAAGGGCGAGAGCCTGGAGGAGTACTGGTGGTGCACCGAGCAGGTGCTGCGCTGGCCGGGTCACGCCGGGCCGACGATGATCCTCGACGACGGCGGCGACGCGACCCTTCTCGTGCACAAGGGTCTCGAGTTCGAGCGTGCGGGCTTCGTGCCCGAACCCGACGAGTCCACCAGCGCCGAGTACCGCGTCGTGCTCGAGCTGCTCGAGCGCATCATCGGCTCCGGTGAGCGAATCTTCGAGCCGATGGCCTCCGGAATCATCGGCGTCTCCGAGGAGACCACCACCGGGGTGCACCGCCTCTACGAGCGCGAGCGCGATGGCTCGCTGCTGTTTCGCGCCTTCAACGTCAACGACTCGGTGACCAAGTCGAAGTTCGACAACAAGTACGGCTGCCGGCACTCGCTGATCGACGGCATCAATCGCGCCACCGACACGCTCATCGGCGGCAAGGTCGCGGTGGTGTGTGGCTACGGCGACGTGGGCAAGGGCTCGGCGGAGTCGCTGCGCGGCCAGGGCGCACGCGTGATCGTGACCGAGATCGACCCGATCTGCGCGCTGCAGGCCGCCATGGACGGCTTCCAGGTCACGACACTCGAGGACGCCATCGCCCAGGCCGACATCGTCATAACCGCCACGGGCAACCGGGACATCGTGCGCGTCGAGCACATGCTGGCGATGAAGCACCAGGCGATCCTGGGCAACATCGGTCACTTCGACAACGAGATCGACATGGCCGGGCTCGCCGGCCTGGCCGGGGTCACACGTGAGACCATCAAGCCCCAGGTCGACAAGTGGACCCTGCCCACCGGTCGCTCGATCATCGTGCTGAGCGAGGGCCGTCTGCTGAACCTCGGCAACGCCACCGGGCACCCGAGCTTCGTCATGAGCAACTCCTTCACCAATCAGGTGATGGCTCAGATCGAGCTCTACACCCACCACGCCGACTACGACAAGAAGGTCTACGTGCTGCCCAAGTACCTCGACGAGAAGGTCGCGCGACTGCACCTGGACGCCCTCGGCGTGAAACTGACCACGCTGAGCAAGCAGCAGGCCGACTACCTGGGCGTGCCCGTCGAGGGGCCCTTCAAGTCAGACGGCTACCGCTACTAGGCCTAGGCGAAGCGCGCCAGGCGCTCCAGGATCACCGTGACGAAGAGCTCGTTGTCCAGGCTGAGCCCGACGCGCGTCGAGCTGGTCTCGTTCACGCGGCGTCGGTCGAACCAGGTCGCTCCGCGCGAGTACGTGCCGGAGGTCTCCACGCTGAGGCCCACGCCCTGCTTGGTGATGGCGCTGGGATCGATCAGCTCGTAGACCGCCGTCGCGTCGTGCATGATGACGTCGCGCGTGCCGTACCACTCGTCGTGGAAGGCGGCGTAGGGCTCGAGCATGTCGGCCACGCGCCGGCCCACCGGCGTGTCCAGCGCGCGCAGCCGAGCGAGGTCCTCGTCGTCCATGAGGGCCTGGTGGGTCAGGTCCAGGGGCATGAACACCATCGGCCAGCTCGCGCCGGCCACCACGGCGGCGGCCTCGGGGTCGTACCAGACGTTGAACTCGGCCGCCGGCGTCACGTTGCCCTCGAAGGACGCACCACCCATGACGACGACCTGCTCGGGCGCCTCGTCGTCGCCCGGGTAGCGCTCCAGCAGTCGAGCCAGGTTGGTGAGCGGCCCGATCGCCACGATCGACGTCGGCGCCTCGGTGATGGCCTCGTGCAGCAGGTCCACCGCGTCGAGGTGGTGCTCGCGCACCCGCGGCTCGTCCCAGAGCAGGTCGCCCAGCCCGTCGGCGCCGTGCACGCTCACGTCCAGCTGGGGCGAGCCGTTGAGCGGCCTCGACGCCCCGCGCGCCACCGGCACGTCGGGCCGACCCGCGAGCTCGAGCAGGCGTCGGGCGTTGAGGGTCGTCGCGTCCACGCCGACGTTGCCCGCCACCGTCGTGATCCCCACGACCTCCAGCTCGTCACTGGCCAGGGCGAGCAGGATCGCCACGGCGTCGTCCACCCCGGGATCGGTGTCGATGATCACGCGTCGTCGCGCCACGCGCGCACCTCCTCGTGCGTGGGCAGTGAGCCTCGGGCCCCCGTGGCCCGCGTGGCCAGCGCGCCGGCCACCACCGCGTATGCCAGTGCATCGTAGGCGTCAGCCCCGCGCGCGAACTGCACCGCGTAGGCCGCGCAGAAGGCGTCACCCGCGCCCACGGTGTCGTGCACCTCGAGTCTCGGCGCGCCGACGCGGGCCACCTCGCGACCGAAGCGCAGGTGGCGCGCGCCCTGGGCGCCCTCGGTGATCACCACGTGCGCGAGCTGCTCGAGCGCGAGGCCCTCGGCCTCGACCCGATTGGCGATCAGCACCGCGCACGCCGCCAGGGTCCCACTCGGCACCTCACGATAGGGCGCGACGTTGAGCACGCAGCGGCGCGCTCGGGCCGCGACCTGCTCGATCACCGCGTCGGGCACCTCGAGCTGGGCGAGCACGACGTCGAAGGACTCGAGGTCGCCACGCGCGACGTCCACGTCGGCGTTGGCCCCCGGCGAGACCACGATGGTGTTCTCCCCGGCCCCGTCCACGGCGATGAAGGCGCTGCCCGTGGGCCGCGGAGAGCGAGACACCCCGCTCACGTCCACGCCGGAGGATCGGAGCGCCTCCAGGGTGCCGGCCCCGTCGGCGTCCTCACCCACGCAGCCCAGCAGGCTCACCCGCGCGCCCAGTCGCGCGGCCGCCACGGCCTGGTTGGCTCCCTTGCCCCCGAAGAGACGCACGACGTCCCCGCCGCGCACGGTCTCACCGGGGCGCGCCAGGTGCTCGACGCGCACCACGTAGTCGACGTTGCAGCTGCCCACGACCCCGACGAGGGGGCCGTCGCCCGTGAGCACCTAGGGCAGGAACTTGTTGGTGTAGTACGACGAGGCCGCGGGCACCGAGGAGATCAGCTTGATGCTCTTCAGTGCCGTGGCCAGGGTGGTCCACTGCGCGTTGGTCTGCACGAAGTACTGGCCCTGCGCGTTGGTCAGGAACGGGACGGTCAGCTGCCAGCCCATCTTGTTGTAGGCGGGGGTGTAGCCACTCTTCGGGTAGGCCGCGGTGAAGTCCGCCGCGGCGGCCACCGGGTTCTTCGCCGCCCACACGGTGGCCCGCTTAAGCGCCGAGAGGAAGGCCTTCACGGTCGCCCCGTGCGTGGCGGCGTAGCCGCGCGTCACCGCGTAGACCCAGATCGGCACGTCGGGCGCGCCCACCGCCGTGCCCAGGATCTGCACGAGCTTGCCCTTGGTGCCCGAGCCCACGAAGCCGGGGATCTCGTAGTTCGTCGTCGAGGTCGAGAAGTCGACCTTGCCGGCCAGCAGGTAGTTGAGGTCGTTGCCCGTGGGCGCGGTGATGACCTTGACCTGACTGGTGCTCAGGCCCGCGTGGCGCAGCACGAAGGGCAGCATGGCCTCGGTCCACGTGTCACCGTAGGAGAAGATCCGCTTGCCCTTCAGGCGCGTCTTCAGATTCGCCGCGGTCACGCCCGAGCCCGGCTTGGCGAAGAGGGCCCAGTTGTTGCGCATCGAGTAGTTGGCCACCGACAGGATCGGTGCGCCGGCGTTGATCGCCACGCCCATGTCGGTCGTCGTGAGAAAGCCGATCTGGGCCTTGCCCGTCGTGAGCATCTTGGTCGTCGTCGAGGTGTCCGGCGGGAAGACCACGTTGACCTTCAGGCCCGCCGCGCTGAAGTAGCCGAGCTTCTGGGCCACGACCAGGGGTGTCAACTCGAAGTCCGGGCCTGGAAAGTCGTAGGCGAAGGTGATCGTGGTCGTCTTGGCGGCCGCCTGGGCGGGCCCGGCCAGGCCGATCATCGAGCTCAGGCCCAGCACACCGGCCAGGGCCACGGAGACGGAGCGCAGTCGCATCACGGACGTCCTTTCAACGAGGTGTCTCGATGCTACCCGCGCCGGCTCCACGGATACCGGCGCGCCACGCTGCGGCGCTGCCATGGCGTCAGGGCCACCTCCGCGAGCACCACGAGGAGGAACCAGCTGATGCCGATGACGGTCATGAGCAGCGTGGTCCCGTAGACCCCGGCGGCGTTGAGGTTGGTGTTGGCGTGCTCCTGGTAAAGCGCCAGGGAGGTGCCGCTCGAGGCGGCCAGCTCGCCGATCACCGCCCCCGTCACGGCGTAGGTGGCCCCGATCTTGAGCCCGGAGAAGAGCGGGCTGGCCGTGGCCGGGACCTCGATGTGCACGAAGGTCCGCCAGCGCGAGGCCCCGTAGACCCGCGCCAGGTTCAGGAAGTCCTGGTCGACGTGGCTCAGTCCGTCGACCACGTTGACGGTCACGGGGAAGAAGACGATCCAGGCGACGATGATCACCATCACCACGACCGAGAAGCCGAAGATCAGCACCAGCGGCGAGGCCAGCGCGATGATGGGCACCGCCTGGGAGGTGACCAGAACCGGGTAGACCGAGCGCTGCAGCACCGGGACCTTGGCCATGATCACGCCCAGGCCGACGCCGAGGCCGGCGCCCGTGAAGAAGCCGTAGATCGTCTCGCGGATCGTGCCCAGGGTGAGCGGCCACAGGCTGGACCAGTTCTGGGTGACCGCCTGGATCGCCTGCAGGGGTCGCGGCGCGACGTAGGGCGCGACGTGGAAGAGCACCACGATCGCCTGCCAGAGCAGGCCCACGACCACGAGCGAGACGATGGGGATCAGCACGTTGCGCACCAGGATCCGCCTCACGGGGCACCCCCGTGCAGCAGGTGCATGATGCGCCCCTTCAGCTCGACGAAGCGCGCGTCGAGCAGCGTCTCCATGGTGCGGGGCCGGTCCAGGGGATTCGCGATGTCGGCGACCACGCGACCGGGTCGTGGCGACATGACCAGCACGCGGTCCGAGAGAAAGAGCGACTCGTCGACGTCGTGGGTGATGAAGAGCACGGTGCGCCCCGACTCGCGCCACACCTGCAGGAGCCACTGCTGCATCTCGAGACGGGTCTGGGCGTCCAGGGCGCCGAAGGGCTCGTCCAGCAAGAGCAGGTCCTGGTGGGTCACGAGGGTGCGCATGAAGGCCACGCGCTGGCGCATGCCGCCCGACAGGGCGCTGGGATAGTGGCGCAGGTAGTCGCCCAGCCCGTACTGGGTGGCGATGCGTCGCGCCTCCTCGCGGTCCTCGCGCCTGACCCGCCGGGTCAGGCGCGCGACCATCGTGATGTTGTCCTCGACGGTGCGCCACGGCACGAGCAGGTCCTTCTGGAGCATGTAGCCGACGTGACCGGTGGCGCCGTTCACCACGCGATCTCCGAGGCGAACCTCACCCTCGTCGGGCTCCAGCAGGCCGGCGATGACGTTGAACAGGGTCGACTTGCCACAGCCCGAGGGCCCGACGATCGCCACGAAGGAGCCCTCGGCCACCTCCAGGCTGGTCGGCGCCAGCGCGGTCACCTCGTCGAAGCGCTTGGTGACCTTTTGCAGCGCCAGCAACGTCTCAGCCACCGGCCAAATCTACCCGGCGCACCCGGGCGGACCCTATCGATAGCCGACGAAGATGTCCGACGCGCTCTGGCTGAGCCCGAGTGGGTTGCGCGCGCGCACGAACCACTCGCGCGTGCTCTCGGCCACGAACGCCTCACGTCCCTGCTGAATCCAGAAGGACCCGCCGATCTGGGAGTGATGCGCCGCCAGCGCGTCGTACTTGGCCCCGGCCACCGAGGAGATGTCCACGCTCACGTCGATCAGCTCGTCGGGCGTGGCCATGTCGATGCCCTCGGGCTCCTCGGCCGGGTCCGCCTCGCGCACGATCCCCTTGGCGGCGTCGGCCTCGCGCCGACGCCGCTCCTCCTCGGCCCAGCGCGCCTCGTAGAGCTTCATGACGCTGGCCGGGATGGCGTTGTAGTACAGGGTCGGCTCGTAGTCCAGCCTTTCGATCGCGGCCTGGGTGATCCGGTGGGCCTGGATGTGATCGGGGTGCCCGTAGAAGCCGACCTCGTTGTAGGTGACGATCACCTGGGGACGCTCCTCAGCCAGCACGACGCCGAGGGCGTCGGCGGCGAGCTCGACCGGCGTCGACCAGAACGATCGCGGGTCCTCGTTGGGGGCCCAGCCCATCATCCCGGAGTCCCGATAGCCCAGGCGCACGAGGCGTGAGACCCCGAGGATCGCGGCCGCCTCGTCCAGCTCGCCGCGGCGCATCTCGGCCACCTCGTCGGGATCGTGCCCGTCGTCGGTGGGCTTGAGCCCACCGGGCGCGTCGCCGTACTCGCCGTTGGTGCACGTCACCAGGACGGTGCGGACCCCCTCATTGGCCAGGAGCCGCAGGAGCCCGCCGGTCGAGCTCGCCTCGTCGTCGGGGTGCGCGTGCACCGCCAGGAACGTCAGGGCCATAGTCCGCCCAGCAGGTCGTGGCTGTCGGGCTCGGCCTCGTCGCGGCGCCAGGCGAGTTGGTAGTACTCGGTGCCAAAGAGAGCGAGGAACATCTCCTGGTCCATCGAGACCAGGTCGGCGTTGTCGATCTGGGTCTCGTGCGCGGCGATCGCGGCCTGCTTGATCCCCACGTACGCGCCCACGTCCAGCGCGCACGAGACCAGCTCGTCGGCCACGCCGATGCCCGCGTCCAGCACCCAGGCCGGCAGGAAGATCTCCAGCGCCGCCGCGTCCGGCACGAACTCGCTCAGCACGCTCGTGGGCACGATCGGGTAGTAGAGCCGCTGCGGGCTGGCGGCCAACTCCACGGCCCGACGCGTGATCCGGTGAGCCATCACGTGATCGGGGTGCCCGTAGAAGCCGTTCTCGTCGTAGGTCAGCACCACCGTCGCCGACACCGAGTCCAGCAGGCTGGCCAGCACGCGCGCCGTCGCCTCCACGTCGCAGTTCGCGAAGGCGTTCGGCGCGTGGTTCTGCTCCCAGCCGGCCATGCCGGAGTCGTCGAATCCCAGGTTGACGAGGCGCTCGAAGCCCACCAGGCGCGCCGCGCGCTGCAGCTCGCCCGCGCGTGCCGCACGAGTGGCGGCCTCGTCGTGGGCCGGGTCGTCCCCGGCCCGCCCCGCCGGGTCGATGCCGAACTGACCGTTGCTGCACGTCACCAGAACACAGTGCGCGCCCCTCGCGGCGTACAGCGCGCTCGCGCCCCCGGTAAAGAGGGCCTCGTCATCAGGGTGCGCGTGCACACACACCAAAGTGGGCTGGCGATTCACACCCCGAGACTAGGCACCCGAACGCCCAGATCGCTCACCCGTGGTGTGTCAGTCCCAGCTGAAGGGCCTTGACCACCAACATGATCACCGCCAGGACGAGGTACCCGCGCAAGACGTACATCCCCGCCAGAGTCCCGCGAGACCACTTGGGCCGCTGCAGCAGGTTGATCGGCGGCATGCGCCACGTCGCGCGGTCACCGCTGAGCGGTCCTGGCTCCATCTCCCGGCTCCGCCTGCGCGCCAGCATCACCGCCCCGGCGACGAGGTAGACCGCCAGGAACAGAGCGCCCAGAACGAGTGACAGGACCCGCACGTCAATGCGCGAGAACATCGTGGTCACCATCAGGATTAACGACATCATCAACAGGACGCCCACGATCACGCTGGCCAGGATGTTCAGCCATAGCCGGTTGACCCACGGACCCAGCACCGCCTCGTCGTTGCACAAGAGGAGCAAGAACACGGTCGCGCTGGGCAGCAACACGCCCGCCAGCGCCTGCACCGCCGTCGTAATGAGCCCGAGCGGGGCGCCCGGAATGATCACGATGCCCGCCGCGAGCACCACCATGGCCGCGAAGACACCGTAGAAGAACTTCGCGTCACGCCAGCTGCGGTGCAGGGAGTGCTTGGCCCCAAACATGTCGCCAAAGGCGTACGACGTCGCCAGCGTCACCGACGCGGCGCCAATGATGGACGCGTTGAGCAGAATGATCGCGAAGAGAATTCCCGCGCCGCGGCCCACGTATCGCTGAAGCCCCGCGGCCACCGCCGCGCCGTTCTGAAAGTGTCCCGCCAGCACCGTGTGCCCGAACGCCGAGGACACCACCATGACCAGGAGCGCCGCGGCCAAGACGGTTATGAGTGAACCCAGCACCGTGTCAGTTCGCTCGTAATTTATCCAGCGCGGCGTGATGCGCTTGTCGACGATGTTGGACTGCTGGAAGAACAGCTGCCAGGGGGCCACGGTCGTGCCCACGATGGCCATGATCAAGAGCACCGACGTCGAGTTGAACCCCCCGTGAACCCCCGGGGTGATGAAGCCGTGAATGACGGGCCGCAGGGGCGGGTGGCGCAGGACAGCCAGCGGGATCACCAGGAAGTTAGCGAAGATGAAGACGAACATGAAGCGTTCCCAGCGCCGGAAGCTGCCCGTGGCGGTCATGAGGATCAGCGTGACCGCCGCGATGGGCACCGACACGTAGCGGCTGACTCCCAGATATCCCAGCGAGAGGCTCACGCCGATGAACTCGGTCGCGATCGTCAGGAAGTTGAGGATGAACAAGTCGCCCACTGAGAACGCTCCCCAGAAGCGGCCGAAGCGCTCGTTGATGAGGCGCGCGTGGCCGACACCGGTGACGGCCCCGAGGCGCACCACCATCTCCTGGTTGACGACGAGAACCGGGATGAGGAGCGGCAGCGTCCACAGAAGGCTCAGCCCAAAGTTCTGGCCCGCCTGGGCGTAGGTGGACACACCCCCGGCGTCATTGTCGCCAATCATCACGATGAGTCCGGGTCCCATGATGGCCAGCAGCGTCAGTACGCGAGTGCGCAGTGATGAGCGTGCCCCCACGTCGTGCTGGGAAATGCTGCCGAAGGCGCCGTGGATGTCACCCACGTGCGCGCTGTCCAGGACGGCCGTCGCGTCGGTCGGCTCGCGCTCGCTGATCATCAGTGTCGCGATCCCTGCGCGCGCCCTTCAGCGCGCACGTCGTCGCGGGTCTCACTCAGCAGCCATGTCGCGCGTAAGCGCACGGTCAGTCTCCAGTTCAGTCGAGATCGGTCGGCGACGACCACCAACTCGCGAACGGAGTTATCGACTCCCTCGACGCGCTGAGTTCTGGGGCGACGCCACGAACAGTTCCGTGTGGACGGTACTTGGGGGTTTCAGATGGACCCCCTTTGATCGTGGCCTCGACGCGCGGTCATCACTCCTCCACCGCGCTCATCCCGAACTCCCGGCGCCAGCCCTGGGGCAAGAGAACCTCGAGCAGGTCGTCCACCGTCACCACGCCGACCATCTGGCCGTGGTCCTCGTCCAGCACGGGCAGCACAGTGAGGTTGAAGTCGCTCATGGTGCGCGCCACGCGGTGCAGGTCCCAGTGCGCGTGCACGTGCGTGAGCTGCGTGCGTGCCACGTTGAGGGCCAGCTCGCTCTCACGCGCGCGCACCAGGTTGGCGATCGGGCAGGCCCCCACGGGCTGGCCCATCGCGTCGAGCACGAAGACCGTGTGCAGGGACTCGGTGGGTGCGCTGGAGCGCCGAATCGCGCTGAGCGCGTCGGCGACCGTGGCGGCCTCGCCGACGGCGACGTAGTCCAGGTTCATCAGCCCGCCAGCGGTGTCGGCGTTGTAGGAGAGCAGGTTGCGCACGCGCACCTGCTGATTCTCGGGCAGCTGTTCCAGGATCGGCACGCGCCGCTCCTGCTCGATCTCGCTGATCAGGTCCGCGGCGTTGTCCGGCTCCATGCGCGCGAGCAGTCGCGCCGCGTCGGCGTCGCTGCGATTCTCGAGGAACTCGAGCTGATGCGTCGTGTCCAACTCCTCGAAGACGTCGGCCTCGAGCTCGCGGTCCAGCCCGACCGCCTCGATGAGCTCCTCACCCTCCTCGTGGCTGGCCTGCTCGACCATGTCCGCGATCTGGGCCGGGTGCAGCTTGGCCAGCTTGCGATACGGGATGCGCAGGCGCGCCGTGGGCACGTGACTGACGAAGGGCTCGATCTGGGCGAAGTCGACCACGGTGCTCGTCGTCTCGGAGCCGTTGGCGCTCGCACCCAGCAGACGGCGCAGCTTGCGACGGCCCCCCGTGTTGACCCCGACGACCTCCCAGCGCCCGCTGACCTCGGCGATCTCGATCTCGTGGGCCACGATCAGCCGACCCCGCACCAGGTTGATGAGGTGGCGCGCACGCAGGTCCTCACCCAGCAGCAACTCGCCCGGGCGCCGCTCGAAGCGGCGCAGGTCCACGCGCCGGCCCTGGAAGGTCACGCGACCCTCGGCCAGGCCTCCGATCTTGCGAATCGGCACGAACAGGTCACGTCCCTCGATGCGGATCACCGCACCCACGATCGGCGGGTGCGGCTCGTCGCCGAGGCGCGCGACCAGATCCTGGACGCGTCCGATCCGATCACCGGCCTGGTCGTACATGGGCCGGTGCAGGAAGGTCGAAAGGTGGAAGATGTCAGCCATGGAGGTTCTCAAGACGCCCCCAGGCTATCCGTGGCCCGCGAGAGGAGCCAGACTCAGCGCGTGAGCGTGTCGAGCGCATCTGTCACGTAGTCCACGTCCTCGTCACCGATCTGCGCGTGGGTCACCAGGCGCACCCGTGTCGGGCCGATCGTGTCAGCCAGGATCCCGCGCTCGGCGAGGGCGTCCAGAAGCTGGCTCGGCGCGGCGTGCTCGAAGGCGACGATGTTGGTGCGACACGTGCCGGGGTCGTAGCTCGACGCCGGGAACGCGCGAGCCACCGCCTCGGCGAGCCGGCGAGCGCGATGGTGATCCTCGCTCAGGCGTGCCGTCATGGTCTCGAGGCCGATCAGCCCCGCCGCGGCCAGCACGCCGACCTGACGCATGGCTCCACCGAGGCGCTTGCGCTCCACGCGGGCTCGGGCGATGAGCTCGGCACTGGCCGCCAGGAGCGAGCCCGCGGGCGCGCACAGGCCCTTGGACAGACACGACATCACCGTGGTGGCCGGCGCGGCGTAGTCGGCCGCCGAGACGCCCGTCGCGGCCACCGCGTTGAAGAGCCGGGCCCCGTCTATGTGCAGCGCGCGCCCCTCGAGCACGCCGGCCAGCTCGCGCAGCTCGGCCAGCTCCCAGGGCGTTCCCCCCGAGGGCATGTGGGTGTTCTCGACGCACACGAGCGAGACGTGGGGCCGGTGGTGGGCCTCGGCCGCGATCAGCTCGGCGACCGCCGAGGCGTCCAGCACCCCACGCCGGTCGTCCAGGGTCGCGAACTGGATCCCGGCGTTGCGCGCCGCCGCGCCCAGCTCGAACTCCACCACGTGCTGGTTGCGCCCGGCCACCACGACGTCACCGGGCTGGCTCAGCACCCGCAGGGCGATCTGGTTGGCCATGACCCCGCTCGGCACGAACAGCGCCGCCTCCTTGCCCACCAGGGCCGCGTAGCGAGCCTCCAGGCGGGCCACCGTGGGATCCTCGCCGAAGCCGTCGTCACCAACCTGGGCGGTGGCCATCGCCTCGCGCATCGCCGCGGTGGGCTGGGTCACGGTGTCACTGCGCAGGTCGACTCGCCTCACGGCTCGAGGTTAGGCCCTCGTACACTTGGGCCATGATCGACGAGCGAATCCAGCGCCTCTCCGAGCGGCGCAGCGTCAACGACACCCTCAACATCTCGATCGAGGAGGCCAGCCCCGACAAGGTGGTCCTGAGCGTGCCGGTGGGCCCCGACGTGCACCAGCCCTACGGGATCCTGCACGGGGGCGTGTCGGCGCTGCTGGCCGAGGGCGCGGCCAGCCTCGCCGGGGCGCTCAACGTGCGCGAGGACCAGATCGTCGTGGGCACCGAGCTGAACTGCTCGCACCTGCGCCCGGTGACCGAGGGACGCCTGCGCGCCACGGCCACGCCCATCCGCCTGGGCCGCAGCGTGCACGTCTGGGGCATCGAGATGCGCGACGAAAAGGATCGCCTGATCAGCGTGGCGCGCTGTTCGCTCCAGGTCCTCGCCGCACCCCCAGCCCGCTAGGCCCACGCCCTAGACTGTTTTCAGCCGAGAAAGGGGCTGGCTAGATGGGCGTTCGCTTCAAGGGGTGGGGTACGGGCGTGCCCGAGCGCGTCGTGACCAACGACGAGCTCTCCCAGACCCTGGACACCTCGGACGAGTGGATCCGCGAGCGCACCGGCATCCGCGAGCGTCGCATCGGCGGCTCGGCCAAGTCTCTGGGCGTCGAGGCGGCCGGCAAGGCCATCGCCGACGCCGGCGTGAGCCTCGACTCGATCGACTTCCTCGTACTGGCCACGACCACGCCGGACCGGCTCACCCCGGCGACGGCCCCGATGATCGCCGCCGAGCTAGGCCTGAGCTGTCCGGCGATGGACGTGAACGCCGCCTGCAGCGGCTTCATGTACGCCCTGCGCACCGCCCAGGGCCTGCTCGAGACGGGCAACCGACGGATCCTGGTGATCGGCTCGGAGAACCTCTCGCGCTGGGTCGACTGGAACGACCGGAACATGGCCGTGCTGCTGGCCGACGGGGCCGGAGCCTGCATCCTTGACTACGACGCCGAGGGTTCGGACATCCTCTCCTTCGTCCTGGGCACCGACGGCACCGCGGCGGACCTGCTGACCTGTGAACACGGCGGCTTCTTCGAGATGGACGGCAAGGAGGTCTTCCGCCGTGCCGTGCGCGTGGTGGTCGACTCGGCCGAGGAGGCCCTCGAGCGCGCCGGCGTGACCGCCCAGGACATCTCCCTCGTCGTGCCGCATCAGGCCAACGTGCGCATCATCCAGGCTGCGGCCCAGCGCCTCGGCATCGAGATGGAGCGCTGCGTGGTGGTCCTGGACCGCTACGGCAACACCTCCAGCTCCTCGATCCCCCTCGCGCTGGTAGACGCGCGCGATCACGGGCGCATCCGCCCGGACGAGTACGCGCTGCTCACGGGCTTCGGCGCCGGCATGACCTGGGCTTCGGCGGTGGTGCGATGGTCCTAGGCCCCTCACTGGTGATCCTGGCCGCCGGGCGAGCCCGGCGCTACGGCGGGCTCAAGCAGCTCGCGCCCATCGGCGTGCACGGCGAGGGCGTCATCGACCTCATCGCCTCGGACGCCTTGGCGGCCGGCTTCGAGCAGATCGTCATCGTCGTGAACCCCGAGACGGGCCCGGACATCCAGGCCCACGTCGCCGAGCACTGGCCGCAGGAGACGTCGGTCTCCTTCGCGGTCCAGTCGGAGCCCCTGGGCACGGTGCACGCGACGCTGTCCGCCGAGTCGTGCCTGGACACCTCGCGGCCCTTCGCGATCTCCAACGCCGACGACCTCTACGGGCGTGACGCCTTCGAGAAGCTCGCGGGCCACCTGGGGGCCAGGTCCACGCACTGTCTGATCGGCTTCCAGCTCGACCGGGCCCTGGTGGGCGACCTGCCCGTCTCGCGCGGGATCTGCAACGTGGTCAACGGGCACCTGACCGACATCGTCGAGCGCCGCCAGGTCTACGCCTGGGACGGCGGCTTCGCCTCGGACGACGGGCTCTCGCCCGTGCTGCTCGAGCCCACGACGACGGTGTCGATGAATCTCTGGGGCTTCCAGCCGTCCATCTGGCCGCTGCTGCACCGAGCACTGGAGAGCCACGACTTTGACGACGAGCCCGAGGTGGCCCTGTCGACGTTCGTCGGGCGCATCCTGCACCACTACCCGATGCGCTTTGACGTGCTGGACACCAGCTCGCGCTGCGTCGGGGTGACGCACGCCGATGACCTGCCGCTGGTGCAGATGGACGTGCGCCTGCAGGTCGAGCTCGGCGAGCGCCCCGAGTTCGCCTTCTCGCTGTAGATCCCACCGGCGCGCATCGACGCCGCCGCGGCGCGCGGGCGTGGGCCTTTGCGCCTAGTGCCAGTCCCGCGCGCTCGGCACGGCCCCCAGCCCGAGGGCCTCGACGTGCTCGGCCGCGAGCGTGACACTGCCCCGATCGCGTTCGAGACGCCCGCGCACGAGCAGCGCCGGCGCGCGGGCGACGCTGGACCAGCGCGCCCAGGCTCCGGGCGAGAAGATCACGTTCACGTGGCCGGTCTCGTCCTCGAGGTTGATGAAGACCGCTCCCCGGGCGGTCTCGGGATGCTGGCGGTGAGTGACCACCCCGGCCACCGTGACCCGACCCGTCTCGGCCGCCACCAGGCAGTCAGCCCTCGTGACGCCGCGCGCGCTGAGCTCCTCGCGCACCAGGGCCATCGCCGTGGCCTCGGTGGTCAGGCCCAGCGCCCACAGGTCGTCGGCCACCCTCTCCATCTCGCTGGGCTCCTCTAACACCGGCGCCTCCAGCCCCGTCACGACGCCGAGACGCTCCGGCGTCGCCTGCGCGGCGGCACCGGCGGCCCAGACCATCGCCCGACGACGGGGATCGAAGCCGTCGAGCGCCCCGGCGGCGGCCAGGGCCTCGAGGTGCCTCTCGGAGCAGCCCGCGCGCGCGGCCAGATCAGCCGGAGCCGCCCACGGGGCACCGTCGGCGATGCGCGTGGCGAGGGCCTCGCCGACGCCGCGCACGCCGCCCAGGCCCAGGCGCACCTGGGGCGCGTCCGGGGACCCCTCGAGGCGCGCGAGGGCGCCCGAGCGGTTCACGTCGGGACGCAGCACGCTGACCCCGTGGCGTCGCGCGTCGGCCACCAGGCTCTGGGGCGACCAGAAGCCCAGGGGCTGGGCGTTGAGCAGCGAGACTAAGAACGCCGCCGGATAGTGCAGCTTGATCCAGGCCGAGCAGTAGACGAGGTGGGCGAAGGAGACCGCGTGCGACTCCGGGAAGCCGAAGTTGGCGAAGGCCGCCAGGGCCTCGAAGAGCTGGTCGGCGCTCGCGCCGGTGATGCCATTGGCGGCCATGCCGGCGTAGAAGCGGCTCTTGAGGCGCAGCATGCGCACCTCGGAGCGCTTGGCGGCCATGGCCTGACGCAGCTCGTCGGCCTCGGCCGGCGAGAAGCCGGCCACCGCGACCGCCATCTCCATCAGCTGCTCCTGGAACAGCGGCACGCCCAGCGTGCGCGCCAGGATCGGCTCGAGGCGCGGGTGCAGGTAGGTCACGGGCTCGTCCCCGCGCCGACGACGCAGATACGGGTTGACCGCGTGGCCCTGGATCGGCCCCGGGCGGATGAGGGCCACCTCGATCACCAGGTCGTAGAAGCAGCGCGGCTTGACCCGCGGCAGGGTGGCCATCTGGGCGCGCGACTCGACCTGGAAGACGCCCACGGTGTCGGCCTCGCAGAGCAGGTCATAGACGGCGCTCTCCTGGGCCAGCTCACCCAGCTCCAGCGTGACGCCGTGGTAGGCGGCGACCTCGTCCACGGCCCGGTGCAGGGCCTCGAGCATGCCCAGGCCCAGCAGGTCGAACTTGACCAGGCCGATCGCCGCACAGTCGTCCTTGTCCCACTGCAGCACGCTGCGCCCGCTGGTGCGGGCCCACTCCACCGGGCAGACCTCGGTCACCGGCCGATCGCACAGGACCATGCCCGCCGAGTGCAGCCCGAGGTGGCGCGGCCGATCGCGCAGCTCGCCGGCCAGCTGGGACACCAGCGCGGGCAGCGCGCCCTCGACGTGGCGCGCCTCGCGCAGCGCGTCGGCCTCGGCCTCTGAGTAGCCCAGGGCACGGGCCACGTCGCGCAGCGCCGAGCGCGAGCGATAGGTGATCACCGCGGCCACCTGGGCGGCGTGGCGGCGCCCGTAGCGCGCATAGACGTACTGGATCACCTCCTCGCGCCGGCCCGACTCGATGTCGACGTCGATGTCGGGTGGCCCGTCGCGCGCCGGGGAGAGGAAGCGCTCGAAGAACAGGTTCAGGGCCACCGCGTCGGCGTTGGTGATGCCCAGCGAGTAGCACACCGCCGAGTTGGCCGCCGAGCCGCGGCCCTGGCAGTAGATGCCCTCGCGTTGGCAGAACTGCGTGATGTCCCAGACCGTCAGGAAGTAGCCGGCGAAGCCCAGCGCGCCGATGACGGCGAGCTCGTGCTCGATCTGCGCCCAGGCCCCGGGCACGCGCTCGGCCCCGCGCGACCCGTAGCGGCGCGTGGCGCCCCCCTCGACCAGGCGCGTCAGGTAGGCCTGCTCGTCCAGGCCCTCCGGCGTGGGAAAGCGCGGCAGGTTCGGCGCCACCAGGCGCAGGTCGAAGGCGAGGGACGCACCGAGCTCGCCGGCCGCGTCCACGACTCCGGGCCAGCGTGCGAAGCGCCGGCGCATCTCGGCGTCGCTGCGCAGGTGCGCCGCCGGCGACGGGGCGAGCCACCCGCGCATCGCCTCGAGGCTGGCGCGTGCGCGGATCGCCGCGAGCACCTGGGCGCGCGGCGCCGCGGCGGGTGTGGCGTAGTGGACGTTGCCCGTGGCCAGCACGCTCACGCCGCGCCCGACGCCCAGGCCGGCCAGCTCGTCATTGCGCGCCACGTCCTCGGGCCCGTCGTGGTCCCAGATCTCCACCGCGACGCCCTCGCGCCCGAAGGCCGCCACCAGCGCGTCCAGGGCACGCGCGGCGGCCCGCGGGCCCTCGGCGTACAGGGCGCGGCTGAGGGGCCCCTTGCGACACCCGCTCAGCACCACCCAGTCGTGCGCCGCACCCGCGAGGTCCTCCAGGCCGAAGCGCGGCGCCCCCTTCTGCCCGCGCGCCAGGTGCGCCTCGGCCAGCAGCTGGCTGAGGGCCCGGTAGCCCTCCGGCGAGCGTGCCAGCACCACCAGGTGCTCGCCGGAGGGATCGCGCACCCCCGTGCGATCGTCGAGTCCGCCGAGGGTGATCTCACTGCCGAAGATGGTGGGTAGGCCCAGGGCGCGTGCGGCCTCGGCGAAGCGCACCACGCCGTAGAGGCCGTGGTGGTCGGTCAGGCCCAGGCCGGCCAGCTCGAGGCGCACGGCCTCGGCCACCAACTCCTCCGGGTCGCTCGCCCCGTCGAGGAAGCTGAAGCCCGAGTGCGCGTGCAGCTCGACGTAGCGCGCCATCAGTCGTAGATGCCCACCAGCCACCAACGCTGTGACTGGGCCATGAGCAGCACCGCCTCGCCGCTGGTGAGCACCAGCTGCACGTGCGCGCGAGGCCGTGCGTGCGCCCACCAGCGCTCGAGGCTCGGCCAGGGACCCGCGTGCCAGGCGACGTCGCGGCGGATCCGGTGCGAGAACCACAGCGTCGCCGGCTCGCCCGACAAGATGCCGCGCGCGCTGACGCGCAGCGGTGCCCCGTTCGCGTCGCGCAGCTCAACGGCCACCGGGCGCGCCAGGGTGCTCGCCGGCGCCGGCGCTACGCGCCCCGGCCACGGCGCGTCGTCGCTGGCCATGCTGCGCGGCGCTCCCCAGGGCACCAGCGCCGCCCGGTCCTCGGGGACCCGGCCCGGGCGCAGGGTGGCCACCACGACTCCCTCGGGTCCCAGACGACGCCGCACTCGGTGCGCGGCCGTGCTCGCACGCTCGTCGCCCGCCGCGCTCTCGCCGAAGAAGCCGCCCTGCTCGGCCCGCTCGAGCACCTGGCCCCGCACGCGGGCCAGGTGCTCGAGCAGACGCAGGTCGCGCTGACCGTCGAGCTCGGCGAGCTCCCCGCGGGCCACGCGATGCGCGTGCGCGACACCGGCGTCAAAGCGCCCCAGCACGCGTGCGGGATCCAGGTCCGCGAACTCCCCCAGCCGACGGATCCCCAGACGTGCGCACGTCGCGCTCAGATCAGGTCGACCCAGAGCGTCCAGGGGCTGGGCGCGCCGGAAGGCCTCGGTGCGCCCGGCGGGCACCACCCGGCTCGAGCGCGCGGCGAGCTCGGCGCAGAATAGCCCGTCGGCCACACCGAGGCTGGGCTCGCAGCCGGTCACGTCGCGCACCGTCTGGGCCACCGCATCCAGCACCGCGTCCTCACCGCCGAAGAACCGGCTCGGTCCACGCACCGGGATGACGCACAGGCCCAGGCGCACGGGCTCGACGAAGGGCGACAGCGCCCCCAGGGCCTCAACGAGCGCGGCGAAGGCTCGCCACGACGAGCCGTCGGGCGCCTCCTCAGACAGCGCCGCGACCCAGACGCCGAGCAGGCGCTCCACTAGTCGCCCGCCTCGGCGCGCCCCGCGCGATTGGGCAGCACCACCACGTGCTCGGCCACCCGGCTGGCCCGGCCGCGCCCGCTCACGCGCAGCGTCACGTAGCGTGCCTCGAGACGCGACGTCGTCGCCCAGCGCGTCTGGGTGATCGCGAGGCTCAGGTCCGCCGGCACCGGCCAGCTGCGCTCCTCGGTCAGCACCACGAGGACCGCCCCGCGCTCACGCACCCGGTCCACCAGGCGCCGCGCCGTCGAGGGCGAGCAACGCCCCGGCGGGCGCACCACGATCAGGTCCACGCCCCCGAGCAGGTCGCCGACCGCCTCGGCCCACGCCCCGCGCGGACGCGGCACGAAGAGCACCCGGCGCAAGTCCAGACCGAGGTCGGCCATGGCCACCACCCCCGGGTCGTCCACCCCCACCACCGCCACCCAGTTGCCCGCGCGCGAGGCCCCCGTGAGGAGCCCGAGGGCGACGCTCAAGCCCCCCAGGCCCGAGCCGGACTGGACCACGACGCTCCATCCGCGCCGCAACGCGGCCCCGGGGACCAGGGCGCTCCACGGCTCTTCCAGGGGCAGGCGCCGAGCGTGGGACAAGGAGACCGGACGCAGCCGGGCGACGAGATCGGCCGGCAGATCCGGACGGGATGGCGAAAAAGCGAACATATGTTCGTAAGAGTAGCGAGTCGCCGTGACGCCCGCCATTGGCCCCTAGCGTCAGGGAAAAGGAGTCTCCATGTGCGGACGCGTCGCCCTCTTCACTCCGCCGGCCCGCCTCGCGCGCCTGCTCGAGGCCAGCCTCGCGGCGGGACTCGAGGACCTCGTGCCCAGTTGGAACATTGGCCCGCTGCGCCACCTGCTCGGCGCGCACCAGAGCGCGGAGGGGCGCATCCTGGAGCGCCTGCGCTGGGGCCTCGTGCCCAGCTGGGCCAAGGATCCCTCCGTGGCTAACCGTCTCTTCAACGCGCGGGCCGAGACGGTGGCCACCAAGCCCTCCTTTCGCAGCGCCTTCGCCAAGCGCCCCTGCGTCATCCCCGTCGACGGCTTCTACGAGTGGGACCATCGCGCGGGTCGCACGAAGGCCCCGCACTACTTCCACCGCGGCGACGGCGAGCCGATCCTGCTCGCGGGGCTCTTCGAGCACTGGCACGACCCGGGTGCTCCCGAGGTGTCGCTGAGCACCTGCAGCGTGATCACGACCAGCCCCGGGCCCGACATGGACGAGCTGCACGACCGCATGCCCGTGGTCCTGGCGCGTCACGACGTCGATGACTGGCTCGATGTCGCCAACCCGCCCGAGATGCGCGCGGCCCTATTGCGCGCGGCGCCCGCGGGCACACTGGTCCATCACGTCGTGGACGCCGCCGTGGGCTCCGTGCGCAACGACGGGCCGAACCTGATCGAGCCGGTGAGCACGTCGCTCTTCTGAGACGTCTCGTCGCCGGCGGCGAGGTGCCGCGCCCGCGTGTCGCCCGAAAAGACGGAAACCCCGAGTGACCAGTGAGCCGAAGCTCTCCAGCCCCTCGGGGTTCCCGAAGGCACGTCGCACGAAGGCCCGTGTCGGACAGGCCACCGCTCGACGGCGGGTAACTCACACCATTCGTCGTGCCAAACGGGGAACCGAACTTCCCCGCCCGGTGAAGCGCTCCGTCCCTCTTGCGAGGTCCCTCACGCCTCCGTCACCTTTGCCTTGCGGCTCCGGTGATCGTCGACCGGTACTGCGTGAACTACGAGTGTCACTGTGCCACCGCCGCCACACGGGCGCAAACGAGAATCGCCAAATCACAGACTTTTACCCAGAAAGATTCACGTTTTGCACCGCTTTTGTCGCGACGCGGGTCGATAGCCACCAGTTAGGCCCACTTTTTCCACACATCTGGTCCCCGAGCGACTCGCGGCGCGTGGGCCGGGCCGGCTCCGGCGAGGCGCGCCCACCGGCGTGCTCGGCCCACGAGGGCCCCTCGCGAGTGCGCCACGCCCCACCCTCGGCGCGGCGCCTAGTCCATGAAGGCGCCGCCGTTGACCGAGATCGCCTCGCCGGTGACGAAGGCCGCGTCCTCGGAGACGAGGAAGCCGACGACGCGCGCAACGTCCTCGGGCGTCTCGAGGCGCTTCATCGGCGTGTCGTTGATCCAGAGCTGTCGCACCGCACCCGGCTCCATGCCGCGCAGCGAGGCCTCCCAGGCGAGCTCACGCTCCTGCATCGGCGTGGCGACGAAGCCGGGACAGACGCTGTTGACGCGGATGCCGTGCTCGGCGAGCTCGAAGGCCATGGCCTGCGTGAGGCCCAGCACCGCGAACTTGCTGGCCACGTAGTCCGACAGGAATGGGACGCGGCCCTGCTTGGCCGCCATCGAGGCCGTGTTGACGATGCAGCCACGGATCCCACGCGCGACCATCTCGCGCGCGACCGACTGGCCCGCGTAGAAGACCCCGTAGGTGTTGACCTCGAAGGTGCGCGCGAGGTCCCCGGGTGAGACGTCGAGGAATCGCTGCATCTTCGAGATGCCCGCATTGGAGACCCACACGTCGAGCGTGCCGAAGCGCTCGAAGATCTCGTGCACGACCTCGTCGCAGGCCACGGGGTCGGTGACGTCCAGGCCCAGGGCCACACCGTCGATCTCCTCGGCCACGCGCGTGGCCGCGTCCACGTCCACGTCGGTGACCACGACCCGGTGCCCACGCCGAGCGAGCTCGCGGGCGATGGCGGCGCCGATTCCCGATCCGGCTCCGGTGACGGCGGCGATGGGGCTGGTCATTCGTTGCTCCTTGCTAGTGCGTGCGACAGGCTCGTCGTCACGGCGCTCAGCTCGCGGAACTGGGCGTAGCGCTCCTCGTAGAGCGCGCGGCGCGCCTCGTTGGGCGTGATCAGCTCAGCGCGCGCCAGGGCGCCCTCGACGTAGGACGGGTCCGCGATGAGGCCCACGCCGACACCGGCCAGCACGGCGGCGCCGAAGGACGCGCCCGGGTGCTCGATCAGCGAGATCAGCTCGAGCTGGAGCACGTCGGCCAGGATCTCGCGCCACAGACGCGAGCGGGATCCCCCGTTCGTGACCCAGGTGCGCCGCACGTGCAGTCCGCGCTCGGCGAAGACGTCGACGTGTGCGCGGAATCCGTAGGCGATGCTCTCGAGGAACGCGCGGTGCAGGTCGGCCCGCGTGCTGGCCAGGTGCAGCCCGAGCACCCCGCCGCGCAGGTCCGGGTCGTGCAGGGGCGTCTTCTCGCCGAGGAAGTACGGCAGGGCCAGCAGCGCGCCCGGGGCGCTGTGCGCGGCTTCGGCGTCCAGCTCCTCGAGCGACACGCCTCCGAGCAGCGACTGCTCCCAGCGCAGCAGCGAGCCGCTGGTGGCCATGCACCCGTTGGGAAGCCACGCCCCGGCCAGAGGATGCTTGTCCAGGTAGAGGCGCGCGTCCACGAGCGGCGTGTCCGCGACGGCCAGGATGTCGCCCGCCCCGCCCAACTTGACCAGACAGTCACCCGTCTCGACGAGTCCGGCGCCGTAGGCCGACAGGACGTGGTCGGCTCCGCCCACCACGATGGGCGTGCCCGGGGCGAGCCCCGTGGCCCGGGCCGCATCCAGGCTGAGCGAGCCGACCACGTCACCCGGGCGTCGCACGGGCCCGATCTGGGGCACCGACTCAGGCAGACACGCCCACACCTCATCGAGCTGCTCACCCTGCAGGCTGAACAGGCCGCTCTCCAGCGCCCAGTTCTCCTCCACGTGCACCATCGCGCCGAGGCGCCGAGCCAGCCAGTCGTACGAGCCCTGCACGACGCGCGCCGCGGCCCACACGGGGGCCTCGTGACGCGCCAGCCAGCGCAGCGTCGGCGCGACGGACTGCTGGGAGAGGACCGAGCCGGTCCGGCCCAGCAGGTCGGTGCCGGCCAACTCCTCGCGCAGCTCGCGGATCTCCTCGACGGCTCGCGCGTCGTTCTGCAGGATCGCGCGACGCAGCGGGTTGCCGTCTTCGTCGGTCACCAGAACCGCCGGGACCATGCCGCTGACCGCCACGGCGCGCACGTCCTCCTTGCGCGCGCCGGCGAGCGCGAGCAGCTCGGGAACCAGCGAGCACAGGCTGGCCCACCACTCCTCGGCGTCGGCCTCGGCCCATCCGATTCGCTCGCTGTACAGGCTCACCGAACGCGTCGCCGAGGCCACGATCCCCCTCGCCGGCGCGAGCAGGATCGCCTTGACTCCCGAGGAGCCCACGTCCACGCCGAGGAGAAGTCCGCCTGGCTCAGGCACTGCGCGCCGCGTCGATGAAGCGCGTGACCCGCTGCGGGTCCACCTCGTTCCAGGTGTAGCCGTCGCGCTTGAGGTCGCTGCCCACGATGCAGCCGTCGGCGTGCTTCAGGTAGCGCTGGATGGTGCCCGCCTTCGCCCCGGTGTTGAGCAGGACCGGGATCTGCGGGTCGAGCGCCTCGCGCACGTCGGCCACCGTGCCCACGTCCGGCTCGGAGCCCGCCATGGGTCCGGAGACGAGAATCACGTCGGCCAGGCTGGAGACCACCGTCGAGCGCGCCATCTGGGCGGGCGAGCGCCCACCGACACTCGAGGCGAACTCGGGCGTCACGTTGGCGAAGATGGCCAGGTCCTCGCGGGCGAAGTGGCGCCGGTTGCGCAGCAGCGTCGCGGCGTCGGGGTTCCAGGCGCCCATGTCGGACTCCCAGGAGCCGGTGACCACCTCGCGCATGAACGCCGCGTCGGTGGCCACCGCGATGGCCAGCGCGCACTGGGCGTCCCAGAGAAAGTCCACGCCGTAGGGCCGGTCACTCGGGCGACACTCGCTGACCACGCGAGACATCACCGCCGAGGCCTCGAGCCCGGCGTGCAGCTGATACGGCCGATCGCCCTCGTTGCAGAAGAGGATGGCGTCAAAGCCTCCCTCGAGCAACAGATCGACGTCGCGCCGGACGTGATCGATCAGGCCCTGCACCCCGCCGGACGCGTCGTAGAGCGGCGTGCCCGGCAGCGGTGGCACGTGCGCCATGGCGATCAAGGGCTTGTCGACGGTCGGGAAGATCGTGCGGAAGCGGGACATTATCGGGACTCCTCCTCGAAGGGCTCGACGTGGATGACTTCCACGTCCTGCTCGCGCAGACGTTCAATGGTCTCGTTGCGCGGCGAGGCGTTCGTGATGAGCACGTCGATGGTGTGCGCGGGGGCCACCGTCACCAGTGCGACGCGCCCGATCTTGGTCGCGTCGGCCAGCACGACCTTGCGTCGGCCCGAGGCCAGCGCCGCGCGCTTCACGTCGGCGTCGTCGAGGTTGTACTCGGTCAGGCCGGCCTCGTCGCTGATGCCCGCCACGCCGAGGAAGACCGCGTCGCTGTGCAGGTCGTCAAAGGACCGGATAGCGCGCGTGCCCACGAGACTCATCTCGCCGTGGCGCACCACGCCTCCCGTGACGATGGTGCGCACGAGTGGCTTGGTCGCCAACTCGGTGGCGATCAGCAGCGAGCTGGTGATCGCGGTGATGCTCAGCGTCTCGGGGATCGCGCGCGCGAGCTCGTGGGTGGTCGAGCCCACGTCCAGCACGATCGTCTCGTTGTTGCGCAGCGTGGCCGCACCCGCGGCGCCGATGCGTCGCTTGGCCTCGGCCTGCTCCGTGGAGCGCTGCAGGACCGGCGGCTCGAAGCCGCGTCCCTGGACCGAGATGGCCCCGCCGCGCGCCCGGCGCGCCAGGCCCTCGATCTCGAGCAGGTCCAGGTCGCGCCGAATGGTCATCTCGCTCGTGCCGAAGTGCGTGGCCAGCTCGGCGATCGAGGCCTCGCCCTCGCGACGCAGTCGCTCCGCGATGATGCCGCGACGCGTCTTAGAGTCCATGGCTCGAGGATATGTGATTTTTTAACATTCTGCAATCCCTTATTGAGAGTTTCTCACAACTTCACCGGAGCAGACCTCACAGAATTGCACACCGACGACCTAGCGCCTCTCCCAGGCGAGCCACCCGGTGCGCACGTGCCAGTGCTCGCCGCGCTCGAAGAGCCCCGCGACCACGCCCTGGAGCGTGCTGGGCCCGCTCGCGCGCGGGCGGAAGACGAACTCGCGCACGTCCTCGTCGCCCTCCAGCCAGCCCGGCACCAGCGTGAAGAGCGCGCCGAAGCGCACCAGGTTGCTCGTCGCGTCGAGCCAGTCGCCCAGGCGTTCGTCCAGCATCCAGGACTGACAGGTCACCAGGCGGCGCTGGCTGACCGGCCAGCAGCGATCGAGCAGGTCGCGCGCTGCGGCCAGCGAGCACGCCACCGAGCGCGCCGAGAGGTCGGCTCCATCGGGTATGTGCAGCCCCACGCTGGCGTCTCCGGCCCGAAACCCAGCCCCGAGGTCCGCGGCGGCGCGCTCGTCGTACCAGGGCTGGGGTGACAGCGTGCCCCGCCCGAGGTTCACGCGGTGATACTGCAGTGCGCCCACGGTGACCAGATCCCCGCGCAGCATCAGCAGGATCCACCAGCCCGCGTCCACTCCCAGGGTGCCTCGCTTGTCACGGTGCACCCGCACGTGCCGGGCCAGGGTGCCCAGGCTCTGGGCGATGACCTCGGACGGGAACCCCGAGCGGCCCAGGTACGTCGCGGTCCAGCCCGCACTCAGGGCCGCCACGTAGAGATAGAAGAGTCGACCCAGGTCGCCGGCTCCATCCAGGTCGTCCCAGATGGCCACCGGCTCATCCGGCTGACCCTGCTGACGCTGCACCTGGGCCAGCACGCCGGCCAGCAGGTCGCACCACTCGGACCTGGACGCGAGGTCCCGCCAGTGCGCCGACGCCTCCTCGACGTCCTCGGCCGCCAGGCCCAGCCCCGTGAGGGACTCACCGATCTGCTGCGCGGACGTTCGCGCGACACGCTCGGGCTCGGCGGCCTCGCGGGCGACGCTCGCGCGCATCGCGGCCAGGGTGCTCGCCGCGTCCGTCATTCGTCTAGGCGCCGATAGGCCACACCCATGGCGTCCAGACGACCCAGGTGCGTGCGCAGTCGGCCCTCAAACTCGTCGAGCTCGCCCGCGGTTCCCCACACCACTTCGCTGAACGCGCTCAGGCGCGGAAAGGCCATGTAGTCCAGGTGCTCGCGCGTGGCGATGTACTCGGTCCACAGCTGGGCCTGGGCTCCGCGCACGCGCGCGACCAGCTCGGCCTCGAGCTCGGGCGGCACCACCACGAACTGGTACACGCGCTGCCAGGTCGTGACCGCCGGCGGGGGCGCGATGGCGACCGGCTCATCGGGTCGGTCGCTGTTGAGCCAGTCGAGGTACAGCCACTGCATCGGCGCCATGATGACGTCCAGGCCCCGCCGGGCGGCCTCGAGGCCCTTGTCGGCGTGTCGCCAGGCGACGATCACCGTGCCGGCCGGCACGTCCGCGTCGAGCACCTCGTCCCAGGCCAGGACCTCGTGACCGAGCGAGTGCAGCACCTGGGCGAGACGCGTGGTGAAGAGCCCCTGCAGCTGGCGCACGTCGCTGAAGCCGTGCTCGTGCATGACGCGCCGAGCCGCGAGACTGGCCTGCCACTCACTCGTCGGACACTCGTCGCCGCCGATGTGCACCGGGCTCTCGGGAAAGAGCCGCGCCACGTGGCTCAGCGCGTCGGTGGCGAAGGCGAAGGCGACCGGCTCGACGTTCAGCACGTGCTCGGAGATCCCCCAACGAGTCCAGACCTCCACGGGCTCGCTCGTGCAGCCGAGCTCGGGGTAGGCCGCGATCGCCGCCTGGGCGTGGCCGGGCAGATCGATCTCCGGCACGATCATCACGTGTCGGCGCCGGGCGTACTCACGCAGGTGCGCGAGGTCCTCGGCGCTGAAGTATCCGCCGTGGGCCAGACCGTCGTCCCGTCCCTCGCTCTCGTGGCCCACCGGCGAGGATCGGCGCTGGGCGCCACGTTGCGTGAGTCGGGGCCAGCCCGGAATCTCCACCCGCCAGCCCTGGTCGTCGTTGAGGTGCAGGTGGAGCCGATTCAGCCGGTGCGCCGCGAGCAGCTCCACGAAGCGAAGAATCGTCGCCACGTCGAAGAAGTGGCGCGCCACGTCCAGGTGCGCGCCGCGCCACGCGAATCGCGGCTCGTCCTCGACGGACACGCGCGGCACCCGCCAGCGCTCCAGCTGCCCGGCGCGGCCCCACAGCTCGTCGGGGCCCAGCTGGCGCAGCGTGGTGAGCGCGTAGCTGGCACCCGCGGCGCCTGCCGCCTCCACTCGGGTCACGTCCTCGACGCGCAGGCAGTACGCCTCGGCACCGAGACGCTCGTTGAGCATGATCTCCAGGTCCGCCGGGGCGGAGTCGTCGACCACGTCGACCGCCCAGCCCACCGCCGCGGCGAGGTCCTCGGCGAAGACGTCGAGCGCCTCCGCCAGGACGGGCGCCACGCGCACGCGAAGGGGCGAGCGCCACGTCACGGCCCCCTCGCCGGCCAGGACCAGGCGCGGGCGCGGCAGCAGGCTCGTCACTCGTCCTCGACCGCGTAGCAGGCGACGCGCTGATTCGAGCGCAGCGTCACGAGCGCCGGCGTGGACGCGCGGCACTGCTCGGTGACCAGCGGGCAGCGCGGCGCGAAGCGACAGCCCGGGCCGGGATTGATCACCTTGGGCGGCTCGCCGAGATCCGTGACCGAGGCGTCGTCGGCCAGGGGCAGACGCGGATCGGGCGCCGTGGACATCAGCAGGCGCGTGTAGGGGTGCTGGGGCGTCGTGATGACGCGCTCGGTGTCGCCCTGCTCGACGATGCGCCCGGCGTACAGGACGATCATGCGGTCGGCGACGTAGCGTGCACTGGCCAAGTCGTGGGTGATGTACAGGATCGAGACGCCCTCAGAGTCACGCAGGTCACGCATCACGTTCAAGAGGCCGATGCGAATGGACACGTCCAGCATGGAGACCGGCTCGTCGGCCAGGATCAGGGACGGGTGCGAGGCCAGCGCCTGGGCGAATCCCAGGCGCTGACGCTGGCCACCGGAGAGTTCGTGAGGGAAGCGGCGCAGCACGTCGGCGCCCGGGATCAGCCCGACGCGCTCGAGCAGGGCGACCGCCTCCTGTTCGCGCTCGGCGCCGCTCAACTCTGGACGGTGCAACTTGAGCGAGCGCGCGATGCTGTGGCCCACGCGCAAGACCGGGTTGATCGAGCCGAAGGGGTCCTGGAAGACCATGGGCATGCGACCGCGCACCTCGCGGCTCGGGCGGCGCCCCACGTCGCGGCCCTCGAAGACGACCCGGCCCGCCGAGGGCGGATACAGCCCCGCCAGCACGCGCGCGATGGTCGACTTGCCCGAACCCGACTCGCCCACCAGCGCGACGATCTCGCCCGCGCCGACGTCGAAGCTGACCTCGTCGGTCGCGTGCAGCAGGCCACGGGTGCGGAACCCCCCGACGCGGAAGTGCCGGGTGAGCCCCTGAACCTGCAGGACGGGCTCGCTCACGGTCGGTCCACCGGGTGAATCAGGTGGCAGCGCACGGCCCGGCCGTCCTCCTGCACGAGTTCGGGGCGCACCAGCGTGCACACGTCCATCGCCTGCGCGCAGCGCGGGGCGAACTGGCAGCCGGCCGGCGGGTCCACCAGCGACGGCGGGTTGCCGGCGATGCCGGTGAGGGGCTTCGGCGCGCCGAGCAGCGACGGAAACGCGTCCATCAGCCCGTGGGAGTACGGGTGCTGCGGGCGGTCGAAGACCTGGCGCGTCGCGCCCAGCTCGACCACCTCGCCGGCGTACATCACGGCCAGGCGGTCCGAGAAGTGCGAGACCACGCTCATGTCGTGGGTCACGAAGAGCACCGAGAACCCCAGGCGCTCACGCAGCGCCTGGATCTGTCGCATCAGGGACCGCTGGGCCACGACGTCGAGGGCCGACGTCGGCTCGTCCATGATCACCAGCCTCGGCTCCAGCAGCAGGGCCATGGCGATCATGGCGCGCTGGCGCATGCCACCCGAGAGCTGGAACGGGTAGCTCTTGAGGTGCGCCGCGTCGATGGAGACCATGGCGAGCACCTCCGCGCTGCGCTCGGCGATGCGCCTCTCGTCCCAGTCGGTGTGGGCCCGGCACACGTCCACGAGCTGAGCACCAATGGACAGCGTGGGGTTGAGTGCGTTCATGGCGCTCTGCATCACCACCGAGAAGTCACGCCAGCGATGCTGACGCAGCTCCTCGGGCCTGAGCGAGGTCAGATCAACGCCGTCGAAGTGCACCGATCCGCCCACCACGCGCGCGGGGTAGGTCAGCAGCTGGGCGATGGCGAAGAGCAACGTCGACTTGCCGCAGCCCGACTCGCCGACGATGGCCAGGAACTCGCCCGGCTCCAGCTCGAGTGACACCCCGCTGACCGCGCGGGCCGGTCCGGCCGCGGTCTCGTACTCCACGTAGAGATCGGACACGCTCAGCAGGCTCACGACAGGGCCCTCACCTTGCGACGCGACACCGGACGCAGCGCGGGGTTCGCGACCTCGTCGAAGGCGTAGTTGAGCAGGGCCAGCGCGCTGCCCAGCACGGCGATCGCGATGCCGGGCGCCAGGGCCCACAGCGGCAGGCCGGTCGCCAGCGCCTCGTTGTTCTGGGCCCAGTAGAGCATCGTGCCCCACGACTGAGCGTTGATGTTGCCCAGGCCCACGAACTGCAGGCCCGAGGCGGCCAGGACGGCGTAGAGCGCCGCGCCCAGGAAGTTGGCCACGATCAAGGAGGTCATCGGCGGCAGCAGCTCGACGAAGATCACGTAGAGCGCGGACTCTCCGCGAGCGCGTGCGGCGAGCAGATAGTCCCGATTGCGCAGCGAGAGCGCCTGCACGCGCAGCTGGCGCGCCCCGTAGGACCAGCCCGTGAAGACCAGGACCATCACCATCAGCCAGAAGCTCGCGTTCTTCAGATACGCGGTGATCACGATGATGAGCGGGAACGTCGGTATCACGAGCACTACGTCGGTGAACATCGAGAGCACGTCATCGATCCAGCCACCCAGGTAGGCCGCGGAGACGCCGATGACCACCGAGAGGATCGTCGAGAGCAGCCCGACGATGAGGGCGATGAACACGCTCTGGCGCGTGCCGGCGATGACCTGGCTGAAGACGTCCTGGCCGAAGGAGGTCGTGCCCAGCGGGTGAGCCCAGGACAGCCCGATGCCCGGGGTGTAGATCTCGGCCGCGGGGTCGTCCGGGGTGAACCACGAGGGGAAGATCGCCACGATGAGCAGCAGGAGCAGAATGACCGAGCCCGCCGCCGCCTTCTTGTCTCTGCGCAGGAACACCCCAGCCCGACGCAGTCGGCGACCCGCGGCGCGCAGCCAGCTCATGAGCTACTCCGGGTGCGCGGGTCCAGCGCCGCCGTGGCCACGTCGGACAGAAAGATCGCGAACAGGACCGCCACGGTGATCAAGAGGAACAGCGACTGCATGAGCGGGTAGTCCTCGTTCTCCACCGCCTGCAGGAGCATGAATCCCAGTCCGGGATAGTTGAACACGTACTCGACCAGGATGGCCCCGGAGATCACGAAGCCCAACGACATGGCGAATCCCGTGAGGTTGGGCAGCAGGGCGTTGCGCCCGGCGTACTGCCAGAGGATCCGGCGCGGCTTGAGGCCCTTGGCGCGAGCCATCTTGACGTAGTCCTCGGCGACCACGGTGATCATGTTGTTGCGCATCGTCAGGATCCAGCCGCCGATGGACGTCAGCAGGATCGTGAAGGCGGGCAGCACCGCGTGCACGAGCACGTCGCCGACGAAGGACCACGTCAAGGCCGGCGTCGCGGTCTCGGAGTAGCCGCCCAGCAGGGGAAACCAGTTGAGGGTCAGGGCGAAGAGCCAGATGAACAGCAGGCCCACCCAGAAGTACGGAAAGGCCGAGATCACCACGAAGGTCGGCGGCAGGACCGAGTCCAGGACCCCGCCGCGACGCCAGGCCGCGATCGCCCCGATGGCCGTGCCGACCAGGAAGCCGAGCACCGTGCTCAGCCCCACGAGGCCCAGGGACCACGGCAGGGCCCGCATGATCACCGTCGCCACCGGGAGGGGGAAGTAGCTCGTCGAGATCCCGAGGTTGCCGTGCAGCGTGTTGCCCACGTACTGCACGTAGGCCGAGGCCAGGCTCTGGTGCGTGTTGACGCCGAAGGCCACCTCGAGCGCGTGCAGCGCGACCGGGTTCACGTGGCCCCGGAACTTGGCCATCATGGCCTCGGCCGGATTGCCGGGCATGAGCCGGGGGATGAAGAAGTTCACCGTGAGGGCGACCCACAGGGCTACCAGTAGGAAGCCCACACGGCGTACTAGAAACCTCATCTCCCCGGCTCAGCTCAGCGTATGACTCTGTCTAAATGGTGCGGATTACTTGGCGGGCTTCAGGTTGTCCAGCACGTAGCCCCAGTCCGGGATGTTGTACAGGCCCGGCTGTGCGTAGGGGTTAGTCGCGGTGGGGAAGCCGGTGAAGGCCTTCGAGTTGTACTGGAACCAGTCCACCTCTTCGAGCACCGGGATGATCGGGGCCTGCTTGACCATGACCATCTGGAGCTGGTTGACGATGGAGTGCTGCTGGCTCGGGCTGGTCGTGGCGCCGTACTGGTTGAGCAGCGCGTCCACGCTCGGGCTGTTGAAGCGCTCCCAGTTCGAGGCCGCGGCCGTGCCGATGGGGGCGGAGTTCTTCGAGTAGAGCCACTGGCGCATCTCGTAGAACGGCGTCGGACCACCGGACTCGACGTTGTAGGCCAGCTGGAACTTGCCGGCGTAGACGTCCGAGTAGAAGTTCGTCGACGCGATGGGGTTGACCGTCGCGTTGATGCCGACCTTCTTGAGCTCCTGGGCGATGACCTGGACGGTGGCGACCCAGTCCGAGTAGCCGCCGTTGGTGATGATCGTCAGGTTCAGCTGCTTGCCGTTCTTGGCGAAGATGCCATCGCTGGCCTTCTTGTAGCCGTCCGAGCTCAGCAGCGCGACGGCCTTGCTCGGGTTGTAGCTCGTGCCCTGGGCCGCGACGGCCGAGGACGAGGTCCACGAGGAGAACGTCGGGCTCACGATGCCGGTCTGGCTCGCGGGCGGCTCGTAGCCGTACTCGCCGATCTTGGAGACCGTCGGCCGGTCGATCGCGTAGCTGATGGCCTGGCGGACCTTGACGTCATTGAGCGGCGCCTGGGTCAGGTTCGGGAAGAGCGACACGTTCGCCACGGGTGGGAACCAGTAGGTGTTGCCCGGCTTCTTGGCCACGTAGTAGCTCTTGATGTTCGGGATGAACTGCGAGCCCCACTGGGACTGACCCGTCGCGAGGTACTCGTTGCAGGTGTTGTTGGACAGGAACGCCGGCATGTTCACCGTCTTGACGACGGCCTTGCCCGCCTGCCAGTAGTGCGGGTTGTTCGTCCACTGGATGTTCTGGGGCGTGCACTTGCTCATCAGGTAGCCGCCCGTGCCCACCGGATTCGAGATCGGGTTCGACACCGGGTTAGCGATCTTGCTCCAGATGTGCTGGGGCACGATCGGCACCTGGCCAGCCACGTAGTAGAAGTACGGCACCGCCGAGGTCGAGAAGTTGAACACGACCTTGTTCGAACCAGACTGCTTGACACTCGACAGGACCGACCACACGGCGTTGGCGTCCAGGGCCGGGTACTTCTTCAACAGGTTGAAGGTGTACACGACGTCGGCCGCGCTGAAGGGCTTGCCGTCGGACCAGGTCACGCCGTGGCGGATCGTGAAGGTCAAGGTCTTGTTGTTGTTGCTCCACGCCGAGCCGGTCGCGAGCCACGGCGTCACCTTGCCACTCTGGAGTGAGTTCACGAACTCGAGCGTCTCGTAGGTCACGCCCACCGAGTACGGCGACGACGATGGAATGAATGGATTGAACGTACACGGCCACAACATGCCCTGCTCGTTGGCCAGGTTCAACGGGACCTGCGCCGCGGCACCGGCCACGCTCGTGCCCAGCACGCCCGGGACCACCGCGACACACATCCCGGCCACCAGGGCCAAGGCTGAACTGAAGAGACCCGCCCTTAACTTCTTCCTCACAGTGAAACTCCTCCCTCGTGGGTCCCGGTCGGTCCCCCGTTCACCTACCGCGAGCGCTGCGCCGTCGGTCACGAACACCCGAATCTGCCGGCGACGGCGATCACGCAGCCACACTATGTGAAGACTTCACACCCGGCAACTCAGAAATGAGAGATTTTCACAATCTCTGTGAACTACGCGAATGCCCGGGGCCCTCACGCGCTCGTCGTCACCTTGGACAGCACCGGAGAGGTGTCAATCGCCCGGCCCCGTCGCTCACCCAGGCGCAGCGTCAGCACCTGGCCCAGCACGACCTCCAGGAGCCCGAGCGCCCAGTTCGGCGCGTCACTGGGCAGGACGACCTGCGCGTCGCAGGCCACGGCCCGTCGCTGGGGCGGGCGCACGACGACGGTGCTCGCGCCCAGCGCGCGGACCGTCATGAGCAGCTCCTCGGCGACCGCGTCCGTCAGCTCGTCGGTGAGCAGCAGAAGGGTCGCACTCTGGGCCCCGTCGGCTCCGATGGGCCCGTGCAGGTAGTCCGAGGCGGCGAAGGCCTCCGCGCGCAGGCCGGAGACCTCGCGCACCTTGAGGGCGGTCTCGGAGGCCGCGGCGTAGCCCACGCCGCGCCCAATGATGGTCAGGCCCCGCGGCGCGTCGAGCAGCTCGATCGGCAGCGCACTGCCCAGGGCCCAGTCGGCCACGTGGTCCACGGCCTCGCCCAGCTCGTCGAGACCCTCGAGGGGCGTCGCGCTCAGCTGGGACGCGAGCTGACTCAGGGCGTGCCAGGTCGCCGAGAAGGTCTTGGTCGAGGCGATCGCCCGCTCGGAGCCCGCCGCGAGGTCGACGAGCACGTCGGCGCCCTGGGCGAGGGGCGAGTCGGCGTAATTGGTCATCGCGCTCGCGGGTCGACCCTGGGCTTGAGCGGTGCGCAGGACCTCGACCATGCCCGGCGAGCGCCCCGACTGAGAGATCGCCAGCACGCCCGCGCGACCGAGTCGCATGTGGCGATAGTCCTCGAACAGCGACGGCGCCGCCAGGGCGACGAGGAGCCCGGCCCGCTGGCCGAGCACGTACTGGAAGTAGCGAGCCGCGTTGTCCGAGGACCCGCGCGCGGCCACGAGGGCGTAGTCGATCTCGTCCCAGGAGCTCGCCAGGCGCGCGACGGCCTCGGCGCTCGCCTCGGCGCGCGCGCGCAGCACGGCGCCCTGACTGCGGATCTCGGCCTCGAAGTGGGTCATCGCGGTTCTCTCCTCGCCGGTCGTGCGTAGCGTAGCGGCCGGCGCCACCTCGTCCTAGGCGACGTCGGCCACGAAGAGTCGCAGCGCGCCGCGCAGCGTGGACAGGTCGTCATTGACGACGACTCGCTCGGCCACGTCCTCGAAGTCGCGCGCCTGGACGTGACGAGCGTTGCCACCCCCGAAGTGGATGATGCGTGCGTCGAACTCCTCGACGAAGTCGGCCACGGCTCGATGGAGGAGTTGCTGCCAGCGCTGAGCGTCTCGCGCCCGCGACGGCTCGCCGAGCGCCTCGTCGTAGGTCTCCTCGTCGGCGAACACCTCAGCGCCCACGTCGCGAATGCGCACCAGCGTGCCGTCGACCACCAGGGCGATCCCGAATCCCGTGCCCAACGTAAAGACGAGTTCGCGCGACTCGCCCAAGCTGGCTCCCAGGGCGGCGAGCGTCGCGTCGTTGACCACGCGTACGTCGCGCCCGGTGGCCGCGCGCAATGCCGCCTCGAGGTGATAGCCGCGCCACTGAGCATCGATCTCTGCGTCAACAGGCGTGCCGATGCCGCCCTCGCGCGCCAAGTTGCCCGGCTCAAGGACAATGCCCGAGTCCATGTCGCCCGGAAAGCCGACGGCAACGTGACGACACGGCGCATCAACCACCAGCGTTGTCAAGTCCTCGACCATGCGCTTCGGCGGACAAGGATACGGAGTCGGAACGCGATTCGTCCTTCCGCGCAACTCACCGCGTCGATCAAAGACCGCGATCTTGATCGAAGTAGCACCGACGTCAACGCTCAGAACGCAATCACTGTCCGAGGTCGTGAGAGGCACTTTGGCATTGTAAGGAACCACGGCCGGCGTCGAACGGGCCGACAGGGACGCCACCGGAATGCCGACCCCGGTGCTCGCGGCGCCCCACCCTGGTTTGGCTCGCTGTGAGCGGCGCCATACCTGGTGTGAGCCTGCAAACCCTCTCGCCAGCGCGACAAACTCAGAGCGGGCCGAAGCAGCGAACACCGGCGTACGGCAAAGCCTCGTCACGGGATCCGGTCATGTCCGTCCGGGCGACGACGCACCTGGCTCGGCGTTACGGATCGAGGGAGTAACTCTGAAGCGCTCACGTGGCGTAATCGAAGGCGCCGTCTTCGTCTCAGGATTCCGACCGCCCCCCCACTCCGGGGCTTGACACATAGGGTCCACTTCTAGTTGGCTCAAGGTAGCGCCAACCCTCAGTAGTTCAGTGAGACAACGTCAGAGTTTGCGTTAAGGGAGGTCACCCATGGAGGTTCACGGACGAGCGGCCCTTGGCCCGAGCACACCACTCACGCCCTTCGTCTTCTCCCGTCGAGAACTACGGGACCACGACGTGAAATTTGACGTCACGTTCTGCGGCGTCTGCCACTCAGACATTCACCAGATCGATGAGGACTGGGGCCCAGGAATCTTTCCAATGGTCCCCGGTCACGAGATCGTCGGTGTCGTGTCGGCGGTGGGCCCGGCGTGCTCAAAGTTTGCCGTGGGTGACAGGATTGGAGTAGGCACCTTCGTCGACTCCTGCCGCAAGTGCGAGTTCTGCCGCCGCGGCGATCAGCAGTACTGCCAAGAGAGTGACACTCCGACGTACAACGCGTTTGAACGCGACGGCGTAACTCCTACGTACGGCGGCTACTGCGATCAGTTCGTGGTCGACGAGGAGTTTGCGGTAAGAATCCCAGACTCCCTCGACTTGGCCGGCGTCGCTCCACTGCTCTGTGCTGGTATCACGGTGTACTCACCGCTGCGCCATTGGGGCGTGACTACCGGTACGAAGGTCGGCGTCATTGGTCTTGGCGGACTCGGTCATCTAGCCGTCAAGTTTGCTGCGGCCATGGGGGCCAGCACCACAGTATTTTCACACTCAGCGAACAAGCGTGACGATGCTTTTCGCCTCGGGGCACGGGAATTCGTAAACACGTCTGTGCCCAACGCGTCGGGCGACGAATCGAGTTCGTTCGACCTCATTATCAACACCGTGTCCGCCCCACTCAACTTGACTAGCTATCTCGATAGATTGCGTCTGGACGGCACACTGGTTCTGGTGGGGCTCCCCTCACGTCCCTATGAAGTCGGCGCAGGCGAGCTCGTTGCCAAGAGGCGTTCAATCGCCGGATCAATGGCGGGCGGCATGCGCGAGCTTCAAGAGATGATCGATTTCTGCACCCGCCACGCGATAACCAGCGACGTCGAAGTGATTGACGCGAACGAGATTGCGGACGCCTTCGAACGTACCAGGGCCAGCGACGTGCGCTATCGGTTCGTGATCGACGCGACCACATTCTGAGGCTGGGGGACGGCGCCACTGCATGAGCCGTGGTGTGGTGGGCCTCAGCCACGTCAACGACTGCGTGTCTAGAGACGGGATCGAAGCCGTCCGGGACGCCTAGCCAGCTTCGACCCGTCGGTGACGTTGACGCATCGCCGAGACCGGCACCGTCAACCTCGTCAATCGGATGGCACAGCGTGAACACGGCGACTGCGCTGTGAGTTCGTCAAGGTTTCGAGCCCCCTGCGGGTTGACACCCGCGCGGCAATTCTTCGTCCACGATCTCAATGCAACAAGACAGTGCCCAGGACCTCCGCCTAGGCCCCGCTCAGGGAGCCACGTGAATCCAGTGGCGCTCGGCCGCCGAGCGCTCCATGGCCGCGCACACGTCGACCACGGCAGCACCTTGTACGAAGTCAGGTTCGTACGAGCCATCCGGCCACGCGGCCGCGAGGTCCGCAGCCTGGTTCACCAGACTTGCGTCGTATCCCACTCCCTGACCGAGGGGCCACCAACCAGCCGTCTGGGGATGACTGGGGTGCTCCACGCGTATCCGACGCAGCCCGTAGTGACGAGGGTCCTCGTCCACGTAGCCCACCCAGAGCTCATTGAGGCGTGCGTACGAAAATATCGCGGTTCCCCGTGATCCGTTCACCTCGACGACAAAGTCGCACGGTCGTCGAGGTGCACTGCGCGCGACCTCAAGAGTTCCTTGGGCGCCCGCAGCGAACTTCAGCAATGCCGACGATGCATCATCGACCTCGACCATGCGAGGACCCTCCGGAGAATCTCGCGAGGTCACGAACGTCGACGACGTCGCCGAAACCTCGACGATGGGTCCAACCATCCACAACGCGAGATCCACAAGGTGGCTGCCCAGGTCAGCGATCGTCGTGCCACCCATCGACCGCTCAAAGCGCCAGTCAAACGGTATGGCCGCATCGACGAACTCGTCGGAGAGCCAGGTTCCTCGCCACAGGCGAATCTCCCCGAGAGCTCCTTCCGAGATGAGCTGGGCCATGAGCGAGAGCGCGGGCAAGCGCCGATAGTTGAAGCCCACGGCGTGACGAACTCCAGCCGAACGCACCGCCTCAAGCGCTTGGGCCGCCTCGAGCGCAGTGACGGCGAGCGGCTTCTCGCAGATGACGTCCTTGCCCGCAGCGGCCGCTGCCACGGCGATGAGAGAGTGAGTGCCCGGCGGTGTGCAGATGTCGACAACGTCAACGTCGGCCCGCTCAACGAGAGCTCGCCAGTCGGTCATCGCTTCAACGCCCATCGACGCAGCCGCGGCCCCGACTCGAACAGCATCGCGCCCACTAACGGCCACCGGCACGAAGGTCGTCGCACTCGGACGAATCAGCGGCGCCGTTCGATACGCGTACGCGTGAGCACGACCCATCACTCCATATCCAACGATCCCGACGCGCCGCTCGCTCATCGAGCTCCAATCAGCCGGCTCGCCGACGTCGCCACCTTGAGGGCTGCGAGAGCGTCATCAACCGAGGCTCCCGTGCACGCAGCTCCGCGCGCGAATTCGGCGAACGCCGTGGCCTGACTCGCTAGTGCTGCGAGCTGGGTCCGTTCGCCTTCAGCGGGGTCAAGGAAGGTGATCAACTCCCGCCCGCGTGTCCCAAAGACCTCCACACTGGCCATGTCGCCTCCGGGATAGTGACGGCCGAGCGAGATGAAGGAGGTTGCCCCGGTCGAGAGCAGTCCGAGAACCTGGGCGGCGTCAGGTTCGTGGGCCTCGGGATCTGTGACAACCAGCGAAGCAGCGGCCATGACCGTGTCGTAGTCACCACCGAGCAACCAGCGCGTCTGATCGATCTCGTGAACGCCCATGTCGATGTAGATGCCCCCGCCACGAGCCCGAAACGCCGCCGATGGCGGCGCGCCATCCCACTGCAGACACGTGATCGACAGGACCTCGCCTAGATCGCCGGCCCGAATTCGATCCCGCAGACGTTGCAGTTCCGGCACGAAACGGCGCCAGTAGGCGATCTGAAGAGGAACACCGGACTTGGCGACGACTCGCGCCGCGTCACGAGCGTCGCTCGGTAGAACTCCACAGGGCTTCTCGCAGAGGATCGGCACTCCCGCCGCCGCGACTGCCGTGATCACCTCCACGTGGGTTGAGCTCGGCGTCACGACGAGAACACCGTCGATTCCTCCGGCGCCGAGCAGTTCGTCGACGGAGCGATAGGCCTCCAGTGAGTAGCGCTGAGCCGTTGCCTCACGCAACGCGTCAACCGGCTCGGCCACCGCCACCACCGGCGTCTGAGTTCCCGCGAGGGCTCGCAGGTGAGTTGCCCCCATTCTTCCGGCGCCGACGAGGCCGAATCGGAACACCTCAGATGTCACGATCGGACAGAAATAGACGATTTGCCCGCTGATCAGTGATAGCCCGAGCGAAGCGGTCCGGTGTCTGAGGGAAGATGTCCTGCTCAACCACTATCCATCCAGTGAAGCCGCGCGCCGACAGCGCGTGGAAGACACCTTCCAGATCCACATCGCCTTCACCCAGGGCACAAAATGCCTCCCGCGACCAGATGGCGGTGTTAGGTTCCCCAGCCGTCACGATGGAATCAATGATGTCTCGATGGGCGTCTTTCACGTGAACATGGTTAATTCGCCCGGACCACTCCTCGGCCAACCTCGCGGGGTCACCCCCACCGACGTAGAGGTGCCCGGTCTCCAAGCACACGCCAACGTCAGTGAGCTCCATTGCCCGTTCGACCTCCCAGGGCGCCTCCACCCAGGTCCCGGTTTCCGGATGAAGAGTCGGTTCATAGCCCCGATCTCGGCAACGTGCGAGCACCTCATTCATGCCAACCGCGAAGCGCCGCCATCCCTCAGGGTCAAGACCAAGAGCGACGTCCGCGTGACTGCGCCCAGGGGCCGCACGCCGCTCAGCGGAACCGGCGTCAGCGATTGTCGGGCGCGGTAGCGGTCCAGGGACTTCGCCGCGCACCGCATCGAAGGTGTCAAGCATCGCGTCGAGTTCGGGATACAGCCGCTTCAGCGCGTCAGGCTCAGAAAACGGAAGCTCGAGATATGCACCAGCAAGGCCCAGGCCCCGGCTCGCCAGGCGCTCAGCGAGCTGGGGGCCACGTCCGAGGTAGCCGACCGGGCCGAGATCGATCCCGCCGTAGCCGGCGCCGGCGACCTCATCGAGGATGTCGATGGCCTCCGGCACCGAGGGGTCGATTCCAACGGTCAACTCGAAAGCTCCATAACTAATTGGTGCATTTGCAATCGTTGCATCCATGAGTCCTCCTCGTGACGTTAGAAGTGGTCTAGTTCCGTGGGACGATCCACCGGAGCGCGCTCGACCATGCAGCGAACAATGGACTGACATAGAGCGATGTCGCGCGCCGAATCGCGTCCGTCCGTCGGCACTGGAGCGCCCCCACGGATCGCCGTGGCAAATGCCTCGAGCTCACGCTTGAATCCACTCTCAAATGACGTGATGGATTCGGTGCTGCTCGAGGCGACGTCGTCGGCCGAGCCTCGCTCGAGGAAGATGGCGGTCGCGGCGTTGCGCAAGTACGGCGACGGAAAAGTGAGAGTCGCGCGACCAGCTGTGCCCGTCACGCTGAACTCCATTGCGTACCTCGTCATTCCGGGCACCTCTAGCCAATGGATAGCGGCCGCAGCATCTCCGTAGCTCAGCAAGACGTTGAGTGCCCCTGGTCGATAGTCGACGTGCTCTAGTCGCTCCGGCTCCCCCCACAGTCCCCGAATCGTGTTGATTTCATGGACCAACGTGTCTAGCAACACATTCTGGTAGACGTGAACGAGCATCGGGTCATCGGAGCCAATTGCCGATGTAAGTCGGCGTGCGTCGTCGGCCCGCAAGCCGCGGAGAACGTCTTCCTTGATCGGCCCAGGTGCGATGAGCGGATAGTGCGCTAGGTAGGGTCGCCACGGCGCTTCCGTTGTCGTGACCCGCAGCAACCGTACGTCGCCCAGATCACGAGCTAATTCACGGAACCTCGCAAACGCAGGGTCGTAGCGCTTCGGATAACCAACCATCAGCACCACTCCGGCGCTTTCGGCTGCCGCCACCATCTCGGCCGCTTCGTCTGTCGAGAAGCACATGGGCTTCTCAACGAAGACGTGAAGACCGCGTCGCGCGGCCTCGACAGCCAATGGAGCGTGACTGCCCGAAGTGAGTACCAAGACGGCATCAAGCTCAGCCGCCATCATCTGTCGCCACTCTGTGTAGACAAGAGCGACGCCGTATGCCTCAGCGTTAGCGCGAGCGTTGTCGATCGAGAGGTCGCAGATCGCCGCGATCTCGAAACGGTCGGCGAGCTCGCGCAAGAAGTGCAGGTGCATGACCTGGCCGATGATCCCCGTTCCCACCACGCCAACACGAATCTTCGACATCACTCAGCCCTTAATTCCGCCACCGAGAACGAATCCTTCGCGGAAGAGTCGCGACGAGACGGCGTAGAGGATGAAGACCGGTACGCAGAAGAGGAGCGAATACGCCGCGATATTGCCGTACTCAGGCTTCGGCACAGTTAGGAATGTGTAGATGGAGATCGGCGCCGGCTGCTGGTTCCCCGGACTGATGAGGATGAGGGGGACCACTAGCGAGCCCCACGAATTCACGAAGCCAAAGATCGCCGCTGCGGCGATTCCGGGCATCGCCAGCGGGATGACAACCCGTCGCAGCACTTGAACGGTTCGTGCACCTTCTATGCGGGCGGCTTCTTCAAGATCTCGAGGCACGGCGTCAATGAAGTTCTTCATCAAGTAGATCTCGAAGGGAAGAGATGTTACCGACAGAAAGATCGCCGTGGGAATGATGGTGAGCAGGTTGTAGCGGCTGAACATCTCGTAGACCGGAATGACCATTATTGCCAGCGGCACGCCCGACGAGAAAAGGACGAACATCAGGATGCCACCCTTGAGAGGAATCCGACGCCGCGACAGTGCGTAGGCGGCGAAGACGCCTGTGATCGACGCGATTGCTGTCGACACCACAGAAAGAACAACGCTATTCCACAGTGCAACGAGCAGACTTCCGCTTAAGACATATCGAAAATTCACGAGAGAGAAATGAGGCCACTCGAGCCCCCAACTCGCATTGGCGTCGATGGAAGCAAGCAGGAGCCACAGCATTGGAACAATGAAGAGGATGCCAAACCCAGCCAGCGCCAGGTGCGTGCCGCCCGAACGCAACCGGGCGCGTCGGGGTGTCTTGTTCTTCGGTGGCAACTCGCGATAGGTCGACGAGGCCGGGGGCAGGAGGGGTGCGCTCATGACTTTGGAGTGGCCACCCGCACGTAGAAGACTCCGAATATGGTCGCGATGAGGACCATGACGTTGCCAATGAGAGCGCCATAGGCGAGATTATTGAAGCTAAATGCCTGCTGATATGAGTACAGCGGCAGGATATTCGTGGAATTGCCTGGACCGCCCTGGGTCATGATGTAGATGAGCCCGAAGTTCGCCAGACTCAGTAGGGCAGTCAACAGGACAACCGCGATGATTGTGGGCCGCAGCAACGGAAGCACGATCATTCTGAACCTCTGCCACGCCGTCGCGTTCTCGACCACGGCCGCTTCGATTGCTTCAGAGGGCACGTTGCGCAACGCTGCTCCCATGACGAGCATGCAGAACCCCGTCATAGACCAGACATTGGCGACTGTCACGATGATGAGCGGCCAAGTGTCCAAGAAGTTCGTATTGTGGAGCCCCGTCAACGTACCGAGTGCTCCGCCCTGAGTCGTCGTTGCGTACCACGTCATTCCCGCAGTCACCGCTGGCATCATCCAGGACACGACGACGATGCCACCTACGAAAATGCGCATCCACGGCCGTGCCCGCATGGACAACGCCGCCAGCCAGTAGCCGGCCACCACAACACCTACGATTGACCCGCCAATGAACCCCGCGGTCACCCAGAGAGAACTCCAGAACGTCGTATCCTGACGCAGGCGCGACAGATTCTGGAGACCCGTGAATCCCCACTTCACCGAGTCCGGACCAACAAGGGTGAGGTTTGTGAGTCCCAGGTAGACCGCGTAGCCCATGGGGATGAGGAAGAGAACGATGAGGAGTCCAAACGCTGGGGTCATCAGCGCGAGGCTGCTCCACTGGAAGCGCTCACGATCGTGTCGCGTCCTCCAGAGCTGCGCGAGGTCTGGCCCGGTGACCGTGTCCAGGTCGGTTGTTGACACTGTCACCGGGCCATTCCTCCTATCGGGTCAGTCGCTTAGGGGAGCGAGGCGACTGCGCTCGATCCCAATTGGTTAGTCACATAACCCTTCATCTGCGACATCGCCGCTGAGCCCGTTGTGCTGGGTGTCTGAGCAATGGTGCCTGATGCCTGCTCTATCGCCTGAACCCAGACCGAGTAGTTGGCACTAGACGGAAGCTCGCTCGACCACGGTAGAAGCTGTCCGAACTCCTTCGCAAAAGGTGCATCAAAATTCGCGTACAGCGGGTTGGCCCAGTACGACTTCACCGGCGGCACCCAACCTGCCCAGTTGGCGGCCTCGATCATGTTGGTCGGCTCCTGCATCATGTTGATCAAGTTCTCCGCTGCCGTGGCGTCCTTGGTCTTAGATGAGATCCCAAAGTCCCAACCCGACAATGTCGAGGCGTACCCTCCGCCATTGATCTTCGGAAGTCCGGCTACGCCAATCGCCGTGCCGGCCTGCGGCCAGTACGGAAAGCTCACCATCTTCGTCCAGTTACCACCAATGAAGTTCGCCGCCACCGCGATGCCAAGCGTCCCTTTGGCAAAGTCGGTAGACGGAATGTTCGGTGCGTTGTTCTCGCTAAAGAGTTGCGAGGTTGGCGCTCCGAGCCCGTCCGCGAAGACTGTGTGATAGAAGTCCAGCGTCTCGAGAAGTCCCTTCGATGAGACAACCATCTTTCCCGATCCCGTCTGAATCGTGGGGTTGCTCGAACCGGCCAGGAGGTTCAAAATGCCATAACCCGCACCGTTGGGACCCGCGCTCGTGCCCGCGTCCGTCCACAGCGGAATCACCTTCGGCTCTGCCTTCTTGATCGCCTGAGCCGCGGAGATTATGCCGGCCCAGGTCGTGGGCTGCCATGGCAACTTGATTCCGGCCTTCCGGAGAATTGCCTTGTCGTAGTACAGACCGTTGTTATTCTCGCCGGCGCTCACTGCGTAGATGTGGCTACCAATCTTGCCCTCGTTCTGAATGACGTTTGGATACTGACTGAACCAGGACTTGCCCGATCCCACCAAATACTGGTCCATCGTCTTCAAGTAGCCCGATGACTGATATAGGGCGATCTCAGTCGACGGGAATTGGATTACATCCGGCGGACTGGACTGCTTGAACTGCAGTGCCAACTTGGTCAGGAAGTCTGGCTCACCGCCATGAATGGGATCCAGCACCAGAGTGACATTCGGATACTTCGCTTCGAACTCCTTCTTTAAGGCGCCCCACCACTTGTTTGCCAGCGGCGTGGTGTCGAACGTCGTATCCACCGCGTAGGCAACCGATATCGACGTCTTTGAAGACGCACTCGCCGAGAGACCAGAGGCGGCTTCGACGACGATCGCCGCTCCTAACAAACTCCCTGCCACCAACAACCGTGGCAACTTGGCACTTCTATGTAGTTTCATGGTTCCCCCCATTTGCTATTTCCCCTTACTTCACTTCAGGTCTCACTTGGGTGGTCTGCGCCACCGACACACGCTCACGTCCTCGGATTCGACCCAGAAGGCTCAATTTGGTGCTCGCATCGAAGAGATGCACCGCATGACGACTGAACGCCAAGTCAATTCGTTCGCCCAACTCGGGCTTCAGCGCACGTGGCAGTCGCGCCACTGCCTTAGTCTCACCAACATCCATGGTCGCGAATACTTCGGTCCCCGTGTGCTCGCTGATGTCGACCCGTGCCGGTATACGGTCGCTCTCATCTGCGCCACCACTAGCTGGAAACAAGTCGTGCGGCCGAACTCCCACAAGCACCGGCCCCGAGCTCACTCCATCGATGAGCCGACCTGCCACGTAGTCCGTGAGGTCAGCGCGAACGCCCAGCACATCAACCACAACTCCATCTCCGGTGATCATCAGGGTGCCTTCGAAGACATTCATTTTCGGCGATCCGATGAACTCTCCAACAAAGACTGAGTCCGGGTATTCGAAAAGGTCGTTAGCGGTATCGACCTGAAGGAGAACCCCGTCCTTCATGACGGCGACTCGGTCACCCATCGTAAGAGCCTCGACTTGATCGTGAGTGACGTAGACGGTTGTCGTTTCCTTCAATCGATGATGAAGCCGGATGAGCTCAGCGCGCATCTGCACCCGCAACGCCGCATCAAGATTCGATAGGGGCTCGTCCATCAAGAAGACTCGTGGCTCGCGTATCAGTGCCCGGCCAAGCGCTACTCGCTGACGTTGCCCTCCCGACAGAGCGGATGGCGTCCGATTGAGCAGGTGACGGATTTGGAGTAGGTCAGCGACATCGTTGATACGCGTCTGCAGTGTGGACTTCGGCTCCTTGCGGACTCGTGGACCGAATGCCAGATTCTTATACACATTCATGTTGGGGTACAAGGCGTAACTCTGAAAGACCATCGAAATATCACGCTGGCCCGTCGGCACGTCGGTGACGTCACGGTCTTCAATGAAGATTCTTCCGTGACTCGGCCTTTCTAGGCCAGCAAGCATCCGCAACGATGTCGTCTTGCCACAACCCGAGGGGCCCACCAGCACGATGAATTCACCGGCGTGTACGTCGAGGTTCAGGTCGGTGACAACCGCACTTCCCTCAAAGAACTTCCACACGTTCTCAAAGCGAATGCCGGTCACGTCACCGCTCCTGCCGTCATCTGCCTACCGTCCGCACTGCTTCCCCCATTCGCATAAGCACCACGGTCGCGCCCCAACCGACGACCCGCCTCAGCCACTCCCCCAGTCGCACTGCCGGGGACGGTAGCGCTAATTTACCTGTTTGTCAATAACTACTATCAAAGTCACTCTCGAGCCTGCCCAGTGGCGTCACTCGTCACCGTGCTGTAGAGCGAGTAGCGAGATGCGCGATAGACGTGCTGGGCGAACTCGATGGCTCGACCACGGTCGTCGAAGGTCGTGCGTTCCATAGTTACAAGTGCAGTGCCTCGGGGCTCGTCGAGGAGTCGAGCTTCCACCGCTAGTGCATTCTTAGCCGATATTCGCTGCTCTGCCCGCTGCGGATGGATCCCGCTTACGCGCAATAGTTCGTAGAGTCCGTGCCCCTCAAGCATTTCGCTGCTCAATGTCAGGAGCGACGTGGGAATGAAATTGTGCATCAAAGCAATCGGCTCATCTTCACCGTACCGAAGCCGCTCGAGAAAGGTGACGAACTGACCTTCTTCAAGTCCAAGAGCCGTCTTGACCAGGTCAGATGGACGAACCACTTCGTTGCGGATGACCTTCGTGGTCGGGCGCTTGCCCGCATCCGCCAAGTCGTCAAAGAGACTAGTCAGGCGCACTGAGCGACTCACTTTGCCCTTCGTCACGACGGTGCCCTGCCCACGGCGGCGCGAGATGAGCCCCTTGTCGACGAGATATCCAAAGGCAGCTCTGACCGTTGGCCGAGACAGACCTAAGTCCTCGGAGATCTTCACCTCGTTCTCCAGGCGATCTCCTGGCTGGAGCGAACCTGAACGAATCTCGGCTTCCACGTACTGAGCTAGCTGAAAGTAAAGGGGCACGGGACTGTCCCGATTCAGGGCGATACTTGCTGCCGGGTTGTAGGGCGCCTCACTAGGCCAAACCATTGCGCTCCTCTGCTCCGCGATGGGCGCAGCCTATACCCGGAATGATCTGAAGTGTTATTGTCCGGACATATGAGGTCGCGGAGCCTTAGGTGGGGAGTGTGAGCTCAAACGTGAACGTTAGTGACGGACCGTTGGACGTCCTGACGATCGGTCGTGTCGGCGTGGACTTCTACCCAACCACTCATGGCAGCATCGTCAACGCCCAACATTTCAGGAAGTATCTCGGAGGTAGTCCCACCAACGTGGCCGTCGCGGCTGCCCGACTCGGCGAGCGATCCGGGGTGATCACGCGCACTGGTCGAGATGCCTTAGGTGACTTCGTTCACGTCGCCCTGAGGGGCTACGGCGTAGACGACCAATTTGTCACGCCGGTCGACGGACTTCTCACTCCGGTCACCTTCTGTGAGACTCACCCACCCGACTCTTTTCCGATCTACTTCTACCGCGAGCCCAAGGCTCCAGACCAGGAAATCTTTCCCGACGAACTCGATATCGACGCGATCGTGAGTGCTCGACTTTTCTGGGCGACGGTGAGCGGACTGAACGCTGAGCCGAGCCGCAGCGCTACCCTGACCGCCCTTGCTGCCCGTGCTCGTCGCCACCCGACAGTGCTCGATCTCGACTATCGACCCGTCTTCTGGTCGTCACGCAATGCGGCGACAGACGCCATACGGGAAGCGATTCCTTGGGCGACCATCGCTGTTGGCAACCTCGACGAAGTGGAAGTCGCAGTCGGCAAACGCGATCCCGACCTGGCTGCTGAGGCGCTTCTCGAGCTCGGCGTGGAACTCGCCATCGTCAAACTCGGTCCCGCAGGAGTACTTGGCATGTCTCGCAGCGAACGTGTCGCCGTGACGCCCTTTCCCGTCAATGTCGTCAATGGACTTGGAGCAGGCGACGCCTTCGGAGGTGCACTCTGCCACGGCGTGCTGAGCGACTGGACGCTCATCGAAACGCTTCGATTCGCGAGCGCAGCTGGCGCCATCGTCGCCTCTCAACTAGCTTGCTCCGATGCCATGCCCTCAATCGCCCAGGTCGAGAACGTTCTGATGAGGGGAAGAGTGTGAACGGACGAAACCGACAACTACTAGATGAAGTGCGTTTCCATCGGCCCGCCGCGATTGCCGAAGCGGCTTCCCGTCGTGTCACCCGTACGGGTTGGGGCCGCGAGAAATTGCTTATCCTGGCCGCCGACCACACTGCGCGTGGCGTAGTCGAGGTTGGCTCCGAGCCGCTGGCAATGGCCGACCGTTACGACATGCTCGATCGACTCACGGCGGCCCTATCGATCGCGGGTGTCGACGGCGTTCTCGGGTCACCCGACGTCATTGAAGATCTACTGATCTTGGGGGCCCTAGATGGCAAGCTGGCCTTCGGATCCATGAACCGCGGCGGCCTCGCCGGTGCCACGTTTGAGTTCGACGACCGCTTCACGGGTTACACCCCGGAGTCAATCGCTCAGCAGCGACTCGATGGCGGAAAGATGCTGTTGCGTATCAATCTCGAGGACCACGCCACGGCTGACACCCTGAGCGCCTGTGCCCAGGCAGTGAGCGCGCTCGCCGCCACCGGCAAAGTGGCCATGGTGGAGCCCTTCATGAGCCGGCGCATCGATGGACGCCCCCAGAGCGACCTCTCAACCGAGGCGATCATCCGATCGATGTCCATTTCGTCCGCTCTAGATCGGA
>JAJXUK010000070.1 GCA_021782915.1 Actinomycetes bacterium | reverse complement strand
ATCTACCCGGTGGTCGCGGGCGCGGCCTACGGCAAGGTCAAGGCGCTGATCGACGACCACGGCAAGCAGGTCAAGGCGGCCGGGCCCTCGACGCCGGTGCAGGTCCTGGGCTTCTCCGAGCCGCCTCAGGCGGGCGACGAGATGCGCGTGGCCGACGACCTGACCCACGCGCGCTCGCTGGCCGAGGCGCGAGCCCAGCGGGTGCGCCTTATCGGACATCAGCCGATCGCGGCCGCCTCGGGCGCGCGACTCGAGGATCTGTTCGAGCAGATCCAGCGTGGCGAGACCGCCACGCTCAACGTCGTGCTCAAGGCCGATGTGCAGGGCTCGCTCGAGGCCTGCACGGAGTCGCTGCGAAAGCTCGAGCGCGATGACGTCAAGCTCGTCATCGTGCACCGGGGCGTGGGCGGCATCACCGAGAACGACGTGCAGCTGGCCAAGGCGTCGGGCGCGACGATCATCGGCTTCAACGTGCGCCCCGATCGGCGAAGCCGCGACATGGCTGAGTCCGAAGGTGTGCAGATCCGGACCTACGAGATCATCTACAAGCTGATCGAGGACATCCAGGCCGCGATGCTCGGCCTGCTCACGCCCGTGTTTGAGGAAGTCGTCACGGGCGAGGCCGAAGTGCGCGAGGTCTTCCGCGTGCCGCGCGTGGGCGCCATCGCGGGCTGCTTCGTGCGCGAGGGCGTGATCACGCGTGGCTCGAAGGTGCGATTCCTGCGCGAGGGGGTCATCATCTGGAAGGGCTCGATCACGTCGCTCCGGCGCTTCAAGGACGACGCGCGCGAGGTGGCAGCCGGCTACGAGTGCGGCATCGGTCTCTCGGACTACCAGGACCTCAAGGAGGGCGACGTCATCGAGACGTTCGAGGAGCGCGAGATCCCGCGCACGGCCTAGACGTGGCGCGCTCGGGCTCGCACCAGCCGTATCCGCGCTCCGCGCGCGTCAACGAGATCCTGCGCGAGGTGATCTCCGAAGAGCTGCTGCGCCTGGAGGATTTCGACGAACGCCTCGGCTTGATCACCGTCACCGGGGTGGTGGTCTCGCCCGACTTGCGTCAGGCCACCGTGTACTTGGACTCGCTGCGCGCCGAGGCGCGCGAGGCCCTCGAGGAGTTGCGCGGGGACATTCAGGCCGCCGTCAACGCCCAGACCCGCCTCAAGCGCACTCCACGCCTGAGCTTCGCCGCCGATCCCGCGGTGGCCGAGGGCGAGGCCATCGAGGAGATCCTGCGCCGACAGGACCATGACGGCCACTAGCGGCGCGCTGTACATCGACAAGGCCTCGGGCATGACCAGCCACGACGTCGTCGCCCGGGTGCGCCGCATCCTCGGCGAGCGTCGCGTTGGCCACGCCGGGACGCTCGACCCCATGGCCACCGGCCTGCTCATCCTGGGGGTCGGTCCGGCGACACGGCTCTTGCGCTTCGCTCAGGGCCAGGACAAGCGCTATCGAGCGCTCCTGCAACTGGGCGTGGCGACGGACACCCTGGACGCGCAAGGCCGCGAGGTGGCTCGCGCGCGCGTGCCCGAGCTCAGCCTCGACGCGCTGCGCGCGGCCGCAGCGGGACTGCTCGGCGAGCAGTCCCAGGTGCCGCCCATGGTGTCGGCCCTGCACCACGAGGGCCGACGCCTGCACGAACTGGCCCGCGCGGGCCTGGAGGTCGAGCGCGCGCCGCGTCCGATCCGCGTGAGGAGCCTCGAGGTGGCCGCCACGTCCGAGCCCACGCGCTGGGAGCTGGACGTGACGTGCTCGGCCGGCACTTACGTGCGCGTGCTGGCCAGCGACCTGGCCGTGCGCCTGGGCACCCTCGGGCACCTCGTGGGCCTGCGCCGCCTGGCGAGCGGCACGCACGACGTGGCCGACGCCGTGAGCCTCGAGCAGCTGGCCGAGCAGCCGGCGCGCTTCTTGCGTCCGGCGCGTGAGCTGGTGTGCGACATGGCGAGTGCGCTCCTGAGCGACGAGCAGGTGCTCGCGGTGCGCCGGGGCCAGCGCGTCGAGCTGACCGACGTGGGCGAGGTCGTGGCCGGGCTCGACCGGGCCGGTGAGCTGGTCGGTGTGCTCGAGCGGCGCGCGGAGTACTACCAGCCCACCCTGGTCCTTGCCGGCGCGTCGTGAGCGACCGGTAGGTTGGCGCCGTGAGGGTGCTGCACGACCGCGAGCCACGCGAACAGGACGCGCCCAGCGTCGTGAGCGTGGGCGTCTTTGACGGGCTGCACCGCGGGCACCAGCGCGTGATCGACCACGTCATCGCTCGCGCGCGGGCCTACGGAGCGCTGGCCAGTGTGGTCACCTTTGACCCGCACCCGGCGCTGGTGCTCGACCCGGCACGCGCGCCACACCTGATCGGAACGCTGTCTCAGCGCCTGGAGGGCTTCGAGGCCCTGGGCGTGGACCAGGTGCGCATCCTCGACTTCGACCAGGCGGCGTCCCAGGAGCACGCCAGCGCGTTCATCGAGCGCGTCCTGGTCGGCGAGCTGGGCGCGATCGAGGTCGTGGTGGGCGAGGACTTCCGCTTCGGGCAGGGTCGCGAGGGCGACGTCGCGCTGCTGGCTCGCGAGGGTGAGCGACTCGGCTTTCAGGTCAGCCCGAGCGTGCTCTTCGGTGACGGACAGCGCTGGAGCTCCAGCGCGGTGCGTCTCGCGTTGGCCGATGGTGACGTGGAGCGTGCCGGGGTCATACTCGGGCGGGCCTTCGTGCTGCGCGGCGAGGTCGACCACGGCGACGCGCGGGGCGCCGAGCTGGGCTTTCCCACGGCCAACGTGCTGGTCGGCGCGCACCAGGCCCTGCCCGCGCGGGGCATCTACGCCGGCGCCGCGCGGCTGCCCGATCGGCGCTGGTGGCCCGCGGCCATCTCGGTGGGTACGCGCCCGCAGTTCTACGCCGACGGGGCATTGCTGGTGGAAGTGCACGTGGCCGGCTTCGGCGGAGACCTCTATGGCGAGGTGCTGGACGTGGCGTTTCTGCAGCGCCTGCGCGACGAGGCCGCCTTCGCGGACGTGGAGGGCCTCATCGCCCAGATCGAGCGCGACGTCGTGTCCAGCGTGGGCGTCTTCGCCACGTTCGCTCCGGAAGCCTCTGTTCTGCTAGGCTGAGAACTCGGTCAGCGACGCTGATCACGTGGGTCGTCACGTCGGCGGCTCGCACCGGGACCTCCGACTCATAAGGCACAGAATGGCTGAGAAGGCACAGATCATCAAGGACTACCAGGCTCACGCGACGGACACCGGCTCTCCGGAGGTCCAGATCGCGCTCCTGACGGGCCGGATCGCGCACCTCACCGAGCACCTCAAGGTCCACAAGGGTGATCACCACACCCGTCGTGGACTGATGAAGCTCATCGGCCAGCGCCGTCGTCTGCTGGACTACGTCCAGCGCGGCGACGTCGAGCGATATCGCGCCCTGATCGGTCGGCTCGGCATTCGTCGCTAGCCGAGTACGCCAGAGAGGCGTGACAGCGCATCCGTAACGCCGGAGGCCAGTGGAGGACAGTCGCACGGCGACGGTTGCCCACTGGGGTCCGGTCGGAGTGCTGCAATTCAAGGAGCAACTATGACTGACGCCATTCGCGTGAGTAGCCCGGTAACGGGCACCGAACTGACCCTGTCCTTCGAGGCCGGTCGCCTGGCCCAACTGGCCGACGGCGCCGTCGTGGCGCGCCTGGGTGACACCATGCTGTTGGCGACGGTGGCGGCGGCGCGCAGCGTGCGCGAGGGGATGGACTTCTTCCCCCTGACGGTGGACATCGAAGAGCGCGCCTACGCGGCGGGCAAGATCCCCGGCTCGTTCTTCCGGCGCGAGGGCAGGATCTCGGACCAGGCGGTGCTGATCTGCCGACTGATCGACCGGCCGCTGCGCCCGTCGTTCCCCAAGGGATTCCGTAACGAGATCCAGGTCGTCGGCACCATCTTCAGCGCCGACCAGGAGAACCCGCACGACATCCTGGCCATCAACGCCGCCTCCGCGGCCCTGATGATCTCCGGCATCCCCTTCGACGGGCCGATCGGCGCGGTGCGCATGGCCTACACCACTGACGGTGAGTGGATCGCGCACCCGACCTACGCCCAGGGCGACGAGTCCGTCTTCGAGCTGGTCGTCGCCGGCCGCGCGCTGAGCGACTCGGTC
>JAJXUK010000069.1 GCA_021782915.1 Actinomycetes bacterium | reverse complement strand
CATAAGGAGCACAAAATGGCAAGTGGCCTGACCGGGTACCGGCGCGCCAATGGGCGAGTGGGCATCCGAAACCACGTCATCATTCTGGCCGTCGACGACCTGTCCAACGCGGCGGTCGAGGGCATCGGGCGCCTGGTTCCGGCGGCCCTGGCGATTCCTCACGCCTACGGTCGTCTCCAGTTCGGCGAGGACCTGGAGCTGACGTTTCGCACGCTGATCGGCACCGGAGCGAACCCCAACGTGGCCGCCGTGGTCGTCGTGGGCATCGAGCCGTCGTGGACCGACCGTGTCGCTGACGGCATCGCGCTCACCGGCAAGCCGGTGGTGCGCCTGTCCATTGAGCGCCACGGCGACCTGTCCATCATCGCCGAGGGAGCGCGCAGGGCCGCCCAGCTCGTCCAGGACGCCAGCGAGATCATGCGCGTGCCGGTGGAGCGCCACGAGGTGATGATGTCGATCAAGTGCGGCGAGTCCGACACGACGAGCGGGCTCGGGGCGTGCCCGACGACCTCCCAGGCGGTCGATCGCACCGTGGCGGCCATGGGCACCGTGCTCTTCGGCGAGACCACCGAGCTGACGGGTGGCGAGCACCTGATCGCGCAGCGCTGCATCGACGACGACGTGCGCGCCAGGTTCCAGGCGTTCTTCGATGACTATATGCAGACCATCGAGTCCCAGGGCGTGGACCTGCTGGGCTCCCAGCCCACCCAGGGCAACATTCGTGGCGGACTGTCCACCATCGAGGAAAAGGCGATGGGCAACATCGCCAAGACGGGGACCGTGCCCGTGGTTGACGCCCTCGAGCCGGCCGTGGCGCCGACGCGCCAGGGCCTGAACTTCATGGACACGTCCTCGGCGGCCGCCGAGTGCATCACGCTGATGGCCGCCGCGGGCGCGGTGATTCACCTGTTCCCGACGGGTCAGGGCAACATCATCGGCCACCCGATCGAGCCGGTCATCAAGCTGACGGCCAATCCGTTGACGGCCGCGACGATGGCCGAGCACGTCGACCTGGACGTCTCGGGCCTTCTGACCAAGGAGTACGGCCTCGTCGAGGCGGGCGACCGACTGATGGAGCTCATCGACCGGACCATCAATGGTCGCCTCACCGCCGCGGAGGCCATTGGTCACCAGGAGTTCGTGATCACCAAGCTGTACCGCAGCGCCTAGAGCGCGGCGCTGGTCCAGGACGCAGAATGGGGGCGTCCGAGGCACCGGTGCGGTGCGGGGAGAGAGCATGACACAGGAGATCCGGGGACTCCGGCTGCTGGGAACGTTGTCACTGGGTGAGGGCATGGCGGGAGGCGAGGGCCTGGCCATGCACGTGGGCCCGGCGGGCCGGCGCACGATCTTCGTGGCCTCGGAACACGCCCCCTACGACTTCGTGGTCGTTGACGTCACCGATCCGCGCCGAGCCGAGGTCGTCTACCGACACGAGCTGGCCGGCCCGCACGTGCGCTCGAACAACCTGGCGGTGCACGAGGACGTCCTCGCGGTCACCCGACAGGCCAAGAACAAGGGCGACGCCCCGGCCGGTGTGGAGTTCTTCGACATCTCGAATCCGGAGGCGCCGGCGCCCATCGGCTTCTTTGACGCGTCCGGCGAGGGATCGGTGGGCACGCACTTCGTCTGGCTGGGCGGCGACGGCTACGCCTACCTGGCGAGTCAGTCGGCCGGCTACGCCGCGCGCGACCCGCGTGACCAGTTCGTGCTGCACATCCTGGACGTGTCCACACCCTCGCGTCCCCGCGAGGTCGGGCGCTGGTGGATGCCCGGCCTGCAAGAGTCCGACGAGGCACCGATGCCGCTGCGCCCGCACCAGCGCCTCGCGGCCGCGCGCGGCGTGAGCCTGTCGCCCGAGCAGGTGGGCGCTCGACGGGTGGACATCCAGGGCGTCTCGTCGTGGGACTTCGGCTTTCGCGTGCACAACATCGCCGTGCTGCCCGAGATGCCCGAGCGGGCCTACGTCGCCTACACCTCCGGTGGGGGGTTCATCCTGGACATCTCGGAGCGCTCGAGGCCCCGCGTGCTCGGGAGCCTGCAGTACTCCTCGCCCCTGCCCGGCGCGGCGCACACCTTCGTGCCGCTGGGGGCCTCGGGCTTCGCGCTTCTCTCGGACGAGACGCTCGAAGACGGCGCGGCGGACTTTCCCCAGAACGTGTGGGTCGTTGACGCGCGCAACGAGACCCGCCCGCTGATCGTGGGCTCGCTGGATCTGCCCTGGCCGGACGTCGTGCCCGCACAGGGCCGCTTCGGGGCGCACAACCTTCACGAGTACCCCGTGGGCCAGGGGGCCTGGCGCTCCTTCGACCTCGCCGCCGGCGCCTTCTTCGGCCTCGGCCTCGGGGTCTACGACGTCTCCTCGCCCCTCAAGGCGCGCGAGATCGCGCGCTTCGTGCCGGGGGTGGACCCGCACGGCCCCGGCCAGGGCCAGCTCAATGACGTGTTCGTGGACGATCGGGGCCTCGTCTACACCATCGATCGGCGAAGCGACCTGTGCTATCTGCTGGAACTCGACGGGGCGAGCTAAGTTGTCCGCTCGCAAGCGAGAAGGCCGCAGCCGTCGGCGCGCGCGCGTCGAGTGAGCGTCGCCGTGAGGCTCAAATTGACAGTGGATTCGACGGAGATTATCTTGTGACAAGAGGTCAGACCAGGGGGAAAAGTGGCTGAACAGGAGGCTCTTCGGGTGGCGGCCGATGAGGTCTACGCGAGCACGGGGCCCGGTGTGGGCAGTGGCGCGATCGAGTGTCGCGACATCTACAAGTGGTTCGGCACGTCCCTGATCCTCAGCAACCTGCAGCTGAGCATCGCGCACAAGGAGTTCGTCTGCATCGTCGGGCCCTCGGGCTGCGGCAAGACGACGCTGCTGCGCATGATCGCGGGCCTGGCCGAGGTCGACAACGGGCAGATCACCATCGGCACCCAGGTCGTGACAAAGCCCCTGCCCACCGTGGGCGTGGTCTTCCAGCACTTCGGGCTGTTTCCCTGGAAGACGGTTCTCAAAAACGTCTCGCTGCCCCTCGTGGCCGCCGGGATGAGCAAGGCCGAGGCGCGCACGCGCGCCGAGGCCGCCATCGAGCTGGTCGGGCTGAAGGGCTCCAACGATCGCTACCCCTCGCAGCTGTCGGGTGGCATGAAGCAGCGCGCGGGCCTGGCGCGCGCCCTGGCGATCCAGCCGGAGGTCATCCTGCTGGACGAGCCCTTCGCGGCCGTGGACGCCCAGACGCGCGAGGTGCTCCAGGAGGAGTTGCTCAACCTGTGGGGGCTGCACAAGCAGACCGCCGTCTTCGTCACCCACAGCATCGACGAGGCCATCACGCTCGCCGACCGGGTGGTGGTCATGGGCGTCAATCCCGGACGCGTGGTCAAGGAGATCGTGATCCCGATTCCTCGGCCGCGAACGGTGGCCTCGGTGCGTCGTCACGAGCAGTACGCGCCGCTGCGCGAGGAGATATGGGACCTGCTGAAAGTGCGCGAGGCGCGCGTCGAGGATCAAGGATCGAGTGCTCATGAGCAGTAACACCTCACCAGGCGAGACCAGCCGCGCCAGCGCGCCGGGCTCGCTCGAGAGCTCAGAGTCCCTGGGTCGCAAGGTCCTGCGGCGCCGACAGAGGCGCCTGCGCCACGAGCGCCTGACGTTCGTGGGCATCCGGCTCGCGTCGCTGCTCGTGGTGATGATCAGCTGGCAGATCTACGGCAGCCACACCATCGCGATCCTGTTCGCGCCCCTGACGACCGTGATCTATCAGGGCTACGTCCTCTTCGCGCACTATCAGCTCGGCAGCGAGCTACTGGTGAGCATCGAGACGTTCGCGTGGGGCTACCTGCTGGGCCTCGCGATCGGCATCTTCATCGGGATGTTGACCGGGGCGTACCGGGCGGCCGAGGCGGCGGTGTCGATGTACATCTTCGCGCTGTACGCCACGCCGATGGTGGCCATCGTGCCCATCATCAGCCTGTGGGTCGGCTACAGCTTCACCGCCCAGGTCGTCATCGTCACGCTGTTCGTGGTGTGGCCGGTGACGGTGACGGTCTTTCACGGCATCCGCGAGATCGACCCGGAGCTGATGGAGGTGTCGCGCTCGCTGCGCCTGAACCGGCGCCAGACCTGGCTGCACGTCCTGCTACCGGGGGCGGTGCCCTTCATCATCACGGGGGCCACCCAGGGAGTGAGATC
>JAJXUK010000068.1 GCA_021782915.1 Actinomycetes bacterium | reverse complement strand
CGGGCGTCAGCTTTGCTTTAGCGTGACTCATTGAGAGGTCTCTCTTTCTGTTGATGTGTGCAACACCAATCAGACAAGAGAGACCTCTCGTCAGTCAATAACGGTCCTGGGAATTACACCTAGGCGCGTCAGAGGCGTCAGACAGACTGGGGCCAACTCAGGAGGAACGGTGCCCGATCGACTGCTCAGCCCCACCAAGATCAGTGCGTGGTTGGAGTGCTCGCACTCGCTGTCGCTGTCGAGCCTCGTTGACAGCGGGGTGCTGAGCCACGAGCCGGTGCCCGCGGGCTCCCTGGCGGAGGTGCTCATCGACAAGGGCGCCTCCCACGAGGCGCAGTGCCTCGCGTACCTGGAGAGTGTGGGCCGCGACGTTCATCATGTGGCCGGCCGACGACCGGGGGAGGGCTTCGACGAGTGGGCATCTCGTTCGGCCCACCTGTGGAACGAGGGCCATGACGTCCTGTACCAGATGCCCCTGGTTCATGAGGGAATGCGCGGCATCGCGGACTTCGTCTGGCGTGTGCCCGGTGAAGACGGCTTCGCCTACGAGCCGGTCGACGCCAAGCTGACACGCCAACAGGGCAAGCCCGGGCACGTGCTGCAGCTGTGCTTCTACGCCGAAGCCATCGAGGCCGCAACGGGACGCTGGCCCCGTCAGTTTCACCTGTGGCTGGGTTCGGGCAACGTCGAGACTCTGGACCCGGAGCACTTCCGGCCCTACTGGCGGCGTCTGCGCCGTCAGCTGGCTCGACTCTTGGCCAGTGAGCCCGATCCGACGGCCACGCGCCCGGTTCCCTGCGCGCACTGCGAGGTCTGTGAGTTCGCACCCCACTGTGAGTCCCAGTGGCGCCACGAGGACTCCCTGGTGTACGTGGCCACGATTCGCGCGAGGGAGCGCGAGGCCTTGGAGGAGGCGGGCGTTTCCACCCTCGCCGCCCTAGCCGAGCGAGCGACGCCCGTGCTCGACGTGCACGAGGAGAGCCTGCGTCGCTTGCGCCGCCAGGCGCGCTTACAGGTGGTCTCTCGTCAGGGCACTTCTGAGGCGCCGGCGTTCGAGCCAATCGGGGCCGAGGAGGATCCGATCTACGGACACGGATTCGAGCTTCTTCCTCGCGCCAGCTCCGGGGACGTGTACTTCGACTTCGAGGGGCATCCCTTTTGGCGTCCCGAGAGTGACCTCTTCTTTTTGGCCGGGCTTCTCTACTCGGATGAGTCGGGCCAGTGGATCTACGACGCTCGCTGGGCCCACGACCTGGACGAACAGGCCGACATGATCGGGCGCTTGGTCGAATTCTTCGAGAAGCGCCGGCTTCAATACCCCGACTATCACGTCTACCACTACAACCACACGGAGAGATCAGCACTAGAGCGCCTCACGCGCGCCAGTGCCCACGAGGCGATGCTGCAGCGCCAGGTAGACACGGGGCTCTACGTCGACCTCTTCGCCGTCGTGCGAAATGCCCTGGTGGTGGGCGTCGAGTCCTACGGACTCAAGTCGCTGGAGCGCCTGGCCGGCTTCAGGCGACACGGCGACATCGAAAAGGGTTCGGGTGCCGTCGTGGAGTACGAGCACTTCATGCAGTCCGGTGAGCCCGAGATCCTCGCGAGCATCGCGTCCTACAACGAACAGGACGTGGCGGCCACTCGCGCACTGCACGACTGGCTGATCGAGCAGCGACCCGATGATCTGAACTGGCGCGAGGCGTCGATGGAGGTCGAAGACGTCAGTGTCGAAGCAGACGAGATGGTCGAGGCCCTTCACCAGCTCGATCCCGCAGGTCCGGAGCACCTGCTGGGTGACCTGCTCAACTACTGGCGCCGGGAGCGATCGGCCTACTTGGAACCCAAGTTCGCTCGCGCCCAGTCGGACTACACCAGCCTCTACGGAGACCGCGACTACATCGCCAACCTGCGCTCACTCGGCTTCCAGCAGGTCGAGTACCGAGGAAACACCAACACCTACCTGAAGCTCACCTGGCCAGACCAACTCGTTGACACCAACTTCAAGCGGGGTGAGAAGGTCCTGTACGCCGGTGCCGGCGTCGAGCGGGGCTTCAGCTATCTCTACGACGTCGACCTGACGCGCCGCGAGATGCTGCTCAAGTGGGGCGAGTTCCAGGAGGGACTTGGTGGCGTACCGGCGGTCGTCACCCTCGATGGGTACGTCCAGCCAGGCTCCAAGCCGGGCGCGTTGATGAGTTTGGCGCGCCAGATCGTCGTGCCGGACGTCGAGGATCCGCCAAGCCGGGTGAGCCTGGACTTGCTGGGGCGCCTGCCTCCTCGGCTCACCGGTGGCCGCACGATCACCGACTTCGCGAACTCCCTGGAGGGGATTCTGGAGTGGGTTGGCGACCTCGATGAGAGTTACGCGTCAATTCAAGGTCCGCCGGGGACTGGCAAGACCTATACCGGTGCGCACATCATCGCCCATCTGCTGCAGAAGGGTCAGCGCGTCGGCGTGACAGCCATGAGCCACGCGGCAATTGACAACTTGGTGAGTGCGGCTCACTCGGTGCTCGTCGAGACCGGACGTCTTGACCTGCTGCGAGGCGTGCGCGTGGGAGCGACGAAGGACACGCCGCGACTGGACGGCATCCGCTATCGCGCGCGTCGCGACGCGGCCAGCGACGTGCACAATCTCGTGGCGGGAACGACGTGGCTGTGGTCGCATCCGGAGATGCGTCCGTTTCCGGTGGACGTTTTGATCATTGACGAAGCGGGCCAGCTGGCCCTGGCCGATGCGCTGGCGGCGGCCAATGGCGCGCGGAACCTCGTTTTGCTCGGAGACCCGCTGCAGCTCGCTCAGGTCGCCCAGGCCGAGCACCCGGGTGACTCGGGGGCCAGCGTGCTCGAGCACGTCCTGCGCGGGCATCCGACGATGCCCGCGCACTTGGGGGTGTTCCTGTCTGAGACGCGCCGGATGCACCCGGATGTCTGCCGCTTCATCTCCGAGCAAATCTATGAGGGTCGTCTCGTGAGCCACGAGACCTGCACGCGTCAGCACACGGTGGCTGGCACCGGTCTGCGCTGGCTGCGCGTCATGCACCAGGGACGTTCCACCGAGTCCCCGGAGGAAGCGGAGGCCGTGGTGGAGCGGATACGGACGCTGCTGGCATCGCCGTGGACGGATCAGCACGGCATGGTCCGGCCCCTGCTGGGCGCGGACTTCATGGTGGTGGCGCCCTACAACGACCAAGTGCGTCTCCTGCGCCGGCACCTGGACTCGGCGGGCTTGGACCAGGTCCAGGTCGGTACCGTGGACAAGTTCCAGGGCCGTGAGGCCCCGGTCGTCTTCTTCACCATGACGACGTCCACGCACGCGGACATGCCGCGAGGCCCGGAGTTCCTGTTCTCACGAAATCGGCTCAACGTGGCCGTCAGCCGGGCGCGCGGTCTGGCCTATCTCGTGTGCACGGACGAGCTCCTCAACGCCCGGGCCCGCACGATTGAGGAGATGCGCCTGATCGGAACGTTGTGTGCGTTCGTGGACTACGCCGAGTTGGCTCGAGCGTGAAGAAATCGTCTGACTGAACACGCATCTTCAGGGCGCCTGCTATAGTGGTCTTCCTGCCCGCAACACGGCACCGGCGCATTTGCACCGGTCTGGCGTGCGCTGCTAAGGTAGGCATCCCACACCGGGGAGACCTGGTGCGGGCCGCGGGGAGACCCGCGGGGTGTACTTCACACCTCCGACTTCGGTCGTGTGTGTCGTCGCTCCTTGAAAACGGAAGAACGAGAGCCAAAAGCCAGTACGGGCGGCGCGAAGGGACCTAACCAGACGCGCCGGTCGTCAAAATTGCAGTAGGCAACGAGATCCACCCCGTGGACTCGTTGTTGTCGGATGGGGGTTAGAGTCGCCCATCCGGCTCTCTGATTTCGACGGGACTCCGGTCCTAGAAGAATCTTGATGGAGAGTTTGATTCTGGCTCAGAATGAACGCTGGCGGCGTGCTTAATACATGCAAGTCGAACGGAATCCTAGGAGCTTGCTCCGAAAGATTTAGTGGCGAACGGGTGAGTAACACGTGAGCAACCTGCCCCGAAGACTGGGATAACACCGGGAAACCGGTGCTAATACCGGATGCCTTCCACTGATCGCATGGTCGGTGGAAGAAATGTCTTTGCGCTTCGGGAGGGGCTCGCGGTCCATCAGCTTGTTGGTAGGGTAACGGCCTACCAAGGCAACGACGGATAGCTGGTCTGAGAGGACGATCAGCCACACTGGAACTGAGACACGGTCCAGACTCCTACGGGAGGCAGCAGTAGGGAATCTTGCGCAATGGGCGAAAGCCTGACGCAGC
>JAJXUK010000008.1 GCA_021782915.1 Actinomycetes bacterium | reverse complement strand
AGGGAGCACGGCCAGGACCTCGTCTCGCACGGTGTGGGCACTTCGACCAGGGCGAATGTTCAGTCGAAAGGGGCTGAGTCGTACCAGCAATGGTTTCGCCTGGGGTCCCTTCATCTCCACCATCCAGTTCGGTATACAGGCACGCCGCGTGGTGCGCAAAGACAAAAGGTGGGTAGGTACTCGGGTCCGACACCGATCCCACCGCAGGCCGACCAGCGAACGCACCCCACGGACCCGGAGGGTTGTCACTCGCTCGGCGCCGGTCGGAGGGTCCCGTCACACTCATCGGACACATAACGAAGTGCGGTGGGCGCCTCAAACAGATCTTCGCCGGGAATCATCTGCTGCGGCGAGTGGCCGGTGTCGGCGCCTTCTCGCTCGTCCTGGTCGCATCAATGACCAGTGCCTCGTTCGCCTTCAACTCGCCCGTCAGCAACGTCAGCGTCATAACCGGTCCGGTTTCCGAGTGCCTCGCCGGCCCGTCCCCCGGCCTTGCGCGGCCCTTTGCCGTCACTCTCCATGAACGACCAAGTGGACGGGTCATCGCCACTGAGACCCTTTCGGCGCGCTCACGGTGGAGCTTCTGCGCATTTGCCGTCGCTCGAGGCATCTACTGCCTGACGGTCAGCGAGTAGACCTCTTTGCCGCACCGACACTCATCATCGCGAACGCGTCCTCCAAAGACGTCATCAGAGCACCGATTTCGACGATCTGTCTGTAGTCCCTTCCACAAGGGTGGGATCGGATCGTTCAGCTCGAATGTCGAATGTGCGCCAGACGTCCGCGAAGTTCGCGCACCATCAACGTGCCCATATGCCGAACTGGCTCCACTCGAGTTCCGCCGTCAAACTCAGAGACGCTACAGATGTCGTTGAAGGGCGGCCGAGCAGCCCAGCGCGGACGTCCCGGAGCGCGTGTTCGGCAACCAGTGGTGGGTCCTGCTCCAGCGCGCCACGAGTCTTCGGGTGCCCCGGCCCCTCCAGACGTGACTCTGACGTGGCCGGTGAAGATGCTGGGATCACGTCACCGACGTGGCGAAGCCATCGACAGGCGACCGGTGACCACGGCCCGCCTCGTCACGCTTGACTCCGCCGCCGACATCGACATCGGCGCCACACCATGTCCGCACCAACTCCGTGAGGCTCGAACGCACCATCAACCGTGGACGACGAATGCGCGCCCATCTCTCCTGCTCACCTCGCAGGCCACCGTCGAACAGGAGTTGTAGAGTCCTCCCACGGACGCGACGCGTGAGGGTGGCATAGTCACTCTCACGCACCTGAAGAACGAGACGCACCACTTCAGTCATTGGTGTGGGATTCGTTGGGGCCAGCGGCCCCGCCCACTCCAGACCTCCCCGGCGACGGTCAACTGAAGCGTTCCCGCCCTTCATTGGTAGGGTGACCGGCATGGTCGCGGCTCCTGCCTCCTTCCTCTCACGTGACCGTGCCGAGCCGGTCGAGCTCACCGACAGTCGAGCGCCAACCTGGCTCGGCGACGCGGGTCTGAACTCGACCAAGCACGAAGGGGTCTTCCCTACACGGGCCTGCTGACCATGGCATCCGACGACACCCCTGTGCTCACGGTGGCCAACGCGAAGGAGTGGTCAGAGTGGCTCGAAGACCAGGGCGGACGGGCCCAGGGTGTCTGGCTTGTCCTGGCGAAGAAGGGAAGCGTCAGCCCGACATCCTTGACCTATGAGGAGGCCCTTCGAGAAGCGATCTGTCACGGCTGGGTGGACGGCCAGCTCGCCCAGGGTGACGAGCGCACTTTCCGGCGACGGTTCAGCCCGCGACGCCCGGGCAGCGCGTGGTCGAAACGGAATGTAGCAATCGCCACCCGGCTCATCGAGGAAGGCCGGATGCAAGGACCCGGTCTCGCGGCAGTGGAGCGAGCCAAGGCCGACGGCTGTTGGGACCGTGCGTATGCGGGCCAGGCGGCCATGGAGGTACCGGCAGAGCTTGCGGCCGCGCTGACAGCGAATCCAGCGGCGAAGATGATGTTCGAACGCTTGAGTGGTGCCAATCGCTATTCCGTCCTCTACCGGGTGAGCACTGCCAAGCGTGCCGAGACCCGTCGACGTCGGATCGAACAGTTCGTGGCGATGCTTGCGCGCGGCGAGACACTCCATCCACAGCGGTAGGTCCGGTGCGAGGTCCGCCCGGTCCTTTCTCGAACTTCCCGGCAGCGTTCGTCGCCAAATTCGAGAGTCGCTCGCCCAGAACGACTGGACGCGAACAAGAGCCCTCAAGTCCACCGGCAATGCACTGACCAGTCCGAGGATGAGAATCCCGCTCCGGGCCCAGATCGATACGAGCCGGCCGTTCGCGGTGTCAACGGACCTCTCCGCTGCCCATCCGGGTGCCCGTCCCCGTCGCGCGGCGCTCAGCTCACGCGTGCGGAGAACGTCAACGGGTTCGCGTCGGTGAGACTCACGTCGCTCATCACGTACAGGATGACAGGTTCTCTTCGCGCTCGGGCCCGAGTCGCGTCACCCAGGCGAGCAAGCAGGTCGGACTGGGCGTGTTCCAACGTCTTCCGGCGGGCTCGGCCCGCCGGGCCGAGTCCGCTGCAGGCGCACGCGCCCACACGAGGCAGTACGCCGTCGCCACGTCTCCGCAGCGGCGCCCACCGCCCGCTCACGGCCCCATTCGCCGTCAGAGGGCCACCGCATGACGTCCACGAAGAATCGGCGCCGCCCCACCGCGCTCACGGTGCCCGAGAGACCTGCGCCGCGCGCGGGCCAACGCCTCAGGGTCCGCGATGCCAGCGAAGCAATCCGCGGTCCGTCAGGACGAAGAGCACGACGACTCCGTACGAAGCAGCCATGATGACGGCCATGGTGACGAGGACGCTCCCGTACCCGTAGCGAGTGACGTCAAAGAAGTCGTACGGGTACACGTGGGCTAGCGCCCCGCGACTCAGGGTGTAAGCGAGGTAGAGAAGGGGAACGGCGTAGATCCTCAGGCTCTCGGCCCACGTGAACCATCCCCGCGGGCCGGCGATGAGCCACACGAGCGTCGCGAGCACCGGGACCACGTAGTGCACGTCGTAGTTGATGACGACGTTGACCGTGCCCCTAACGACGTCGGTGGGAGCGATCAGCGTCACGTACAGCACCCCGGTCAACAAGATCATCAAAGCCGCGGCGTTGCGCGCGGTGCGAAACCAGGCTCGCTCGAAAGACGGAGCGACCGCCAGCACAGTCATCACGACGGCGACGATGAAGTTGCTCCAGTACGTGAAGTAACTCAGGTTGTCCAGAGTCACCTGCAGCGAGCCGAGGACTCCTTCGCGATAGGGGCCGAAGAGTCCGTGCCCGAGACCCACCCCGACCGGGTGTGACCACCAGTCATGCCCCAGGCGCATGAGGATACCCGCCCAGGCCAGGCCGGCCGTGACGGCGAAGAGCGAACGATCCCGTGACACTCATCGTGGGTCTAGCAGACAGAATCGAACGAGCCTGAGATGCTCCCAGCGCGGCGATGGCCCTGGAGCATCTCGAGCGACACCGGTGTCAGTGTGCCGACTCGTCCCTGATGCAAGACTGCAGACTGAAGGGCCAGGCGAAGGATGGGGGGCGTGCGTAACCGGACCAAGGTGGAATCGGGTTTCTCACTCGTTGGCATGCTCGTGTGGCTGCTCGTCCTCGGTGTCCTCGTCGCCGGATCGATGTTCTGGTACCTGCGGCGCAGCTCGAGCGTGTCCGTGAACAACGCCATCTCGTCCTGTTCTTTGAACCTCGCCATCGACAATCCGTACAACAGTGGCGCACTGGACTTCGCCGCCGTGGGTGTCGGCTCCACGTCGGCCATCGCCGCCATACACAGCCCCAGCGGGTGGCTGGCGTGCGTCGACGGGGACAGCGTCAGCTCCGCGGCGATCGCGTCCGGACTGCTCAGCCCCGCGCTCAGCGTGCTCGTCACGGTCGCGGACGGCTCACCGGCGCAGGCCCTCTTGATTCTGGTGCACCATTCGGCCTCGACGGCATCCGTCGTGGCGCAAGCGGGGACGAATCGCTCCACCGTGACCGCCCTGGCTCAGGGATTCGAGGTGCTTCGCCTCGCACTGGCTCACTGGCCCCTCGGGCCCGGCGGCGCGAAGTCAGTGCCCGTACGAGTCGGGGTCATCACCGCGCGAGCGGCCAACGGGGGCATCACCGCCCGCCTCCCGTTGACCTGGTGCACGGGAGCCCACGTGCTGCGGGCTGGTCAGACGTGCGCCAGCGCGAGCTGAGTGATCACGCGTCCGCGCAACCGTGTGCCGAGTCACGGCCGCACGAGGCGCGCGAGAGGAAGCTGAGACCATGAACGTCCTCTTCGTGACCCTGGATCAGTTCCGTGCCGACTCGCTCGGCGCGGCCGGCTCCCGACACGTTCACACTCCGACACTCGACCGAATCGCGCGTGACGGCATCCGTCTCGCCCGCCACTTCTCACAGGCTGCTCCGTGTTCCCCAGGTCGAGCCGCGATCTACACCGGCACCTACCAGATGAACAACCGCGTGGTCGCCAACGGCACCCCTTTGGCCGAGCGTTTCGACAACATCGCCCGGGTGGCGCGACGCGCTGGCTACACACCTGTTCTCTTCGGCTACACCGACCAGGGCCTGGACCCGCAGTCAGCCACGGGACCCTACGATCCTCGCCTCGACGACTACGACGGTGTTCTGCCTGGCTTCGAGTTGGGCCTCCACCTGCCCGAGAGCCAGGCACCGTGGGTCGAGTGGCTGCGCGGTCTCGGCTTCGACGTGCCCTACGGCTGGGCTGCCGCCCTGCGCGGCGAACCAGATCGGCCCGCGGAGTTCTCCCTGACCAACTTCCTCACGGACCGCTTCCTGGCCTGGCATGCCCGCCAGGACGCCCCGTGGTTCGCCCACCTGAGCTACCTGCGTCCCCACCCACCGTACGCCGCGGCGGGTGAGTTCAGCCGCCGCGTCGATCCAGCCGATGTCGACCTGCCGATCCCGCCGGCACCCGCCGACCGGCGCCACCCGCTGCACGACGCGTTCCTGGCTCACCCTCAGGCCAGTGCCCCACCGACCGAGGCGGAGATTCGACACCTGCGAGCCCAGTACTACGGAATGATCGACGAAGTCGACGCCAGTCTCGCTCGCGTGGTCGACGCCCTCGTCACGAGCGGTCAATGGGATGACACGTTGGTAATAATCACCAGCGACCATGGCGATCAGTTGGGCGATCACGGCCTCATCGAGAAGCTGGGCTACTTCCCACAGAGCTACCACGTCCTCGGACTCTGGCGCGATCCCCGCCGACCTGGGGGCCTCGTGATCGACCGCTTCACCGAGAACGTCGATCTCATGCCGAGCCTGGCCCTCGCCCTGGGTCTGGAGGCGCCCCGCCAGTGCGACGGGCGCACCCTGCAGGAGCTCTTCGATGGCACCGCTCGCGAGTGGCGCCGTGCGGTGCACTACGAGTGGGACTATCGCTCGTGGTTCATCGGCGCGCGCACGCCCCAGTGGCCGTACGACCGTCGCCTCTCTCGCGACAACCTCGCGGTCTCCTTCGACGGCTCCACCGCCTACGTGCAGTTCGGTGATGGCTCATATCGCTGCTACGACACGGCAGCGGACCCGTCGTGGCGCACCGAGGTCTCGGACACGGAACGCGCCTTCGGAAGCGCGCGGGAACTGCTCCAGTGGCGCCAGGAGCACCTGCAGCGCGACATGACCGACATGCTGCTGCGCTCTGACCGGCCGGGCCACTGGCCCGGCGCGCCCGCACCTACGCGGGCCCCGACGAGCCGATCGTGAGACGCTCTATCTGGCGCAGGTGGCTCCGCTCGTGGCGCGCGAGGCGATCAGCGTAGTAGAGCACCGATCGCGGGTACCGCTGCCCCCACGTCAGGACGGTGACTGTGGCCGTCCAGTCCGTCAGCGAGAGCCCCTCGAGCTGCAGGAGCAGACGAGCGCGCTGGCGACGAAACGATCGCAGCGACGAGGCGAATCCTTGCGACACAAGGTCAACGCCCTCGAGCCAGTCGCGAGGATCAGTCGTGCGCAGGCGCGCGTGCTCGCCCTCCACAAGGGCCTCGATATTGCCACCCCAGATCTCGACGCACGCTCGCAGGTGAGCCAAGACCTCCACGGCGGACCACTCGTCCCTACCGGGTCGCTGGGCCAGGCGATGGTCGGACCAGCCCCGCGACATCTCGCTGAGGCGCCGCGGGGTGGCTCGCAAGTGCTCGAGGGCCACCTCGGGCGAGTAGCTAGGCACGCTCACGTGACCATCTTCGCAGATGAGACTCGAGTTCGCTCCCTAGACTCGGTCGATGCCACGCCCACGCTCCTGGCTCTGGATGTACGCCGGGATCGGCGTCGTGTGGGGCTGCTCGTTCCTCTTCATCAAGGAGGGTCTGGGCTTCTTGACGCCCACGGGCGTGGCCTTCGTGCGCAACGCTCTCGGGGCCCTCACGCTGCTCGGCGTGGCCCGTGCCCGTGGTCAGCGTCTGCCGCGCGAGCCCGTCGTGCTGGCCCACCTGGCCGTGGTCTCCCTGCTCATCAACTCGGTGCCCAGTGTGCTCTTTGCTCTCGCCGAGACCCACGCGACGACCGTTCTCGCCGGGATCATCAACGGCATGACGCCGTTGACCTCGCTCTTCTTCATCGCCGTCGTGTTTCGCGACGAGCCAATCCGCCGCCACCAGGTGATGGGCCTCGTCGTGGGTCTGGTGGGCATCGTGCTGGTGCTGGGGGCCTGGAGGGGCTTTGGTCGCAGTCCGTGGTGGGCGGTAGCCAGCCTCGTGCTCGCTGTCACCCTCTACGGAGTCAGCTTCCCCTACACCCGCCGATACCTCACGCCGCGCGGGCTCGACGCGCTCGGAGCCGTGCCAGTACAGCTGAGCTTCGCGGCGCTGTGCCTCGCGCCCGCCTTCATCGTGCACGGTTGGCATAGCGCGGCTCCTCGGCCGAACCAGATTCTCTCGATGCTGGCCCTCGGGGCCCTCGGATCGGGCCTGGCGTTTCTGTGGAACTATCGGGTCATTGAACGCGCCGGCGCGGCCGTGGCCAGCACGGTCACGTACCTGACCCCGGTCGTGGCCGTCATCGTGGGCGTGAGCATCCTGCACGAGGCGGTTCTGTGGAATCAGCCACTCGGCGGCGCGGTGGTCCTCCTGGGGGCGGCGATTGCCCAGGGTCGACTCCGACTCACGCGACGCGGGCCCTGACTTCGCACCCACCGCGAGTCGATGAAGGCACTAGCGTCACGAAAGTGCCCGGCGTCCTCTCCATGCGGGGCCTGAGTCGTCGCTTCGGCGACGTGCAGGCGCTTCGGGAGCTCTCCTTTGACGTCCCGGCGGGTCACGTGACCGGATTCCTCGGACCCAACGGCGCCGGCAAGACGACGACGATGCGCGCGATCTTCGGGCTGACCGAGCTCAATGCCGGAACGGTGACGTGGAACGACGAACCAGTGCACGAAGGCGTGCGGCGCCGGTTCGGCTACATGCCAGAAGAGAGGGGCCTCTACCCCACGATGCGTGTCGGAGAGCAGATTGAGTACCTCGGCCGCCTCCACGGGCTCAGCGAGCGCGACGCCCGAGCGGCCACGGCGAGCTGGCTGGAGCGCCTCGGTGTCGCCGAGCGCGCGCAGTCCAAAGTGGCCGACCTGTCCCACGGCAACCAGCAGCGCGTCCAGCTCGCGGGCGCGCTCGTGCACGAGCCCGAGATGCTCGTCCTCGACGAGCCACTGGCCGGACTGGATCCCACCGCCACCGACGAGATCGGCGCGATCCTCGTGGAGCGCGCGCGAGAGGGATGCGGCGTCCTGCTCTCGAGCCACCAGCTCGATCAGGTTGAGGACTTGTGCGAGTCGGTCGTCATCATCGACCACGGAGCCCTCGTGGTCACCGGACGCGTCGACGACCTGGCCACCAGCGGGCCCCGGCGCCTGGTGGTGCGCGTGGAGGACGATCGCGACGCTCGATGGGCGCGCGAGCTGGCCGGCGTCAGAATCTCCGAGGTCGGCGCCGGCCAGGTGCGCCTGGTGCTGGAGCCCGATGTGGACACCAACGTCGTGCTCGACGCCGCGCGCCGCGCGGGACGAGTCACCGAGTTCAGCTACCAGCGACGACGCCTGTCGGAGGTCTTCCGCGAGGCCGTGCGATGAAACTGCGCTGGCTGCTCGTCGTGCTCCTCGCCGGGCTTCTGAGCGTGGTGCGTCGCCTGAGTCGACGCGCTCGTGCGCAGCGCTCGGCTCGGACTCGCCGCGCCGAGCCCGGGGACCGACGTCGGCCGGACCGAACCTCGGTGATTTGCCTGATCGCCCGGCGTGAGATACGCGAGCGCGTGCGCAGCCGCGCCCTGCTGGTCACCAGCGCCCTCATCCTGCTCGTCGTCGCCGCGGCCATCATCATCCCGGCCCACAACCGGGGTCGCACCACCAGCATCACGGTGGGCGTCGTGGGCGTCGCCCCGGCCAGTTTGGCGGGCACCGTTCAGCGCGCGGCCCAGAGTGTCGGCACCACGGCGCACGTGAGCAGCGAGCCGAGCCTCGCCGCGGCCGAGCGGGCCCTGCAACACAAGAGCCTTGACCTCGCAGTCATCGACGACCAGCGCCTGGAGATGCTTGCTGCACCGGGCCCGACGGACACGTCGAGCCTGGCCCAGTTTGCGCGCAGCCTGGCCGCCCAGCTCGGCATCGCCCGCGCCATGGCCCAGGCCGGCCTCAACAATCAGCAGATCTCGACCCTCTACGGCTATCGTGCCCTGCCCATCGCGTCGACGGGACACGGGCCGAGCCCGTCCCCGCGAAATGCGACGTCGATCCTCGGGATCATCGTGACCTTCGTGATGCTCCAGCAGTACATGGGCTGGATACTCATGGGCGTCATGGAGGAGAAGACGAGTCGCGTCATCGAGGTTCTGCTGTCCAGCGTGCGACCACTGCAGCTGATCTCGGGCAAGGTGCTCGGCATCGGAGCCGTCACGCTGGCCCAGGCCGGCGCCATCATCGCGGTGGCCCTCCTCGTGGGAGAGTTGACGGGCTCATCTGTCCTCCATGGCGCCTCGCCGGCGATCATGGCGTCCTCGGTGCTCTGGCTCGCGCTGGGCTACTTCTTCTACTCCTGGGTATTCGCCGCCGCCGGGGCCATGGTCGAACGCCAGGATCAGGCCCAGGCGGTCGCCTTTCCACTGAGCCTTCCGATCATCTTCGGCTACGTGTACGCCCTCGTGCAGACCAGCGCGACGAGTATCTCACTGCTGACCAAGGTCCTCGCCTACCTGCCGCCCACCGCCCCGTTCCTGATGCCCGCCCTCGTTGGCCGCCACGCCGTGTCGTGGTGGGAGTTCCTCCTGGGCGTGGTGGTTGATCTCGCCAGCACCGTGGCCCTGGCACGACTAGCGGCCAAGGTGTACGAACGTGCAATCCTTCGCACGGGCACGCGCGTGCGCTGGCGCGACGTGTGGAAGGAGCGCGGCACCGGTGAGCACCCGAAGGCGCCCGTCACCAAGGCGCTCTAGAGTCCGGACAGACGCCGGATCGCGCGCGCCAGAGCGGCGTTGTCGTCATCGCCGAAGCCCTGGGCCAGCAGACCGTCCTCGAACGCGGCCGCGATGGCGGCCACCGGCAGCGACGCTCCCGCGGCCCCGGCCATCTCCAGAGCGATGCCCAAGTCCTTGCGATGCAGCGAGAGCTTGAAGCCCAGCGGGTAGCGGTCGTCGATCATCCGCTCGGCCCGATTCGCCAGCACCCACGAGCCGGCCGCGCCGGAGCCGAGGGCGGCCACGACCGCACGCGCATCCAGGCCCGCGCGCAAGGCCAGCACCACGCCCTCAGCCACGGCGAGGTAGGTGCCCGCGAGAATGACCTGATTCACGGCCTTGGCCCGCTGACCGGAGCCGACGGGACCGAGATGGGTGATCATCGAGCCCATCGCACTCAGCACATCCCACGCGTCGGCGACCGCGGCCGGCTCGCCCCCGACGAGAATGCTGAGCGTCGCGCGCGCGGCACCCTCGGTGCCGCCGGTGACCGGGGCGTCGATGAAACGCACGCCACGCTGGGACAGGCGCTGCGCCACGGACTCGGCAACACGCGGGCTGATCGTCGAGCAGTCGATCACCAAGGAGCCTGCGCCCAGGGACGCGGCGAGGCCGTTGTCGGCGAAGAGAACCTGCTCAACGTCGGGCCCGTCGGTCACACAGAGCACCACCGTGGAGCACGACGCGCCCAGTGCGCTCAGAGAGTCAGACTCTACGACGCCCAGGTCGTCGAGCTCGTGCTGCGCGGACCGGTGTCGACGCCACACGAACAGTGAAAAGCCCGCACGCGCCAGGTTGGCCGCCATGGGCCGGCCCATCGCTCCCAGACCAATAAATCCGACGTTCCCTCGCTCGCTGGGCAACTCCCCGGGCACTTGGCCACCTCCGTCTCGACGCGAGCAGCGTATCGGCGGTCTCAGTCGCGCGGGTGCACCAGGCCGAGGTAGAGGTCACACAGGTTCCACCCGGTGAGCGAGCCGGCGAAGTGCCGACCCAGGCGCGCGAGCAGCGTGCCGCTGTCGCTGCGCGCGAGGTAGTCCACCAACGAGAGCCCCGCCTCACGAGCCTCGCCCGCGATGCTGGCGCTGACCCAGGCCCCGGCGACGCCACTGACGTGATCGCGCCCGTCCGTCGCCACGGCTCCCACGACGGCGCTCCTCAAGGACGCCTCGTCCAGCCAGGCCGCACAACGCAGGGCGAACTCCTGGCATCGACCTCCCTGGCCGGGCCCGCTCACGCGCACGGCGAGCTCGCCCACACCCAGCACCACCGTCGGCCCGGAGGCGCTGGCCAGCAGCGCCCCCACTCGGCCCGCGAACACCTCGACGTTCTCCACGAGCCCCGCACCCAGGTCGTGGACCGCGTAGCCGAGCCGGATCGCCTCGTCACGCACCGAGTGCAACACGTCAGCCGGCTCGGCCAGCGTGATCAGACGGGTACGCGTGGGCTCCTGAGATCGCAGACGCTGCGCGCGCTGAGCCGCCGCGCGACGGAAGACTCCTCGCGCCCGCGGGCTCAGCGCGACCGCCTCAAAAAGGCCATCCAACTCGGCGCGACTCGGTGCGAAGTCAGTGAAGGGACCAGACGCCACCCAACGAGGTCCGGAGACCGGGTTGTCCACCATCACCGCCACCACGCTGTCGGCTGATCGCACCCGACGCGCGAGCATCCCGCCCCCGAGATTCGACGCACTCGCGCGCAGTCGGTTGAGAGTGGTGATGTCCACTCCGGTCCGCAGCGCCGCGTCCCAGAGCTCGTGCAGGTCCGACAGGCTGACAGGGTCCACGACATCGACCACGAGCGCGGACGCACCGCCCGAGAGGAGCACCAGGGTCGGCACCGCCGCCTCACCCTCGCGGAGGAACTCGTCGAGCGCGCGCGCCGCGGCCTCACTCGCCGCGCCCGGCACCGGGTGGTCGCCGACGATGTCCTGCGAGTCGGCCCGACGGGCCTCAGCCGTCGTGATGACGATCTGGCGACGAACGCCAACGCCCACCTCACCCAGTGCCTCGACCATCGCCGGCGCCGCCTTGCCGAGTGCGATGACGTCGTAGGGGCCCGCCGGCGCCCCCTCGGGCCAGCGCTGCACCAGTCGTCGCGACAGTGACAGGCCCTCGCGCCAGACGCCGAGCAGACCCAGCAGGTCTGCGGGCGGCACCGGCGCGGGACTCACATCGTCCACGTAGGCCATGCGCTCACGCTAGCCACGGGCCTAGCGTGGAGCGGTGCGCACGCCCCCCGCGATCGTCTTCGACCTCGACGGCACGCTGATCGACAGTGCCCCGGGCATCCGTCACTGCCTTGCCGCCACGCTCATCGAGTGGGGCCGAGATCCCGAGCGCGAGCTACCGGATGATCTGATAGGCCCACCGCTGGCCGAGACCTTCGAGAGCCTGGGCTTCGCCGGGCACGAACTCGAGGCCGTCGTGGACACGTACCGAGGCCACTACGCGATCCTCGGCGTGTCTGAGTGCACGACCTACCCGGGAGTGCAGGAGCTGCTCGACGAGGCGAGCCAGCGGGGCCTAGCCCTGGGCGTGGCCACCTCCAAGTTCGAGCCCTACGCGCGCCAGATACTCGAACGCCTCGGCCTGGCGCCCTACTTCACTTCGGTGCGCGGCGACACGCGCGAGTCGCGCCGAAATAAAGCCGACATCGCCCGCCTGGTCCTGGACGAGGTAGGGGTCCCACCGGCGCCGGAGGTCTGGATGGTGGGTGACCGGCGTTACGACGTCGTGGCGGCGCGTGAGCTTGGCCTGCTCTCCGTGGGCGCGCTGTGGGGCTACGGCTCACGCGAGGAGTTGAGCGCGGCGGGCGCCGTCGTCCTGGCCGAGAGCGCCGGGGAGGTCCTCTCTCGGCTCCGGCTCACCTGAGGCATCGGGACCATACTGGACCCATGACACCCCGTCGCGACGACAGCCTCGGTCTTGCCCCCGCTTCGGTCGGCGACTACCGTGAGCTGGCGCGACGGCGCCTACCGCGCCAGCTCTTCGACTACATCGATGGCGGCGCCTTCGATGAGGTGACGCTGCGGGCCAATCGCGCGGACCTGGAGGCCCTGGCCTTTCGCCAACGAGTCCTGCGCGACGTCTCGGTGCGCTCGCTCAGCACCACCGTGCTGGACGAGGAACTCTCCATGCCGATCATCCTCGCGCCGGTGGGCTTTGCCGGCATGTTCGCTCGACGAGCCGAAGTCCAGGCGGCGCGCGCGGCCACCGAGGCGGGCGTGGTCTTCGTCGAGTCGACCCTGTCCATCTGCAGTCTCGAGGAGGTCGCGGGGGCCGTGTCGCGAGCTCCGTGGTTCCAGCTCTACGTGATGAAGGACCGCTCGTACGCCGAGGACCTCATGGCTCGGGCCTGGTCGCTGGGCTCTCGCACGCTGGTGCTGACCGTGGATCTGGCGGTCGTCGGCCAGCGCTACCGGGACGCGCGCAACGGCATCGGTGCGCCCATCGGCCTCTGGGGTCGCGCCCGTCGCGGCTGGGACCTGGCGCGTCACGCGCACTGGGTGCGCGACGTGGCCCTGGGTGGTCGGCCCCTGAGCTTCGGCAACCTCACGGCGGCCCTGCCCGAGGCCACGGTGCCCGCAGACTTCCAGCACTGGGTTGCCGGCCAGTTCGACCCGTCGGTGACCTGGGACGACCTGGAGTGGGTGCGCGCGCACTGGCCCGGGCGCATCGCGCTCAAGGGGATCCTGGACCACGAGGACGCGTCAGCCGCGGTGAACGCGGGCGCCGACGCCGTCATCGTGTCCAATCACGGCGGGCGCCAGCTCGACGGCGTGCTCTCGGGTATCCGAGCCCTGCCCCGGGTCGTCGAGGCGGTGCAGGGGCGCGCCCAGGTTCTGATGGATGGTGGAGTGCGCAGCGGCCTGGACGTGGCCAAGGCCCTGGCCCTGGGCGCCAGGGCGTGTCTCATCGGTCGCCCGTGGGCCTACGCCGTGGCCGCTGGGGGCGAGCGGGCCGTGGGCCACACCCTGGCGGTCATGCGCGAGGAACTGCGCGTCACCCTGGGCCTCACCGGCCTGAGCGACGTCGCCCAGTTGAGTCCCGCCGCGCTCGTGCAGCCGTAGCGAACGCGGCGCTCGAAGCGGACTAACTTCGGGGCGGCCACCGAGCGTGCCGAGGAGGTCGCGTGCAGAGTGCGAAGCGAGGGTGGGGCGTCGTGGTGGCCTTCGCGGGCGTGGGCGCGGTGACCCAGATGGTCTGGCTGACCTTCGCCGCGGTCACCACGCCGGCGGCCCGGCACTTCCACGTCTCGAGCTCGGCCATCGGCTGGCTGGCTCAGCCGTTCGTCTTCATCTACGTGCTCCTGGCCATCCCGGCCGGGCTCCTGCTCGACCGGCACCTGCGCCGATGGCTCGTCATCGGCGCCCTGCTCACGGCCACCGGTGCGCTGATCCGCCTCGAGGGCTCCTACTCGGCGCTGCTGCTCGGCGCCGCCGTGGCCGCCGTCGCCCAGCCGCTCGTGCTGAACTCCGTCACGGCACTCGTCGCCCAGTACCTGCCCGAACGCAGCCGGCCCGCCGGCATCGCCCTGGCGTCCGCGTCCATCTTCGCCGGCATGGTCATGGCGTTCCTGCTCGGTGTGATCTTCTCGACGCCCTCCCAGATGCCCGCACTCGTCAGAGTGCAAGCCATGCTCGCGGTCCTCGCGGGCGCGGGCCTGGCGCTCGCCCTACTTCGAGACGCCCCCTTCCCCCCGTCGGCGCCCTCACTGGGTCTGGGAGCCTTCGCCGCGGCCTGGCGCCGGCCCCTCATGCGACTGCTGTGCGCCTTCATCGCCCTACCCTTCGGCGTCTTCATCTCTCTGACCACCTGGGCACAGGACCTGCTCAAGCCCGCGGGCGTCTCGGCCAACGCCGCTGGTGGCATCCTGATCGCGATGGTGCTGGCCGGCGTCGTGGGCTCGAGCGTGCTGCCGGTCTTGGCCGCGCGCCGGCACCGCGAGGTCCGCCTGGCCACGGTGGCCGCGATCGCCACCTCACTCGCGTGCCTGGTTCTGGCGATCGCCCCCGGGACCCTCAGCGCGCTCATCAGCCTGCTCGTCGTGGGATTCCTCGCGCTATCGGTCTTGCCAGTCGTGCTCGAGCTGACCGAGCGAGCCGCGCCCGACTCGGAGTCCACGGCGTCCGGTTTGATCTGGCTCGCCGGGAACCTCGGGGGCCTCGTGATGGCCTCGGTGACCGGACTCATCGCGACCCGTCCGCACCTGGCGTTCCTGATCCTCGCCCTCGCAACGGCGTCCAGCCTGCCGACCCTGCGCGCCCTGCGTGAGCCGGTCTCCCGGCTCGATCCGATGGTGGCGTCGCGCCCCTGATCAGATCGTCTCTCGCCCGAGGGCGCGCAGGGCTCGTCTCGCCGCCGCGCCCACGCGCGCCACGGGATCATTCAGACACGCCGCGACGACATCCTCGGCACCGCGCAGGCGCCGAGCCCGGATCACCTTGAGGGCCATCTCCCGGATCCGCCACGAGTCCTCGGCGGTGGCCCGTACGACGGCGCTGCACGCGTCCTCGCGCCACGCGTACAACAGCGCGCGCAGCGCCCAGACCCGGGCCCAGTAGCCCTCGACGCCACCCTCAGCGCCCTCCAGCACGAGTTCAGCGTGCCGTCCGGCCAGGCCCACGAGGAGCGCCGCGTCGATCTCACCCTCATCCAGCAGGGCGAGGCAAGCATCCACCACGTCGTCCAGCCCACGCTCTCGCACCAGGGCCGCCACCGAGTCGCGCGGCGACTCCCCCCGCAGATTCACCGCGCCCCCCGTCTGCTCAGCGACCCGTGCGTCCTAGTGGATCCAGTAGCGGCGCAGCAGCACTCCGTCCTGTGCGCGCACGTGGCCCTCAAAGACGCCTCCCGCACCCTCGATGACACGCGCGGAGGCCGGATTCGCCTCGTCACACACCATGAGCACCGTCTCGACGTCGTGGGCGCGCGCCACGACCAGCGCCTGGGCCAGCATCTGGCGGGCGTAGCCGCGCCGGCGAAACTGTGGTCGAACCGCGTAGCCAATGTGTCCTCCCTCGTGCGCCAGCCACTCGTTGAGGGCAAAGCGCACCGAGACGCGCCCGACGATCTCCGAGTTCGCCACCGCGATGAGGAACGTCGAGGGCACGGCCGGCCCGTGGGGAACCGCGTGGCCCAGCCCGCCCGCTCGCCAGGCGTCGACGTAGCTCACCCACGGGTCCTGGGCTTCGAAGAAGAGTAGAAACGGGAAGTCCTCGTCCGAGAGCTCGACGTGCGCGGCCCGAGCGACGGCCTCATCCTCGTAGTGAAGCGGCCGCAGCCGCAGCCCACCCACGCGCTAGTCGCTCAGCGCCGAGGCGAACGCGCCGGGCTCGTCCACGGTGACCACGAAGCGCCGGCCCCGCGTGAGCTCGAGCACCAGGGCCTCGCCGCGGCGCGTCACGAGCGCCGCGCGCTTGAACAGGCGCAGGCTGCCGCGATAGCCCAGTCCCCCCCAGCGCCACAGCGGCGCGTCGCCCACGTCGGCGCTGAGGATCTCCGAGGCGGAGAACGTCTGGCGTATCACACCGTTCGGCCCGTAGAGCACCTCCAGACGACGACCGTCATCCGCCTCGACGACGCGCACGACGACGCAACTCGACAGCCACAGCAGCGCCCCGACGAGCGGCACGCCCATCAGACGCGCGCCGCGCCGGCAGCGCTCCAGGGCCCGCCCGAGCCGAGAGGCGCGTTCGCGCCGCCGACGGATCAAACTGCCGATCAGTCCCACGGCGAGCAGCGCGGAGATCTCACGCGTGGCCAGCCTCTCCTCGATCACGATCGAATCGGCCATATCCGCATGGTAGGACGGCGGTGCCGGTGACGCCAGAAGACTAGGCGTGCAGGACCACGCTCACCTGATCGTCCTCGCGCTGGGCCCGCCAGTTGCGCCAGGAGAAGTCCGCCACGTCGCGCGCGTCGAGGAGGTGACGGGTGAAGACCCCCTTGGCGGCCTTGGCGTCGTGGCCGACCGCACGCCCCGAATCCGCTCGCACGAAGTCCACGCGGACCAAGCGTGTTCGAAGCAGGAGCGTCGGCTCAAGTGCGGCACGGTGCTCCTGGGTCAGCAGGTCGTAGACGACGCGCTCGCCCGCGTAGTCGGCGAGGGCCCGACTGACCGGTTCACGCCAGTGACTGGCGAGGCGTCCGCCCCCCAGGGGCGCGGACATCTTCAATCGGTAGTCCGCGATCGCGTCGTCGGCCCGATTCAGTCCGTAGAGCCCCGACGGCACCAGGATCCGGCGACGTTGTCCGGGCGTGAGCGACGCGGGATCCAGATGCGCCCAGACCACCCCGTCGTAGCGGCGCCACGCCGCCAGCACCCGCGCTCGAGAGCTCACGAGCTCCTCCGTGGCGATCCGAGCGCGCTCGAGCAACGCCCCGCGCACGCCCAGGACGCGCGCCAGCACACTCTCGTGAGTCCCCAGCAACTCACCCAGCGCCTGGCGCACCTCGGCGCGCTGCGGGCCGAGGTGCTCGGCGAACAGATCCCGTCCGGCGCCGACAGACCCACCCGTACGCTTGGCCTCCGAGGGCGGCACGAGCAGCAGGGGTCGGGACACGGCCCCTAGAGGGTAGTGGGCCTACGCCGCGCTGAGACCTCTCGGATCGACTCCCGCCGAGCGAAGGAAGCCTCGCACCTTGACCACCTGGTCCTCCGAGAGATCGCGCGCGCGCGTTGAGCCCAGCGACACCGTCTCGCCATCGAGCGTGACCGCCCAATTGCCACGGTGCGTCTCGTGCACCTCGCCGAAGCGCTCCAGCAGCGACAAGACGTCGCGCCACTTGATGTTGTGATTCATCGGGTGACCGAAGATCTTGAGCAACGTCATTCGGTGGTGGTGGTCCAGCTTCACCGGCATCCTCTTCCCCTCACTGAGGGCGAGGTCTTGCGCCCTCACCCTCACTGTCCACCCTCTAGGGCCCGGTGTCAAGTAGCCCAACCAGCTCCACGTGCTCGGTCATGGGGAAGAAGTCGTACGCGACCAGGTCGCTCAGGACGTACCCGCCACCTGAGAGCTCTCTCAAGTCGCGAGCGAAGGTGGCCGCGTCACACGAGACGTAGACGATGCGCCGGGGCCCGCAGGCGGCCAGGGCCGCGGCCGCCCCGCGAGCCAGGCCCCCCCGTGGCGGGTCCAGCACGACGATGTCGCCGCGGGCGACCGAGCCAGGCATCGAGCGCGCGCTGACCGAGCGCTGACGCACGCGCACCGCGTCGAGGCCCTCAACGTTGAGCCGCGCGTCACGCACCGCGTGCGGTGAGGCCTCCACCGCGGTGACCCGCCCGCGTCTCCCGACGCGCTGGGCCAGGGGGACGCTGAAGAGTCCCACGCCGCTGAAGAGATCCACGACCGAGTCACGCTCCTCGGCCTGGGCCATGCGCAGCACTTCTCGCGTCAGCAGCTCGGGCGCCGCGCGGTGCGCCTGCCAGAATGACTGGGCGGACACCTGAAAGGTATTGGCGCCCACCGCCACGCGTGAGGGCGCCGGGGTGCTCAGCGGCCGAGCCCCGAGGGTGCGAATCTCCACGCGCGTCTCGGCGCCACGGCTCAGAACCGCGAAGGGCTCGGAGTTGCCAATGGCGCGCAGCTCCACCTCCGTTGCCCCGGTCCACTCGTGGGTGAAGGCCTCCGAGAATCGCTCGTCAGCGATGTAGCAGGAGCCTATCGGCACCATCTCGTGCGAGCGGCTCGCGCGCAGGCCCAGGTAGCCCCGCTCGTTCACGCCGCAGCGCAGGCGAGTCCGGTAGCCCTTGACCGGTCCGGCGTCGCGCACCTCGACGTGCCAGTCGACGTGGGCAATGCGACGCAGCTGCTCGGCGACCAGGTCGGCCTTCCAGCGCTGCTGAGCCGCCGGGGTGGCGTGCTGCAGGTCACAGCCGCCACAGCGGCCCGGTCCCGCGTACGGGCAGGGCGGGTCCACGCGCTCGGGGCTCGACTCGATCACGCGCGTCGCGTCCGCACGAGCGAAGGACGAGGTGATCTCCAGGACGTCAGCCTCCACGAGCTCGCCGATGAGTGCGTGGCGCACGAAGACCACACGCCCGTCACTCAGGTGGGCCAGACCTCCGCCGGTGGCCGCGCGCTCGATTCGCAGCGTCTCGTGCGCTCGCGGGACGCTCACGGGCCCAGTGTACTGATGCCCTCGTCAGTGCCCGTGACCGGCGTGAGCCAGGAAGAGGTCCACGAGTGCCTGCGCCCGTCGTCTCGCCGCCGGGGTCTCACGCTCGGTCTGGGCGAGCAGCGCCTCGTGATCGATGAAGAAGTCACGCGGATCGTCGTCACCCGCGGCGAACCAGTCAGCCAGCTGGCGCGCGTCGATCTCCGGGTGGAACTGCACGCCCACGTTCGAGCCGATCGAGAAGGCCTGGACGGCTCGGGCGGTGCGCGCCCATTCACGGGCCCGCGCGGGCAGCTGGCAGGCGTCGTAGTGGTACTCGAACCACGGCCCGCGTGGCAGATCCACCTCGGCGCTGACCTCGATCTCGTACCAGCCGATCTCGGGCTGCGCCGCGGGAGCGACGACGCCGCCGTAGTGCCGGCAGAGCGCCTGGGCGCCGAAGCAGATGCCCAACACCGGCACGCCCTGATCCTCGGCGTGCCCGAGGAGCTCGAGCTCGCGGCCGAACCAGGCGGCCTCGACGGCCTCGTCGTAGACGGCGTGCTTGGAGCCCAGGATGATCAGGTAGTCGCTGCCGCTCAAGCTCGGCGTCGGTGAGCCGGCGTCCAGCATCACCGTCTGCACCGTCACGCCACGGGCCTCGAAGGCGTCGCCGATCAGCCCGGCACGGTCCTCGAGATGGTGTCGCACGCAGAGGGCCCGGGACATGTTCGCGCCTCTCTAGCCAGGTTCAGCTCGGCAGCGACCAGCCGAGGCGTTCGGCCACCTCGCGACACGTCGGGCACAGCGGGTACTTCTGCGGATCGCGTCCGGGCACCCACACCTTGCCGCACAGGGCCGTCACCGGCGTCGCGTTGACCATCCCGTCGACGACCGAGTTGCCCAACGCCACGAAGTCACCGCCTTCGGGCGTGTAGCCCTCGAGCACGATGTGCGTGAAGCGCTCGTGGTCCCCGTCCTCGGTCGTGACGACCGTCTCCTGGACTGGCTGCTCGAGGCCCTTCACCACGTCAGAACCCTAGCGGCCCGGTACCATGTGCCCATGCCGCGCGCCCGCCGTGAGTCGTCCGCGCCGCGGCGCGTCGGGGCCGTTCACGTGACCCGCGAGGGCCGGCCCAAGACGGCATATCGCACCCGGGCCGAGGCGGCCAGTGCGGCCAATCTGGCCTGGACGCTCAACGGGGTCGAGCTGAACACGTACCGCTGCGAGGTGTGCCACCAGTGGCACATCGGCAAGCGCTTTCGCGACGAGTAGCGCACGCGCGAACTGGTCGGGCAGAATGAGAGGACTTCAGCGAAAGGTTCTCCATGACGGTCCAGGCCTACATCTTGATCCAGTCAGAGATCGGCTCCAGCGAGAGCGTGGTCAAGGCGACGCGCGCCGTTCCCGGCGTCATCGAGTCTTTCGAGGTGACGGGGCCCTACGACGTCATCGTGCGTTGCAGCGCCGAAAGCGTGGACGACCTGGGCAAGTTCATCGTGGGCGCCATTCAGAAGGTGCCGGGCATCACCCGCACGTTGACCTGCCCCGTCGTCAACATCTAGCCAAAGGCGCCGGCCGCTCGAAGCTCGGCGAGACGCGCCTCGTCCAGGCCCCAACTGATGAGTCCCTCGCGCGTTCCCGCGCCGGCGGGCTGCGCCGGGCGCGGTGCGGGGTTCGGCGTTGCGGAGAATCGCGGCGCCGGCATGGGCTCGACACGCTCGGCCGTGGAGAAAACCCCTCGCTCGCGATTGTACGGGTGCACCGGCGCCTCGCTGGGTGAGAGCACGGGTGAGACGCACGCTTCCACGCCCTCGAAGCGCTCCACCCACTCATCACGCGTGCGGGTCCGGAAGATCGCGGCGAATCTCTCCCGCAGGCCCGGCCACTGGGCCCGCTCCATCTGGGGCGCCAGATCGGCCGCGTCCAGGCCCAGACCCTCGAGCAGGTTCGCGTAGAACTGCGCTTCGATCGCCCCGACCGCTACGTAGGCACCGTCACTCGTCTCGTAGACGTCATAGAACGGCGCCCCGGTATCCAGGATGTTGACCCCGCGCTCCTCGTGCCAGAACCCCGCGGCCATGAGTGCGTGCGTCATCGCGGTCAGCGACGCGGAGCCGTCCACCATCGCGGCGTCGACCACCTGGCCCTCACCCGTGCGCCGGGCGTGCACGAGCCCCGCGAGCACCCCCATCACCAGATAGAGCGCCCCGCCCCCGAAGTCGCCGACGTAGTTGAGTGGCGGGACCGGGGCCGCACCCGCTCGCCCCACGGGCCAGAGGGCCCCGGACACCGCGATGTAGTTGATGTCGTGACCCGCGCGCGCAGCCAGCGGACCGCGTTGGCCCCAGCCGGTCATGCGTCCGTAGACGAGGCGCGGGTTTCGCGCGCCGACCGCCTCGGGACCCACGCCGAGGCGCTCGGCCACGCCAGGGCGGAATCCCTCGATGAGCACCTCGGCGCGCTCGCAGAGCTCCAGGACGAGGTCGCGCCCCGCCGGGCACTTCAAGTCCACGGCCACGGAGTGCCGCGAGCGCGCCAGCAGATCCCAGTTCGCCGTGGCCGCGGCGTCCGGGTCACCACGCTCGAGGCGCAACACGTGCGCGCCCAGATCGGCCAGGAGCATCGCGGCGAAGGGTGCCGCGCCCAGGCCGGCCAGCTCGATGACGCGCACGCCGGCCAGCGGGCCCTGGCCCACTAGTCCCACCAGAGGTCGTGACCGAGCACGCCGCGCGCGATGAGCCCGAGCTGGACCTGACTCGTGCCCTCGACAATGGTCAACTGGCGTGCGTCGCGGTAGTACAGCTCGGTCGGGTGCTCCTCCATGTAGCCGGCCGCACCCAGCAACTGCAGGGCCAGGCCCGAGGTCTTGACGGCGACTTCCGAGGCGTAGTACTTGCACATCGACAGGTACGCGACGAACTCCTTGGTGAACTTGCCCTGGTCCGCGAGCCACGCGGCACGATAGGTCAGCAGTCGCGCCGCCTCGATGTCGGTGGCGCACTTGGCGATCTCCCACTGAATCCCCTGGAACTCAGAGATCGTGCGATTGAACGCGGGTCGGCTCTTGACGTACTCGGTCGCGTACATGAGTGCCCCCTCGGCCAGGCCGATCCCGCGAGCGGCCACGATCGGGCGCATCGCGTTCAGCGACTGCATGGCCAGCTGGAAGCCACCCGGAATGGCCTGGGCCGGTCCCAGGTGCACGTTGTCGAAGTGGATTTCCGCGGTGTCGATCCCCTTGACGCCCATCTTGTGATCCACGCGCGGACGAGTGACCCCCGGGGTCTGTGCGTCCACGATGAAGGCCTCGTTTTCGCTGTGATGACGCGAGGCCGGGTCGCCGGTCTTGGCGAAGACCGTGAACCAGTCCGCCTGCATGCCGCCGGAGATCCAGGACTTCGTGCCGTTGAGGATGAAGCCACCGGGTACGTCGGGATCGGGCGTGACGCGAGTCTGGATCCCGGCCACGTCCGAGCCGGCCCCGGGCTCGGAGAGGCAGAAGGAGGCGCGCTGAGTCCCGTTCGCAATGCCGGGCAGGTAGCGCTGCTTCTGCTCCTCGGTACCCGCAATCATGATCGGCCCCGTGGGCAGGCGGGTGAGCAGCAACATCAGTCCGAGCACGTTCGAGTACTTGGTGACCTCCTCGATCGCGATCGTCAGGCCCATGATGCCCGCGCCCGAGCCGCCGTACTCCTCGGGAATGCAGAGCCCGAGCAAGTCGGCGCGACGAAACTCGTCGAAGATGTCCTGGGGGTACTCGCTCGTCAGATCGATCTCGCGTGCGCGGGGCTTGATCTTTTCCTGGGCCACGCGACGCACCGTCGCCCGCAGGGCCGTAAGTTCATCCGTCAGTTCAAAGTCCATACCTGGCAAGTTACTGCCGCGCGGACGCCCCTCTCGAGGGCTATGCCAACATGGACGGGTGCCGATCTTCGCGCGCGACCGTGCCCTGGAGGCTCTCGTTGAGGAGACCTTCGACGTCGTGGTTCTCGGCGCGGGCATGACGGGTGCGGGTGTGGCCCTGGACGCCGCGACGCGCGGACTGAGCGTGGCCCTCATCGACGCCAGCGACTTCGCGGCGGGCACCAGCTCGAAGTCATCCAAGATGGTTCACGGCGGGCTGCGCTACCTGCAGCAGCGAGAGTTCCGCCTGGTGTACGAGAACCTGCGCGAGCGACAGCGACTCCTCCACAACGCCCCGTACCTCGTGCGACCGCTGCCCTTCCTGATCCCCCTCATGGCCACGAACGCCCTGGCGGGCCGGGCCCTGATGCGCGGCTACGCCTCGGCGCTGCGGCTCTACGACCTGAGCGGCGGCTGGAAGATCGGTCAGCGGCATCGGCGCATCAGCGCCGACGAGGCCCTCGCGCACCTGCCGCAGCTGCGCCCCGACTACCTCCAGGGTGCCTTCATCTACATGGACGCGAGGGGGGACGACGCCCGAGTGGCGCTCACCCTGGCCCGCTCCGCGGTCGAACGTGGCGCCTGGGCCGCCAATTACGTGCGCGCCGTGGGCTTCGCGCGCGACCACGTCGGACGGGTCTGCGCCGTCAGCGCCCGCGACGAGCTCAGTGGCGCGGCACTGTCGATCCAGACGCGCTGCGTGGTGAACGCCACGGGCGTGTGGGCCGATCAGATCCTCGCCCTGGGTGATCACGTCGACGGTCACGTCATCGTGCCGGCCAAGGGGGTGCACCTGAGCGTGCGACGCGAGCGCCTCGCTGCGGACGTCGCGGCGGTGCTGAGCGTGCCGGGAGATCGACGCTCGATCTTCCTCGTTCCCTTCGAGGACGGCCCCTACACCTTTATCGGGACCACCGACACGGCCTACGAGGGCGAGCTCAACGATCCCGAGTGCGAGCCGCAGGACGTCGCCTACCTGCTCAAGGCGGTGAATACGGCGACCTCGTCGGATCTGACCCCGGATGACGTCACCGGAGTCTGGGCGGGCCTACGTCCGCTCCTGCGCCCTCGCCAGGGTGAGCGCCTGTCCGAGCGCACCGCTGACCTGTCACGACGCCACCGCGTGAGTGACCTCGGAGCCGGCATCGTCCAGGTCACCGGGGGAAAATGGACGACCTATCGCCAGATGGCCCAGGACGCCGTCGACGCCTTGAGCCCCTACGTCGGCCACCTGGGTCCCACGCGCACCAAGGACCTCTCCCTGCACGGCGTGAGCACGTGGCGCCCGCACGGTGAATTCGAGACGCACCTGTACCAACGCTTCGGCGACGACGCCCGCGCCGTCTTGGACCTCATCGAGCAGGACCAGAGCCTGGCCCAGCGGCCCATCACGGGACTGGACTACGTGCTCGGCGAGTTCGTCTACTCGGCTCGCGAAGAGATGACCCACTCGCTCATCGACCTGCTGACGCGCCGCACGCGCGCGCACCTCATTGACGCGCGGGCCAGCCTCGCGGGCGCCTCACGCGTGGCCCAGGCCGTCGCGCCGGTCCTGGGCTGGAGCGACGCGCACCTCGAGGCCGAGGTGGCCGCCTACCGCGGACTCGTGCTCAAGGAGTTCGCCGCCGCCGGTCTCGTTCTGTAGGGTGCGGAGGTGGCCGGCCCTCGCGCGTCTCGTGACTACCCCGAGGCCGCGTTCCAGGACCCACCGCCACTCGTGCACCCCGAGACCGTCGACGCTCTGCGTCAGGCGGGCCTTGACGTCTCGACCGACGCGGCGGACCGCGCCGAGCACGGCCGTGACTGGTGGCCGGTCTCCCTGCTGGACGTGATCGCCGGACGCGTGCCGAGCTGGCCCGACGCCGTGGTGCGCGTACGCGACGAGCTCCAGGTCGCGAGCGCGCTGCGCATCTGCGCAGCGCACGCCACTCCCGTCACCGCCCAGGGCGGACGCTCCAGCGTGGTCGGCGGCGCTCAGCCCGCCCTGGGTGCGGTGGCCCTCGACACGGGCGGGCTCTCGCGCATCGGCCCCGTCGATGTGGTCTCCGGGCTCGTCGAGGTCGACGCGGGCGTCTTCGGACCGGACCTCGAGAGCGTCCTCGAGACCCACGGGCTCACCGTCGGACACTTCCCCCAATCCTTCGAGATCTCCACGGTCGGTGGATGGGTGGCCAGCCGGGGCGCCGGGCAGTTCTCCAACCGCTACGGCACCGCCGCCGACCTCGTGCGCGCGCTGCGGGTGGTGCTCACCGACGGGCGGATCATCGACGTCGGGGCCCGGGCCCCGCGCGCCGCCCTGGGACCAGACCTGCTCTCGCTCTTCGTGGGCAGCGAGGGAACCCTCGGCGTCATCGTGCGCGCGACGCTCGTGGCGCGAACCCGGGCGAACTTCGAGCAGCGCCGGGCCTTTGCCGTGTCGAGCTTCGGCGACGGGCTCGACCTTTGTCGACGCGTCGTTCAGCGTGGCGCGGCGCCGGCCGTGCTGCGCCTGTACGACGAGATCGAGGCACGGCGCCTCTTCGGCCACGAGCGAGCCGTGCTGGTGGTGCTCGACGAGGGCGACGAGGCCATGTGCCGGGCTCGCATGAGCGTGCTCGAGCAAGAGGCCGAGGGTCTCGAGGCCCTCGACGTCGGAGTCGTGGCCCGCTGGCTCGCGCACCGCAACGACGTGTCGGCCCTGGGCGAGCTCTGGGGACGCGGTGTCGTCGTGGACACGATCGAGGTGGCGGCGCCCTGGTCAGCCCTCAGCACGCTGCACGAAGAGATCCTGGCCGGCCTGAGGGGCCTCGAGGGGACCGTCATGGCCTCGGTGCACCAGTCGCACGCCTACACCGACGGCGCCTGTCTCTACGTGACCTTCGCCGGCGTGTCCGAGGAGCCCCGCGAGTACTACCGACACGCCTGGGACATGGCGATGGGCGTGGCCGCGCGCTCGGGGGCCCTGAGCCACCACCACGGCGTCGGCCGGGTTCGCGCCCCCTACCTCGCGGCGACGCTCGGGCCCTCCTTCACCGTGCTGAGTGCCATCAAGGCGGCCCTCGACCCCCAGGGCGTGCTGAATCCGGGTGTGCTGGGGCTGGCGAGCTCATCGTGAGGGCCCTGGCGATCGACGTCGGCTCCTCCTCGGTGCGTGCCGGCGTCGTCGACGAGACCGGTGAGGTGCGAGAGCTGTGCCAGCGTCGCCTGAGCGTTCGCACCCAGGTCCCCGGCGAGGTCGAGCTCGACGCCGACGAGATCGCCCGCAGCGCCCTCGAGGTCGCCACGCAGGTGATCGAACGCGTCGGGCCCGTCGACGTGGTGGGCGTGACCAACCAGCGGGCCACCACGGTCCTCTTCGACGCCGTCACCGGGCGCGCCGTGGGCCCGGCACTGAGCTGGCAAGACCTGAGGACCGTCCTGGACTGCCTCGTTCTGCAGGCCGACGGCGTGCGACTGGCCCCGAACCAGTCCGCGACCAAGCTGCGCTGGCTGCTACGCGCGGCCGTCGAGCCGCTGGGCCAGGCGCGCTTTGCAACCATCGAAACCTGGGTGGCCTGGCACCTGACACGCGGGTCGGCTCACGTCAGCGACCACTCCAACGCGGCCATCACGGGACTGGTGGGCGTGGACGTCACCCGGTGGGACGACGCAATCCTCGACGTTCTCGAGATTGACAAGGGAGTTCTGCCGCGCATCGTGCCCACCGCCGGGTCGATCGAGCGCGCCAGCGCTCTGCCGGGCGCACCGCTCATCACCGCCCTGGTGGGTGATCAGCCCGCGTCGCTCTTCGGCCAGTCCTGTCTGACCAAGGGGACCAAGGTGACCTTCGGCACCGGCGCGATGCTCAACGCCCCACGTGGCAGCTGGTCCCCCCGGTCGATGACTCGCTTCGAGTCGGGCTGCTTTCCCATCGTCGCCAGGTCTGACGCCGCCCAGATCACCTGGGGCCTCGAGGGCATCGCCCTGAGCGCGGGCTCCGCGGTGGACTGGGCCGTGCACGGCCTTGGCCTGGCCCGCAGCGTCGAGGCCACCAGCGAGCTCGCCGCCAGCGTCGACAGCTCCGGGGGTGTGACCTTCGTGCCAGCCCAATCGGGACTGGGCACGCCGCGCTGGGACTTCGGCGCCCGCAGCGCCTTCTTCGGACTGACCCGTGGCTCCAGCCGGGCCCACCTCGTGCGCGCCGTGCTCGAGGGCGTGGCCCAACGCGGAGCGGACCTGGTGGACGCCGCTATCTCCGAGACGGGTTCACCGATCGACGAGGTGCGCGTCGACGGTGGCATGACGGACAACGCGGTCTTCCTGCAGGCCCTCGCCGACGCCACCGGCCTTCTGATCGCCGTCTCGCCCGAGCGAGAGGCGACCACCCGCGGCGCCGGTCTCATGGCGCTGCTCGGCGCAGGGCACCTGAGCGTCGGCGACGTCGAAGCCCTGTGGCGACCGGTGCGGCGCCTGGAGCCGAGGCTAACTCCCGATGAGCGCCTCGAGTGGCGCGCCAGATGGAGCGACGCCGTCGAGCGGGCGGCCCGCACGATTCCCTCGCTCAGCGACGTGCAGTTCTAAGCGCTCCACGGCGCGTGGCGCAGGGCCACCTCGAGCGAGGTCGGCGTCTCGATGAGGGTGCGCGACAGCGTCAACGCCCTGGGCAGACCCAGGGCGACGATCCCGCTGACGATGCCGCGCCGGCTGTACACGCCGAGCCAGCGGGCGCCCCCGTCGCGCTCCAGGACCCGCACGACGTCGTCGTCACCCTGAGGGTGGCCCAGCATCTGGATCTTGGTCCCGTACTGATCGGACCAGAAATAGGGCACCAGCGGGCCGGGCTCCTGCGCGCGCACCCACACACGCGACAGCGCCGCCGCGTGGTCCGCGGCCACCTGCCAGTGCTCGATGCGCACGAGCTGAGCGCCCAGCGGTCCGTGCCACGTAAAACGCGCCACGTCGCCGATGGCCGCGACACGCTCCGTGGCCTGGAGCCGGTCATCCACGACCACGCCGTCGTCGATGCTCAGTCCCGAGGTCGCGAGCCACTCGACGTTGGCCTGGGATCCGGCGCCGAGCACGACCAGTCCCGCCGTGATGCTCGAACCGTCGCCCAGGTGCACCACGAGCGCGCCGGCGTCCTCGGTAACGTCCAGGACCTCCTGCTCGACGCGCAGATCGACTCCCGCCGCGCTCGCCAGGTTGGCGAGCCACTCGGCCACCACGGGCCCGAGGGGGCCCAACAGGGGCCGGCGCAGTCGCTCCAAAACGATCACGCGCAACCCGCGCGAGGCGAGGGCGGTCGCCACCTCCGCGCCGATGAACCCGCCACCGATGACCACCGCGATGCGCCCCGGGCCCAGCGCGTCGAGCTCGGCGAGCAAGCGAGCCGCGTGGGCGCGGGTGCGCAGCACGTGCACGCGCTCCGCGGCACTGAAGTCCAGGCGCCTCGCGCGAGATCCGGTGGCGATCGCCACGTGCGTGCCCGCGATGGTGGTGCCGTCCTCCAGGTGCAGCGTTGTCGCGGCCACGTCCAGGTGTCGCGCGGGCACTCCCAGTCGCAGTGTCACCCGAGCCGACTCCAGGCGCTGCGCAGTGCCCAGTACCGTCTGCTCGAGGTCCCAGGCGCCCCTGAGCACCTGCTTGGACAGTGGGGGTCGGTCGTAGGGGACCTCGGGCTCGTCGCCGACGAGGCTCAGTGCGCCGTCGTACCCGTCGTGGCGCAGAGACTCCACGAGGCGCCAGCCGGCCAGGCCCGCGCCCACGACAATCACGTGGTCCGAGCCGCCCAGGCTCATCGGGCGAACATCGCCAACCACTCGTCGGCGGTGCGCGGGGCGAGAACCCAGTTCTCAGCCCGTACCCGGGACATCGGAGCGCTCGCGTCCGCGGCGTAGAAGTGCCCGGGGTAGAGAATCGTGTCGTCGCTCACGTCCACCAGGCGTTGGCTGAGCGTGCGATACATCTCCTCCGGATCCGAGCCGGCCAGGTCCGTGCGTCCGCAACCCTCGATGAACAATGTGTCCCCGCTCACCAGGCGGCCTTCGAAGAGCAGGCACTGGCTGCCCGGCGTGTGGCCCGGCGTGTGCACGAGGGTCACCTCCAGCTCGCCCACACTGAGACGGTCCCCCGGCGAGTGGGCCACGAGAGCCGACGCCGCCACCCCCGTGCGCTCGCGCACCCAGGACACTTCAGCGCCCTGGACGTGCACCGGCACGTCACGTGCCGCGAGCAGCTCGACGATCCCCTCGACGTGCTGGCCCGCGAACTCGCCACCGACGTGGTCGAAATGGAAGTGAGTCCCCAGCGCGCCGACCACTCGCATGCCGTCGGCCTCCACGAGCTCGAGCAGCTCGACTGGTGCGTGCGCCGGATCCACGAGCAGCGCCTCGCCGGCCTCTCGATCTCCCAGCGCGTAGGCGAAGTTGACCATCGCCGTGGCCATCGCGTCTCCGGCGGCGAAGTCGCGTCCGCTCAAGAACTGGCGAAAGTAGACCCGATCGCTCACGCGTCTTCGATCACTCGGCTCAGCCGTGGGGCGAGCTCTTCAACCTTGGCCTGCGTGGATCGCAACCGACCCTCCAGGTCCTCGATGATCGCGGTCGCACGCTCCAGCTTGGCGAACAACTCGTCCACCGACACTTCGCCCTCGTCAAAGGACGCCACGATGGCGTCCAACTCGCTCGCGGCCTCGTTCCAGCTTCCCGTGCTCACGTTTCCCCTCTCTCTCGCACGACGGCGCCGATGACACCGTCGAGCACCCTGATCGACACCTCGTCCCCGAGAATCACGTCGTGCACCGCACTCACCACGTTGCCGCGAGCGTCGGTCACGATCGACCAACCCTGGGCCAGGCGACGCGCCGGGTCGTAGGCGCCCAGCAGCTGGCGGCTCCCGAGCAGGTAGGTGGTGGCCGCCTGCAGGACCCGTCGGGCCGCCACGTCCAGTCGCTGACGCGTCGCACCCAGGTGACGCGCCTCGGCCCGCAGTCGCTCGCGCACCGCCAGGATCATCGTGCGACGGCGCTCCGCGAGGTAGTTCTGGGCCTCGTCGAGCACCGCGCTGGCGGCCAGGTCAAGGCGACGCGCCGGCGACACGACGCGCGCGCTGCGCCAGGCGTCGACACGACTCACGAGCTCCTCGCCGAGCTTGGTCGGAGTGATGGCCCGCGTGTGGGCCACGAGGTCCGCCACCGACTCGTCCCCCGTGTGACCGATGCCCGTGAAGACGGGCGTGGATGAGCCGGCGATCGCTCGGGCCACCTTCTCATCGTCAAAGCACGCCAGATCACCCTTGGAGCCGCCGCCGCGGACGAGGCAAATGACGTCGAGGGCCTCGGCGTCAAGGGCCTCGAGGGCTCGCACGATCTGTGCGGGAGCGGCCTCGCCCTGGACCAGCGTCGTGACGAGGCGAATGTCGAAGGCGAATCCCGAGCGCAGCAGCTGGCCAGTGAAGTCACTGAAGCCCTCCGTCTGGGGACTGGCCACGAGACCCACGCGCAGTGGCACCGCCGGCGCGGCCAGGGCCTTGTTGGCCTCGAGGAGACCCTCACCGGCCAGGCGCGCGATCAGCTCCTGGCGGCGCCGGGCCACGTCGCCCATCAGCGCGGTGACATCGATGTCGGTCACGGTGAAGCCGATGCGTCCCTGCGGGGCGTAGACGTCCACGTAGCCGTAGAGGGAGATGACCATACCGGCACGGAGGCTGACTCCACTCTCGGCGAGGCCTCGGCGCAAACCGGCCCACTGGCTGGCCCAGCAGTGCGCGTTGAGCACGGCCCGGCGCGCCTCCTGGGGCCCCGCCGCGGCGTCGGCCACGTCGATGTAGAGATGATTCTTCTCGTAGACCTTGACGATCTCTCCGCGCACCCAGACGGGGTGTCGCCGACCGAAGGCGGACTCCAGGTGCTCGGTCAGCAGCCGGTAGAACTCGCCGACCTCGAGCACGGACTCCTTCTCGACGCCGAGGCTCACGTCTGGTGAGGCTAGTGCGCGGGTGTCACCAAATCGTCATTTGAGCCGCTCGCGGCGATGTGCGAAACTGCAGGGGGATGGTGAGCCGGCTGGGCGGCCGCGCCGCGTCAAGCGGCGAGGAAAGTCGGGGCTCCGCAGGGCAGGGTGCTCGCGAAACGTGAGTCGCGGCGACGCGCAGGACAGTGCCACAGAGAGCAGACCGCCGATGGCCCGGGCAACCGGGAACAGGTAAGGGTGAAAGGGTGCGGTAAGAGCGCACCAGCGTCACGGGTGACCGTGGCGGCTCGGTAAACCCCACTCGGAGCAAGATCAAACACGAAGCATCCGCGGCCCGCGGGCCTCGCGAGAGGCGGCTTCGAGGTAGATCGCTCAGATGGATGGCCGCCCAACCTCTTCGGAGGTGGACAGAACCCCGCTTACAGGCCGACTCACCATCCCCCTGTCGTACTTGATCCGCCCCACGACCGAGAGCCCTGAGATGCCACACCTGCCCTATCGCGAGCTGCCGGTGGCCGAACCCGGCACGCCCGACGCGCGCTCGGCCTGGCGTTTCCTGGTCTGGATCGCCCGTCAACAGCGCGGCACGATCGCCGCCGCTACCGCCTGCGCGACGGCGTGGATGCTCTCCCAGGCCCTGCTGTGGGCCGCCGTCGGCGGCGCCATCGACCACGGCATCGCCGACCACAGCCTCTCGCAGCTGCTCACGTGGTCGGGCCTGATCGTGCTGCTCGGGCTGATTCAGGCCGTCAGCGGCGGTCTGCGTCACCAACTGGCCGTGACCAACTGGATGCGCGCGACGTATCGCACCATCCAGGTCATCGGCCGGCACCTGTCTCGCGCCGGTACCGCCATCACCGAGCGGGTCAACCCCGGCGACATCGTCAACTCCGTCGGCGCCGACGCCCCCCGAATCGGCATGGCCTACGACTCGCTCGCGCGCTTCATCGGCGCGATCATCTCCTGGCTGATCGTCTCGCTCATCCTGCTGCGCTCCTCGGGAACCCTCGGGCTCATCGTGCTCGTGGGCGTGCCGGTCCTGGCGCTGGCCACCGCGCCGCTCATGCGACCCCTGCACCGCGCCCAGGCGGCCCAGCGCGAGGCGACGGGACGTCTCGCGGCCCTGGGCACCGACACCGTCGCCGGCCTGCGCATCCTGCGCGGCGTGGGCGGCGAGGACGTCTTCCTCGACAACTACCGATCCCAGAGCGCGCGCGTGCGCGCCGCGGGCGTGCGCGCGGCGAGCCCGCAGGCGGCCCTGGAATCCGGTCAGCTCCTGCTGCCGGCGATCCTCACCACGCTCGTGACGTTCCTCGGAGCACGTGAGGTGGCCCAGGGCCGACTGGCCCCCGGCCAGCTGGTGGCCTTCTTTGGCTACGCGACGTTCCTGACCACGCCCCTTCGCGAGGTGATCCAGTACTCGATCATGGCTACACGCGCCTACGTCGGAGCCACCAAGGTCGTGCGCCTGCTCCAGATCGAGCCGGCCATCGAGGACCCCACCGAGCCAGTCTCCTGGCCCGGCGTGATCAACGAGCTGGCGGACGCGTCCTCGGGGATACGTCTGACGCGCGGCCAGCTGGTGGGACTGGTCACCGAGACCCCGGTCGAGGCCTCGGCCCTCGCCGATCGGCTCGGTCGCTTCGACGCCCGCGCCACCGGGGTGACGCTCGACGGCGTCGAGCTCGATCGATACGCCCTGGCAGACGTGCGTCGCCACGTGATCGTGCACGACGTCGAACCCCGACTCTTCTCGGGGCCCCTTCGCGACGAGCTCGCCCCGCACGAGCACGCCGCCGACGACCGGATCCTCGATGTCCTGGCCGCCACGAGCGCTCTGGACGTCCTGGAGGCCCTCGCCGAGGGCCTCGACACCCTCGTCGACGAGCGGGGCCGGAGCTTCTCCGGCGGCCAGCGCCAGCGACTCTCCCTGGCGCGCACGCTGCTGAGTGGTGCTGACGTGCTGATCCTGGTGGAGCCGACCTCGGCCGTGGACACACACACGGAGGGGCGAATCGCGCGTTCCCTGGGCGAACTGCGCGGCGAGCGAATCGTGCTGATCGCCACCACGAGCCCGTTGGTGCTCGAGCGCCTGGACCGAGTCCTGCTCGTGTCAGAGGGCGTCGTCGTCGACGAGGGCTCGCACGAGGAACTGATCACCACGTCGAGCCCCTATCGCCAGATCGTGCTGAGGGAGGACACGTGAGCCAGTTGCCCGTCGCCGATCGGGCCGCCGTGCGCACGCGCGCCATAGCCCTGGCGCGCCAACATCGCCGTGCCGGCCTGACGATGCTCAGCTTCTACGCCTTCGCCTCGGCAATGGCGCTGGTCCCGGCCTGGATCATCGGACAGATCACCAACGCCGCGACGGCCCACCAACTGACGTCACGCTTCGTGCTGAGCCACGTCGCCGCCCTCCTGGGCGCTTCGCTCGTCTACGCCGGCCTCTCCTTTGTCGCCCGACGGCGCAGTTACGTCCTCGGCGAGCAGGTCTTCGCCCAACTTCGCGAGGAGTTCCTCGCCAGCGTCCTCGCTCTGCCGCTCGTGGAGGTCGAGCGCACGAGCACGGGCGACCTGCTCAGCCGCACCACGAACGACATCGACGCGCTCTCGCGCACCGTTCGATTCGCGGTGCCCGAGTGGCTCGTCGCCGTGGTCCAGGCGCTCATCACGGTGGTGGCGATGGTGCTCGTGAGCCCGCGAGCCGCGCTCGCGAGCCTGGTCTCGATTCCCCTGCTCGTGGTGTCGACTCGCCGCTACCTGCGCTTCGCGCGTCCCGGCTACGTGCGCGAACGGGTCAGCTACGCGTCGCTGTCGGGCACGGTCGCCGAGACCGCCGAGGGTGCGCGCACCGTGGACGCGCACCGTCTCGGAGCGCGCCAGAGCGCGCGAATCGAGGACAACGTGCGCGAAAGCTTCTACGCCGAGATGTACACGCTGCTCATGCGCCTGCTCTGGTTCCCGACCGTGGAGAGCGCCTTCGCCATCGCCGTCGCGGCGACCCTGGCCTGGAGCGGGTGGCTGGCGCTGCAGCACTTGATCAGCGTCGGCGCGGCGACCACCGTCACCCTCTACGTCGTACAGCTCAACGATCCTCTGGATCGCATCATCTCCTGGCTCGACGAGCTGCAGATCGGCCAGACGTCGATGGCGCGGCTCTTCGGGGTGGCCGGGGTGCGCGACGAGCGACTCGAAGACGGTGCCGACACCGGCACCGACCCCACCACCGCGAACGACGAGACGATCGTCGTTGAGGACGCGCACTACGCCTACCGGGCCGGACACGACGTCCTGCACGGAGTCTCCCTGACGATTCGCCCAGGCGAGCGCTTGGCCATCGTCGGGCCGTCCGGGGCGGGCAAGTCCACGCTCGGGCGCCTGATCGCCGGCATCGACGCGCCCCAGCGCGGTTCGGTTCGCGTAGGCGACGTGGACCTCGCCCGGTTGAGTCCGAGAGAGCTTCGTCGCCACGTGGCCCTCGTGACCCAGGAGCACCACGTCTTCCTCGGCACCCTGCGTGACAATCTGCGCCTCTCACAACCCACGGCCAGCGACGACGAGCTGCGTCGTGCACTCGAGGCGGTTGATGCGCGAGAGTGGGCCGACGCTCTGCCCCAGGGCCTCGACACAGAAGTGGGCTCGAGCGGCTACAGCCTCACCCCGGCCCAGGCCCAGCAGCTCGCCCTGGCCCGCCTGGTGCTGGCCAATCCCCATACCCTGGTCCTGGACGAGGCCACCGCCCTGCTCGATCCTCGCGCGGCCCGCCACCTGGAGCGATCCCTCGCCGCGGTCCTGGCCGGGCGCACGGTGATCGCCATCGCACACCGGCTCCACACGGCCCACGACGCCGATCGCGTCTGCGTCGTCAGCGATGGACGCATCGTCGAACTGGGCACGCACGACGAACTTCTCCGTCACGGCGGTGAGTACGCCGCGCTCTGGCGCAGCTGGCGCAACCAGGCAACGGGAGCCCCGTAGGCTCGAAGCGTGGTGACACGACCCCTGCGCGGTGACGAGATAGTTGCGTGCGCGCACCGGGTGGCCCTCTCGCGCGGCGAGCCCTTCGCCTTCTCGGCGCCGGGCGAGAGCGCCGAGGCCCACCGTCGCCGCCGGGCGGCCGAGGAGTGGCGCGAGCACGTCCTGAGCCAACTGGTCCAGGCGCATCCGGGGGCCGCGCGACCGGCCAGCGTGCCGGACACCCTCCAGCATCTGGAGGCGGGGACGGCGCTCGTCGTCTCGCCCGTGCTCCCTGATGACGTCCTCGGCCGGCGGCGCAGTCGCGTCCAGGCCCTGGTCCGGGTGGGGCGGCGTGAGAACCAACACACCTACGCGCCCGTGCTGATCAAGAACATCGAGGTGATCGAGACCGCGCTGACCCGGCGCACCCTCGAGGCGAGCCTCGAGGACCTCGTGCCGTCGCGTGCGCACTTTCGCGACGGCGTCGGCGTGCGCGCCACGCGATCCGTGACGCGCAGCGGCATCACCCTGGCCCACGCCACCCGCGTCCTGGGGGTCCTCGGGCACGCCGACCCCCAGGCTCGGGCCGGGCTCATCGACCGCCACGCCAGGGTCTTCTGGCTCGAGCTGGCGGGCCGGGACCATCCTCGCTTCAACCTGGCCACCTACGATGAGCTCTACGAGAGCAGGCTCGCCGTTCTCCTCGGACACGAGAGTTGGTCGCGCGGCGAGGCGGCCTTCCCCACTGCGCCGCACTGGCATCGCGAGTGCCTGGAGTGCCCGTACGCCGAGCACTGCCTGCGAGAGCTCGAGGCGAGCGACGACGTCTCGCTGACTCGCTTCACCAACGCGAGCCAACAGGGCCTCCTGCGCGAGCATGGCGTGCCCACCCGCGCCGCGCTGGCACGTCTGGACCCCCAACTCGCCCGTGACGCGCGACGCGCACTGCCCGAGAACGCCGCGCGCGAGGTCGTGCTCGGGCGCTCCATCGAGAACCTGGAGGAGCTGATCTACCGCGCCCGGGCCCACGTGCGCTCGAGCCCGCTACGCATCGTGGACGCGACGGACGTCGGCTGCCCGGGCGCCGACGTGGAAGTCGACGTCGACATGGAGAGCTACAACGACCTGACGTACCTCTGGGGTGCCTACGTCACGCTGCGAGCCCCCGACAGCCCCATCGCTCCCGGCTACCGACACTTCGCCAACTGGGCTGAACTGAGCCCGCGCTCGGAGGCCGAGACCTTCTCGCAGTTCTGGTCGTGGTTCAGCGCCCTGCGCGACACGTGTCACCGGGCCGGCCTGAGCTTTGCCGCCTACTGCTTCTGGGCTCAGGCCGAGGACGGCGCGATGAATCGAGCCGTCGCGGTGCCCCTCGAGAACGGCCCTCGCCGCGACGACCTCGAGGAGTTCCGGGCCGCGACTCCCCGCGAGTGGATCGACATGCACGCGGTGGTCAAGTCCCAAATACAGACTGAAGGACCCTTGGGCCTCAAGTCACTCGCTGGCGGTGCGGGCTTCTCCTGGCGCGACCCCAACCCGAGCGGAGAGGCGTCGATGTCCTGGTACGAGATCGCCTGTGGAGACGGCGCTCCGGCCGAGGCGTCGCGCCGACGGCTGCTCGAGTACAACGAAGACGACTGTCGGGCGACGCTGGCGCTGCGCGACTGGCTGAACGGTCCGGCTCGCGCACTACCCCATCGCGATAGCACGCCGCCAGCCCGGGCCGACCAGTACTCTTGACCCCCAGGGAGGTGGGTCATGTTTGAGACGGTCGTAGTGGGCGCCAATGACTCGTCGACGGCGCGACGCGCGGTCGAAGCGGCAGCGGGCGTCTGCGCCCAGTTTCAGGGTCAGCTCCATGTCGTCTCGGCCTACCGAGGTACGCGAGTCGCCTTGAATCAGTTGCCGAGCGAGTACGCCGCCATGGGTAGCCTCAGCGACGCGGAGGCGCTCCTGCAGGAGTTCACCTTCATCGCCCAACGACACGGCGTCACCGCAACGGCCCACGGCGTCGAGGGCGACGCGGTCCAGGCGATCCTGCAGACGGCCCGAAACGTCGGAGCCGACCTGATCGTGGTGGGCAATCAAGGCATGAGGGGGGCCCGACGTGTGTTGGGCAGCGTTCCCAACTCAATCGCTCACGAGGCGCCCTGCTCGGTGCTCATCGTCGACACGAGCGACTAGGTCCCCTGCGCGTCATCGGGGTGTGGCGAGCCTCGTTAGCATCGAGCGGTGACGCCCAACGCGAGCCCGAGCGGTCCGATCTGGAGCGCGCGCGTCGTGGGTGCCGCTCTATCCCTGGTGGGGCTGGGACTCGCGGTGCTGAGCGCGCACGGCGTCGTCGACGTCGCCCACGCGCGCGTAGCTCGTGGCGTGATGACGCTCGTCCTGGTCCTGGCAGTGCGCCTTCTCACGGCTCAGCTGAGTGAGGAGTGGTCCTGGCGCGCGGCGGGCCGCGTGCGCGACTTCTATCGCGCCCGCGTGGTGGACTTCATGCGTGCGCCCGCCGCCGTCGCGGCGCGGGCGCGCAGCGACGTCAGCACGGCCATCGAGGACATTGCGGCGCTGCCCGAGCTCGAGGTCCTGAGCACCAGCGCCCGCGTGGGCATCCTCGGTCTCGGTGTCGTGCTGTGGTCTGCGGGCCCGCTGAGCGCCACCATCGTCATCGCCCTGCTCGGCCTGTCGGTCCCGCTCTATCGCCGCGCGGGCAAGCGCAGCGCCGCCATCGACGTGGAGTACCGCGCGCGACGAGCGACCCTCGAGAGTCGCCAACTCGAGCTCATCGGGCACGCACCTGATCTGCGCGCCCTCGGCGCGGTGGACTTCGGCGCGAGCGAGATCGGTGCGATCAGCGACTCCGAGCACGCCATTGTCGAGCGCGCGGTTCGCGTGAGCCTCGGCTCTTCGCTCATCACGGAGTTCCTGGGCGGTGTGAGCATCGGACTCGTCGCCATGGTCGTCGGCTTCTCACTGCTCGGTGGCCATCTCAGCCTGGAGCGCGGCCTCATCGCCGTGCTCGTCACCGCCGAGGTCTTCACCCACGTGCGACGATTCGGCACCGCCTTTCACCGTCGCGACAACGCCCGACAGGCCCGTGAGGTGCTGAGCACGTCCGCCCCGACCCGCTCGAACCCCGCGGCGCTCCTGCGCTGCGAGGGCCTGCGCACGACACCCGGCGGGCCAGCGTTCAGCATCGACCTGCACGACGGGGACCGACTCGTCATCACCGGGCCCTCCGGCGCTGGCAAGACGACCCTCCTGCACACCCTGGTGGGCTGGCGCGCCCCGGCGGCGGGATCGCTCGAGCGCCGCGACGTGCCGTTGGGCTTCGTGAGCCCGGAGAGCGTCGTGGTCTCGGGATCGATCTGGGACAATCTCACGTGCGCCCGCGAGGCTGACGAGCGCGACGTACGCGCGATGCTCGAACGGCTCGGCCTCAGCGGGGCACGCTTCGCCGACCTTCGAGCCGACCTGGGCGCGGACGGACGTGCACTCTCCAGCGGCGAGAGGGTGCGGGTGCTGCTGGCCCGGGCCCTGCTGGCTCGGGCCGAGGTCCTCGTCCTCGACGACGTCGCGGGAGTGCTCGACGCGCACAACCGTGAGCGGCTGCGCCGCGTCTTGGGCGAGCTGGACACCACGATCCTCGAGGCCACGGTCGACAGTCCACTCCTGGAGCCCACGCAGACGGTGCGCATGTGAGCGACCTGCGCCGACTCCTGCGCTGGTTACGACGCGCGCGACCCCCACGGCGGGCCCTGCTCGTGGCGCTGGGCGCCGGACTGCTCGCCAGCCTCAGCAGTCTCGCGCTCAGCGTCGGCGCCCTGGGCCTGCTCGTGGAGAGCGCACGTCGACCAGGTCTGGCCGCGGTGCTTGGTGTGCTCATCGTGATCGAACTGCTGGCCTTCCTGCGCTCGCCGATTCGCTACGCGGAGCGCATGAGCGCGCACCGCCTGGGCCTCGCGGCCGTCACGCACTGGCGGCGCTGGCTCATGCTCAGCGTGGGGCGCTGGCCGTATCGGCGCTGGCGCCAGCAGGCCTCCGGCGACCTGCTCGAGCGCGCCCTGCGCGACACCGACGAGCTCCAGGATCTGTGGCTGCGCGCCGTCATCCCCGCCGCGAGCGCGGCCGGTACCGCCCTGGTCGGGGACCTCGTGCTGGGATTGCTGCCCGCGCGCTCGTCGTGGTGGCCCAGCGCCGGCGTGCTCGGTGCGTGCCAGGTGCTGAGCGCGCTGGCGATCCTGGCGCACTACCCACGCCTCGTCGCGAGCGATCGACTCGTGCGCGAGAGCCGGGGCCGCTACCGCGCCACGTTGGTGGAGCTGGGCGGGGCCGTCCCGGAGTTGAGCCTGCTGCACCGAGAGGACTTCGCCCAGGCTCGCTGCGCCGCGGCCGGCCAAGCACTCGCGCGCGCCGAGCAGCGTCGTCAGCGCCGCGCACGCACCCTGGGCCTGGCCGGGCCCCTGGGAAGCGCCGGAGCCCTCCTCGGGGTGCTGGCCACGCGCCCAGCGGCCGCACCCGTCTGGGTCGTGGTCGCCACGCTGCTGGCACTGAGCAGCCTCGAGTACGCAAGCGCGTGGCGCGCCGGCGTGGAGACGGCGGTGGCCGTGAGTGGCGCGGCCGAGCGCCTCGACGAACTGGCCCCGGCCGGCGCCAGCGCTGAAGAGCCCTGGCCCGCTCGGGGTCGGCTCGAGCTGTCCGAGGTCAGCGTCTTCGACGGAGGTCCACTCGTGCACGCGGCCAGCCTGCACGTCGAACCCGGCGAGCACGTGGGCCTCGTGGGGCCCTCGGGCGCCGGCAAGTCCGCCCTGCTGCGCGTGGCCGTGGGCCTCGATGAGGCCTCCGGCGGCGAGGTCGAGGTCGACGGCGTAGGGCTCACGCGCCTCGACGAGGCCGCCCTGCGCGCGCACGTGTCCTACGTCGGTGCCGAGCCGGGACTGAGCGAGGGCTACGTGCGCGACGTGATCACCCTGGGCCGGCCCGCGCGACGCGACTACGTCGCCGACCTGGCGAGCGTGGGGCTCACGGTGACCCCGGACACGCGCTGGAGCAACCTCTCGCGCGGCGAGCGCCAGCGAGTGGCGCTCGTGAGAGCGCTGCTGGGCTCGCCCCAGCTGCTCGTGCTGGACGAGCCCACCAGTGGCCTCGGCACCAACGAGGTCGACGCCGTGCTCGGACTGCTCGATCGATGCGGCGCGGGCGTGCTCGTGGCCACGCACGACGAGCGCGTCATCGCCTGGTGCGACCGAGTGGTCGTACTCAGCGACGGCGTGACCACTAGCCGTTGATCGTCAGCATCCCCTGCTCGCGGTAGCGTTCACCGGCCACCGCCTCGCGCGGAACCGCGTCCTCCAGGGCCGCACACTCGGCGCCGCTGAGCACGATGTCGCTCGCGGCGATGTTCTCACGCAACCATCTGCGCCGCTTCGTGCCGGGAATCGGCACCACGTCGTCTCCGCGAGACAGGACCCACGCCAGGGCCAGCTGCGCCACGCTCACGCCCTTGTCTACCGCCAGCACCTCGAGGCGCGCCACGAGGGCAAGGTTGGCCACTCGGTTCTCTCCCTGGAAGCGCGGATGGGTGGAGCGGAAGTCACGCGCGTCGGTGGTGGAGCGGTTCGCCTCTTCGCCAGTGAGAAAGCCGCGCCCCAGGGGGCTGTAGGCCACGAAGCCGATTCCGAGGCGCCGACACGTGTCCAGGACCCCGTCTTCGGGGTCGCGAGTCCACAGCGAGTACTCGCTCTGCACGGCGCTCACGGGGTGCACCGCGTGCGCGCGCTCGATTGTGGCCGCGGAGGCCTCCGAGATGCCGAGGTGGCGCACCTTGCCGGCCTCGACCAAAGAGGCCATCGCCCCCCACGTCTCCTCCACCGGCACGCTGCGGTCCACGCGGTGCTGGTAGTAGAGGTCGATGTGCTCCACGCCGAGGCGGGCCAGGGACGCCTCACAGGCGGCGAGCACGTACTCCGGACGCCCGTTGACGCGGATGAAGGAGCCGTCCTCGCCGCGCTCGTTGCCGAACTTCGTCGCCAGGACCACGTCCTCGCGCCGTGAGGCGATGGCCCGGCCCACGAGACGTTCGTTGGTGAAGGGTCCGTACATGTCCGCGGTGTCCAGGAAGTTCACGCCCGAGTCCAGCGCCTCGTGGATCGTGGCGAGGGACTCGGCGTCGTCCCCCGTGCCGTAGAACTCGCTCATGCCCATGCAGCCGAGTCCCTGCTCGGAGACCTCCAGACCCTGGCCCAGTCGGCGACGCTTCATAGATCCCTCCATGTGAATTTGCTCACAACGCAGCAATTACGGCAATCCGGCGTCACCCTAGCGCCCAGGCGCGCAGTAATTTCTAACCATTGGCTGGGGGGGCCAACTTCGAGAGCCTGCCTGTTCCCCACAGGGAGCAGGCAGGCTCTTCGTTGTTCTCAGGCCCCCAGGATCGGCACCACGTTGAAGCGAACCAGCGACGGCGAGTCGTCGCGAGTGCCGATCACGGTGATGGATCCATTGTCCAGACGGGTGCGCCACGCCGTGGCTCCGCCCACGCCCAGCGCCCACACCGCCGCGGACTTGATGGGCGACATGTGGCTCACGATCGCCAGGTGCTGGTGATGAGCGTGCAGCAGACTCTCTCGATCGCCCAGCAGCTCCTCGAGGCGTCCGTGAACCCGCTCATCCACCGAGGCGAGCGACTCGCCGTCGCCGAAGGCGCTGTGGTGCTCGGACTCGAAGTGGCGCCACTGCTCGGCGCTGATGACGCTCAGCGGCTGACCGTCCAGGACGCCATAGTCCACCTCAATGAAGTCATCGACCACGCGAGCCACCAGGTCAGGCAGCGCGAGTGACGCCGTGTCCTGGGCACGGCGCAGCGGGGACGTCCAGACCTCAACCACGCCCGAGAGCCACGGTCTCAGCGCCAGCGCCTGACGCCGCCCCAGCTCGGTCAGATCCGGATCGCTACGCCCCACGAGGAGGTTCTGGGCGTTGGTGACGGTCTGGCCGTGACGGATCAAGATAATCACGGCAGCAGAATCCTCCCGCACTCCGGGCACGCCGCAAACTCGCCGTCGCTGACGGCGCGAGCCCGCTCGACGTCCAGGGGGGCCAGGCTCAGCCGACAGCCGTCGCAGCGCCCGTTCACGAGCTGGGCTGCCCCGGACGTGCCCGCTCGGCCCAGCGCGGCCTCGTATCGGGTGCGCAGGGTCTCGGGCAGCGCCGACGCGGCCTGCGCGCGTGAGGCTCGCAGGGAGTCCAGCTCCTCATCGAGCGAGGCGCGCAGGGCCTCCAGCTGGGCCTGCAGCTGCGCACGGCGCGCCACGAGCGGCGCGGCCACCGTCTTGACCGCCTCGACGGCCTCCTCCAGGGGCTCGAGTTCGAGCAGGAGCTCGAGCTCGCGATCCTCTTCGCTCCCGCGACGCTCGCGCACCTGCTGCACCTCTCGCTGAATCGCCGCGAGGTCCCGAGCGGCGGCCCCGCTAGTGCTGAGCCGTGCCTCCAGCTCGACGAGGCGCGCGCCGAGGCGCGCGCCCTCCTCGTGGGCCGCCTCGTGAGCCGTGCGCACCGGTTGCAGCGCCTCCTGAGCGCTCCGCAGAGCACCCGCCAGGCCTCGCAACTCGCCCTCCACCCCCGCCAGCTCCTCGGCCTCGGGCAACGTGCGCCGCTGGCCGCTCACGCGCTCGATCCACCGATCGGCCTCCATCAGGGCCCGCAGCGCCTCCGCGTCAGTCACTCGGCCAGTCTCGCACGCCGCTCGTCACGCGCTCCAGCTTGCCCAGAGCGGCCACGAGCGCCGGCTCGGCCCGCTCACGCGCCGCGGCGAAGTCGTACCAGAAGACCTCCGGACTCTCGCCGGGTGACGGGTGCGGATCGCCGGGCGCGCTGAGCAGCACGTAGCGAAGATCGTAGTGAGTGTGTCCACGCGGACCAGGGTGCACGTCCACGTGAAAGACGCGCCCGTCGAGGTGGTGCACGCTCAGCCCGGTCTCTTCGGCGCACTCGCGCTCGGCCGCGACCGCCGGGTCTTCACCCTCGTCCACGTGTCCACCCGGCTGCACCCAGATGCCGAGGCGACGGTGCCGGTGCAGAAGTACGCCGCGGGTCGAGACGATGAAGCCCGACGCGGTCAGGTGATGGGAGTGCGCGCGCTCCGCGAAGGGGTCAACGGGCCAGCCCAGGCGCACCAGCGTGGCCGCGATCGACGCGCGCTCGCGCTCGTCGACTGGCTCAATGGCCGAGATCTGCTCGCGGACGACGGAAATCATCGCCCCAGCAGGCGACGCACCGATGCGGGCACCTCAACGCCCCCGGCCGCCATGGCTCCGTCGTGTGAGGCCACGGGCTCGTCGAAGACCAGACGCGCCGGCACCACGCCCGACCAGATCGCCAGGGCCTGGTCGGCCTCATCGTCATCGGTGGGTCCCTCGGACACCTTGGCCGAGGCCTCGTCGATGTTCACGGCGATCACGCGGGTCAGGCGAAGCTCACGGGCGCTCGGGCGGCGAAGCTCACCGGCGCGCCCGGGCAATACCGCGTCGACGAGCACATCGAGCACCCGCTCCTTCTCGGTCTCGTCCACGATCTCCTCGACGCGTCCGGACACCGCGACGGAGCGGTAGGCGATCGAGGACTCGAAGCCGCTGCGCGCCAGGCGCAGACCGTCGAACGTGCTGGCGCTGATCCAGGCCTCGCCGACCTCCACCAGAGCCGCCAGCAGCGCGTTGGACTGACTGCCGTGCAGGTAGAGCCGACGGCCCTCGCGCGCGCAGAGGTGCGGCAGGCAGACCGCGCGACCGTCGAGCACGCCCGCCACGTAGCACAGTGGCGCCTCGTCGAGGATCTCGTAGACGCTTCGCGCGTCGTATCGCGCCTTCTCGGGCAGACGCCGCACGCGCGTGCGTGGCCCCGGTCCCAACTGGTCGCTCACGCGCGCAGATCACCTCCGAAGAAGGTTCGCGCCACTCCAGCAACTTCGACGTTGCGCTCGAAGAGCCGCGCGAACATGACCCCGCCGCGCGACGAGGCCTGGCGCACCAGCACCGTCGGTGAGCCGGCCATCTCCATCCACCACGGAGCGATCGCGCACATGGCCGAGCCGGTGACGGGGTCCTCGGCCAAGCCCAGGCGCGGAGCGAAGACACGGATCGAGACGTCCGCGTCGGGCCCGCCCACGCAGGCCGCGATGACCAAGGAACTCGGCACCAGGAACACGCTGACCGGGTCCGCCGCCAGTGCGCACAGCGCCTCGTAGTCTTCGACGACCGCGAGGACGCTCTGCGGTCCGGCCTGGTAGACGGCCTTCGTCGGGCCCAGGGCCCCGTTGAGCACGGACGGCTCCAGGGCCTCGAGGTAGGAGCGCGGCAGGTCAATGCCCAGCATCCCGTCCTCCAGGCGACGACCGGACAGCACACCCGAGCGGGTCTGGAAGTAGAGCTCGCCGCTGCCGGGAACGCCGAGCTCGCTTAAGAGCACGTGCAGCGTGGCCAGGGTCGCGTGCCCGCACAGATCAACCTCCACGGTGGGTGTGAACCAGCGCAGTGACCACCCATCGCCCAGTCGGCGCAGGAACGCCGTCTCAGAGACCCCGAGCTCGAAGGCGATCTGCTGGAGTTCATCGTCGGGCAACGCTCGTTCCAGGAGAACCACGACGGCGGGATTCCCGCGCGCGCCCTCGCCAATGAAGGCGTCCACCCACCACAGGCGATGCCCGAAGGTGACCTTCACCGAATCCACCCCTAGACACTGCCACAGGCGTCACCACCTCGCGTAGCCTCGAATGGTGCGCGTCGCGATCAGCAACCTTCACGCGGGCATCGACGGCTGGGGGCGAGACATTGACATCGTCTCGCGGATCGTCCAGGTGCGCCCCGACCTGCTGATCTGTCCCGAGACCTGGCGCGGGTCTCGTGAGGACCTCTACGACGAGCTGCGCGTCGCGCTGGGCATGTCGGGTGCGTTCGCGGTCCTCGCCCAGGCCGAGCGCGCCCGCGCCACGACGGGCGGACGGTCGTGGCAGCCCTGGCACTCGCTGCTGAGCGGTGAGCACGGCCTCTACTTCACCGAGCACCGGCCCCTGAGCGCCAGCCAGCTGGCCCGGCGCCAGCGCGTCGACCTAGAGCCCGGCGAGTGGGGCCTGTCACTGCTGACGCGCTTGCCCATCCTCTCCCTGCACGTCGAGCCGATCGGCCGACTGCCCCGCGAGCGCGTGAACCGGGCCGTCATCGTCGCCACCCTCGAAGCCGACGGTCGTGCCTTTCGCGTCATCGCCCTGCACGGAGCACACATCAGCCACGGCTCGCACCGCCAGTACCAGCGCATCAGCCAGCTCGTCGCGAGCCTTTCCGACGACCTGCCCGTTCTGCTGGCCGGCGACTTCAACTCGTGGCGTCCGCTCCTGCGCGCATTCCTGCCGGGCTGGCGGAGTCTGGTACACGCGCGCACGTGGCCGGCTCGGCGACCCCACTCCCAGATCGACCACGTGCTGGGTCGCGGACCGTGGCGAGCCACGTCGGGCGGCGCCCTGGACGTGGGCAGCGACCACCGCCTGCTCTACGCCGACCTCGAGCTCGAACGGCCCTAGTCGATCTCCACACCCCGGCTCTCGGGCACTCTGAGCAGGAGAAGGACCGAGGGCATCAGGGGCCAGAACGTCCACAGCGCCGACGTGCGCAGCGACGTGAGCTGCGTCGAGCGGATCACGTCGCTCAGCCAGCCGAAGACGCCGAGACCCACCGTGGCTCCCAGGACCCCGGCGAGCGCGACCCAGCCCGCGGCGGTCGCGCGCACCCGACGCTCGAAGATCTCGGTGGACAGCGCGCTCGCGGCCGGGGCGAAGAGGCCCGCGGCCGCCACACCCAGCATGTAGCCCACCACGAAGCTGGTCCGCCCGCCGGCGTAGGCCACGCTCGAGGTGAGGCCCAGGCAGATGAGTCCGAAGCCCACCGTGGCCCGACGGCCCCAGGCGTGGCTCAGCCAGCGAGAGAGCCCCAGGCCCGCCAGGCCCGCCAGGCCACTCAGCACGACCACGAGGGCCACCACGTGCGGTGCCATGCGCAGGACCCCTTCGGCGTAGACGAAGGCGAAGCCGTTGGCCGGCCCGGTGATCAGACCGGTCGCAAAGGAGACCAGGGCGACGATGCCCAGGCGAGCGCGCACGGCGTGCGGCACGGAGCCGAGGCGGCGTTCGAGCTCGTCGGCACGATGGGCGTGCGGTTCGGATAGTCGGTGCACCAGCGGCACCACGAGGACCACGGGCACCAGTGCGAGCGCGAAGAGCCAGCGGAAGGAGTTCGGCCCACGAATCAGGCTGTGCAGCACCGCTGAGAGGCCCGAGCCCACCCCGGCCCCCGCCGCCATCACGATCAGACGGCTGATGCGCTGAGCGCTGGTGGATGTCTCGACCACCACGACCTGCACCAGGGTGGAGACCGCCGTCAGCAGTGGGCGGGCCAGGGCGAAGCAGGCCACGAAGAACCAGTAGCTAGGACTTAGCGTGGCCGCCGCCGTGGCCAAGAGTCCCGCGAGCAGCGCCCGGCGCAGCACCCGGACGCGTCCGTGCCGATCGGCGCTGGCCGACAGGGGCATCGCGAGCAGTGACGCGAGGCGCACGACACCCATGCCCACGCCGATCTCGGAGCCCGACAGTCCCACCGCGTCACGCAGCGTCGTGGCGCGTGACACGTGCCCGAAGTACAGGGCCACGTCGTTTAGCGCCGCCACCGCCCCGAACTGGGCGAAGCCAGCGACGAGAGCGATCGCGAAGAGCAGACCCAGGTCGGCTCGCGTCGCGCGCACGGCTCAGTGACGGGCGATCGCGCCCGCGCGAGCCGCGTCGGGCCGTGGGGCGCAGCTCGATCTCCGTCTCACGCGCTCCACGCTAGGCCAGGCCCGCTCGATGAGTTGTCAGAGGCCACGACACCACTCGACCGAACAACGCCGCCACCAGCGCCGTACACCGGGCCCGGGGTGAGGCTCGACCCGCTAGAGACCCGCGGGGGATGCCCAGTGGGCCAGGTTGCTAGCGTGTCGCCGTGCTGACCACCTGCCGCCTCGGCTCCCTTCTGCGCGCCGGGGCGCTGGGCTACGTGGGCCTCGGCGCCGTCGCGGGTAGCCTCGGCGCCTGGCTCGGCGCGCTGCTCGGCGTCATCGCGGGTTCGCTCTACTACTCCCGTGCTGGTATCCGGTGCGCACTGCCACGAGAGTCCTCTCCGCAGTCCGGCCCCGACCGTGACCCGAGCGAGATCGCCACCGGGAGCACGCCGTCGTGAGCACGCTGAGTGCACCGGTGCGCCGGGGCATCGTGCTCGAGTCGATCACGCTGGCCTGGAACGTGGTCGGCGTGATCGTGCTGAGCGTGACCGCCCTCGCCGCGCGCTCCGTCGCCCTGGGCGGCTTCGGGGTGGACTCGCTGATCGAGATCCTCGCCTCGACAGTCGTCATCTGGGAACTGCGTGACGTCAAGGGCACCCGCCAACGCCGAGCCCTGCTCTACATCGGGGCAGCCTTCATCGCCTGCACCGCCTACGTCGTCATCATCACCGTGCTGGCGCTCGTGCACGGCGTGCACCCGGAGCATTCGCCGGGCGGCATCGTCTGGACCGCGCTGACCGCAGTGGCGATGTTCGCCCTGGCCGCGGCCAAGGCGCGTCTCGGTCAGCGGATTGGCAACCCGGTGCTCATCACCGAGGGTCGGGTCACCCTCGTCGACGGCCTGCTGGCCAGTGCGGTCCTAGTCGGCTTGTCGGCCAATGCGTTGGCGGGATGGTGGTGGGCCGACCCGGGTGCGGGCCTGGTGATCGTGTACTACGCGGTCCGCGAGTCGCGCGAGGCTTTCGCGCACTATCGCGCGGCCGTCTGAGCCTCCTGCACGCGCAGGCACGCCGGATCCTCGCCCAGCGCGTCGCCACTGCGAGCGAACGCGCGCGCGCGCGAGCCGCCACAGAGGCGCGAGTAGTCGCATACACCGCACGCGCCGCCCAGGTGCCCCGCGCGCAGCTCGGTCAAGAGCGAGTGGGTGGCGTAGATCGAACCGAGCGTCTCGTCGCGCACGTTGCCCAGGGACACGGGCAAGAAGCCCGACGCGTGAACCTCGCCGTCGTGGGCGACGAAGATGATCCCCCGTCCGTCACCGGTGGCCAACGTCGCGCTGTGACCGATCCGATCGGCGCGTCGGGGACCCAGCTCGGCGCTCAGCTCGCGGTAGAGCTCGCCCAGGCCGAAGTGCGTCGCTGGATCCTCCACGTCGGCCTCGAGACGCTGCTCGTGGACCCGGCGGAAGAAGGGAGCTTCGACGGTGCGCACGGTCATGCCACGATTGGCCACATCCACCAAGAAGTGACTGACATCCTCCGCCATCTCGGGACTGATCTCGTCTACGTTGGCGCCGCGGCCCACACCCACGAGGAAGAAGACCTCCCAGATCCCCACGCCAAGCCGTTCGAGGAGAGCCGCGATGTCCGCGAGCTCGGTGACGTTGCGACGCATGACGGTGGTGTTGACCTGGAGTCGGAAACCCATGCTCACGAGCATCTCCAGCGCGGCGACGGTCTTGTCGAAGTGGCCCTCGATGCCCCGAACGCCGTCGTGCGTGGCCGGCCCCGCGCCGTCGAGGCTGATGGAGACCGAGCGCACGCCCAGCGCGTACAGCCGTTGCATGGCCGCCGGCGTCAGACGCGGGGTCACCGACGGCGAGACGCCCACCCGCAGCCCCGCACCCGTGGCGTGCTCGACCAACTCGAAGAGATCCGGGCGCTCGAAGCAGTCCCCACCGGTGAAGACCATGATGGGCCGCGGCGCGGGCAACCCGGCGATCTCGTCGATCAGCGCGAGGCCCTCGGCCGTGCTCAGCTCTCCCGGCAACGCCGTGTGCTGGGCCGAGGCGCGACAGTGTCGGCACGCCAGCGCGCACGCCTTAGTCGTCTCCCAGAACACCAGATGCGGCGCCACGTCATAGCGCGCCAAGGTCCGCTCGAGAGTTCGCTCTTTCATATCGCCCACTTTCCGGACGGTTCGCGGCGAGCGAACCGCCTCAGAACTCCGCTTTGTACACCACCTCCATCCAATCCGGGCGAGGCGACGATCGCGTAGGGCCTTAGGTCAGATGATCCTCACTACAGCGCTTCGGCGATGACGGCGGTGCCGTAGGCGAGGATCTCCTGGAAGGTTCCGCCGAGCTCGTTGGAGTCGTAGCGCATGGCGATGACCGCGCTCGCGCCCAGAGCCGCGGCGGCCTCGCTGAGGCGCTCGAGCGCCTCGGCGCGCGCCTCCTGGAGCTGACGCGTCAGTCCTCGCAGCTCGCCGCCGCCTAGGGCCTTCAACGACGCTCCGATCTGAGCTCCGACGTTGCGCGTGCGCACCGTCAGGCCATTCACCTCTCCTAACACCTTGGTGATGCGCCAGCCGGGCAGATCATTGGCGGTGACGATGAGCATGGTCCTCCCTCACGTGCTGCGGCGCTACTCCTGGACGATGTCAAAAGCGCGCAGCGATCGAATGCGCCCTTCGCGTCGCGCGCGCAATTTGCGCACAGACATCTGGGAGAGCTCGACGTAGGCGCGTTGGATCTCTGCGTGGATCCGTTCGACGGTCACGAACGGGTTGGCGTCCTCGGGGATCACGTAGTCGATCAATCCCAGCTCAAGTTGGTCCTGGGCTGTCGAGCGCATCGTAGCCAGTGTCATCTTGACCTGCTCAGGCGTCGGACTCGGCGTCTTGTAGAGGATCGAGGCGGCCGAACGTGGTTCGGCGACGTAGGCCATGGCCTTCTCCAGCATGATGACGTGATCGGCCATCGGAGTCGTGGCTAGGCCCCCACCGCTGCCGAGTGCCCCGGCCACCAACGATATGACGGGACCGTCGTAGTCGATACCGCGCAGGATCGAGCGCGCGATGGCGCGTGACTGACCGCGCCGCTCGCTCTCCAGTGTCGGCTTTGCACCGAGAGTGTCCGTGACGAAGAGCGCCGGCACCCCCAGGCGCTCTCCCATCTCCAAGAGACGCTCCATGTACTCGAAGTCCTCGGGGCCCGGGTTGGACGGTCGCTTGATGATGGCGTCACCCAGTCGCTGATACGACGGCTGCGTGCCGATGACGACGAAGGGCTGCGCGCCGATCCTGGCGAAGGCCCCCGCGATCGCCGGGTAGCGCTGGATGTCGTCTTCCTGCACGTAGTTGTAGATAGCAACCGCGTCGGTGAAGGCAAAGCGAACGATGAACTCGAAGTCCACCCGGTTCGCGTCGGTCATCAGGTCCTGGTACTGAGCGACGAGCGCGTCGGCCTCGTCGCTGACGGCGCGCCGACTCGGCGCCGGCCGCAGAATCACGCCATCCGTGGTGTCGGCGAAGCGCGGACCGTGCAGTCCCAGACCTCCGAAGCGGAACGTGCGCCGCTCGTCGTGAGCCCCGACGTTACGCACCAGAGTTGGCGTCTCGGCGGTGAGCTGATGCGTCTTGTCGGGCCGCTCCGTTGCCTTCAGAAGGGACTCGAGATAGACGACCACGTCAGCCACATCCGACAACACAACGTCGATATTTCGATCGAGAAGGTTCGCCTCCGCGCTCTGGGACCCACTGGGCACGCTGGCACCCTCGAAGGCCTCGATCACGTTGGGACCGGCGAAACCGAAGTTGGTACCCGACGTCGCCACGATGAGATCGGCATTCGGCACGGCACTGGCCGAGACCCCGCCCCATACGTTGCCGAGCAGGACCGCGACCTGAGGAAGGTCGACCTTGTCCTTGAAGTGCCGCAGCGCCTCGACCATCCGCGTCATCTGGGTCAGTCCCGCGAAGTTCTCGTGCTGACGCACGCCGCTCGAGGCGTAGACCGAGATGAACGCCAAGCGCTTGGATACTGCCAAGTCGGCGGCAGCCTGGAACTTCTCTCCGGAGACGACGCCGAGTGACCCGGCGAAGAAGTCCCAATTCATGGCGAAGATGACGACCTGATGGCCCCCGATGGTGCCCAGGCCATACGTCGAAGACTCGGTCTTGCCCCGGCGCGACTCACGACGCAGCTTGTCGCCGTAGGACTCGTCCGACTCACCGGCGTGGCCCCGCCGCACCAGGCCAACCAGGTCACGCGCAATGCGCCAGCGGCCATGACTCGCCTTGAAGTGCACCAGGTCCTGGAAGCTCTGCAACTCGGAGGGACTGTTCACCCGACGCCGGTTGTGCAGATGCGGCTCGACCTCTGGCTGGAACACCGGCAGGCCCACGGGGTGGCCCTCACCAATTGCGTTGAGGTCGAAGTCTTCAGGGGGGCGGCCGATTTCGGCGTCCGTTGACTCAGACATGGGAAGCCATTATGCCACGACCAGCCCGAACTACTTAGGGCGAGGCAAAACCCACGCGACGAGTCCAGCAATCGGGGCCTTACCCGCCAGTATCAGCACCGACTCGGTCGGTCCGTTTTAGGTCGACCTAGCGATTCTTCTTCGACTTCTTCGTCGTCTTCGACTTCTTGTTCTTCGTGGCGCCCTTCGACTTCTTCGTCGTCTTCGACTTCTTGACCTTCGTGGCGCCCTTCGACTTCTTCGACTTCTTGTTCTTCGTGGCGCCCTTCGACTTCTTCGAGTTCTTGTTCTTCGAATCTGGTTGGGGTAGATCATCAGTTGGTCCCGACCCGTCAGGGTCGCGCCTCAGACCTGACACTGACGAGGCACCGGGACTCTCAGACGCGAGCGGTCCACGAGCACGATGAGGCGGAACCGGTGAGATCGCTGCCTCGCCGTACCCAGTTCGCGAGTAGTCGCCGGGCCGTTGAAAGTCCGACTCGTCCATCGCCGTCGTCCCCTCCGGCTCATCTGTGGCGACGCCACCGCCGTCACGCAGAGTCGAGGTACGTGGAACTTCATCGTCAGTCGTGCCCGCGGCTCCGTCGAAGTACACGCGTCGCACGACGTCCATGCGACCGCCCCCGTTGGCCCGAGCGCGTTCGATGAATCCCTCGGCACGTGCCATCGGCGCATCGGTGCCGCCCAGGAGCGCTCGGCTGGCCTGAAGTACACACGTGGCTCCATACAGATCGAGGATCTCCTCAACCCGAAGATCGAGGAACTTCGCCAGGACGGGCAATGTGTCGATGGACAGCCGACGCGAGTCCATCTCGTAGGCCGTGTAGGTCGATCGACTAACTCCCATGGCGAGTGCCGAACTCGTCAGGTCCAGACCCAATTCATGTCGGCGAAGCGCCAGGGCTACTCCGAGCGTGCTGACGGGCGTCATTCCTCAGCCCCACTTCTGCGGAGAAGACACGCAACAAACCATCCGACACCGCTCATTTCCCTATTCTCGCAGCCATCAGCGCACCACAAGTGCACCCCTTCCCAAATCGCACCGAGGAATGACCGGGACTCTGACCTTCCCTGGGCAATCCTCAAGCGGGGAAACAACTCGTTGGCATGCCGAGAGCTCCCAATGACGACCACGACCAACCGAGTCCAGCAACCCCTCGGATCCCCTAGTGATTTCGGCCCACGCATCGCCGCCCGGAGGGAGATGCGCACGAGCCGTCCGCGACGAGATCGACCTAATGCCGACACCCGCCAACGTCGCCACCTCAATCGCCGCAGCGCACGGTTGACAACGCCATCGACGTGCTCGTCGGGACAAAAGCGGCGAGACGAAAGTGGAGCCGGCGAGTACCGGCACTGGATGCGGCCGTACGCTTCGCAGACGGTCCCAGTGCGATCAGATATTGCAGCGTCCCGTTCAACCAGAGAAACGTCGAGAACTTGAAGACCAGTGGACCTTGAGGGACGAAATAAGAACCGGTGCCTCACCGTGGCGACTCTCAATCATCCACTGTTGTGACGAATGAACCGCTCGACGCTCTCTCTTGAACACGTTTTCGGTGCGACAGCTCGTACGTCACGATGAACTGAAGCGCCACTTGCTATCGTAGCACTGCGTCGCACAATTGGCTACACTACATCTCATGACCAAAACCATTGCCCAGCGTGAACTACGCAACGAGAACGCCAAGGTGATCGACGAGGTCGTCGCGGGCGAGAGTTTCGTGGTGACCCGCAACGGAATCCCGGTGGCCGAACTACGCCCTCTCTTCGCGCCACGGCGAACCGTTGTTCCGAAATCCGCCATCGCTGGTTTCGCCGAGACCGGGCCGCGCATTGACGCAAAACGATTTCGAGCCGACTTCGACAACTTTGTTGACCAAGAGTTCTAGATGACTACGGGCCTACTCGACACTTCAGTGGTCATCGACTGGGATGAACCCGCGGTTCAACGAGCCTTGCCCGAGGAGATTTCGGTGAGTGCGATCACTCTTGCAGAGTTGGCCGCAGGACCAATGCTGGCGTCGTCGGTCACCGAGCAAGCAAACCGCCAGGCTCGCCTTCAGCAAACGGAGGCGACCTTCGAACCCATCCCCTTCGACGCTGCGGCCGCGCGTAGTTTTGGACAAGTAGTTGCCGCTGTTGCCAGCACCGGCCGAACCCACCGATCACGCATGGCCGATCTATTGATCGCGGCAATCGCCCACGCCAACGGTCTGACGCTCTACACGCGCAACCCAGACGACTTCACTGGTCTCGAAGAATTGATCCACGTAATTACCGTCTGAACCCAATGCGGTTCAGTCGATTCAACTTCGTGGGCGCTGAGGTCTGAGGTGTCAGGGTTTCTGGGACACCATGTCTCAGTATTTCTGGGACACTTTCGTGGGCGCTGAGGGACTCGAACCCCCGACCTGCTGAGTGTAAGTCAGCTGCTCTAGCCAACTGAGCTAAGCGCCCGGGAGACAGAAGCCTACCCTCCGAGTGTTCGCACCCCAGGGAGCGCGTGGCACCGCGGGCTAGATTTGCCACTGACGGGAGTGTTGACGATGGTCATTGGTCTGCTCACGGGATCCGAGATGGTGCGCGAATGACTCGCTCCCCGTCGAGTCCGAGCGGCGAAGCGCTGACCCGCGAGGTCTTCACGCACGAACTCAGTAGCTGGCTGCGCTTCGATCCACTGGCTCGCGAGGGTCGGGATCCCGAAGGCGTACACCAACTGCGAGTCGCAGCCCGACGCCTGCGGGCGGAGATGGGCGTGCTCACCCAGACGATCTCACAGAAACCCGCGGCCCATACGAGTCGCGAGCTGCGCTGGATCGGCGGAGTCTTGGGTCGCCAGCGTGATCTTGACGTGCTCTACGAACTTCTCTGCCACGTCGAGCACGAGGACGTGCCCTTCGACGCCAGCGTGCTCGCTCTACTGCGGCGTCAACGCGAACGTGAACGTCGCCACGTGAGCGAAGCCCTCTCGAGCCGGCGCTACCAAGATTTGGTCACCACCTTGGCCGCGTGGGCCGTCGCTCCCCCGTTGCGCCGCCGTGCCCACAAATCCGCCTCGAGCATCCTTCGCCCCGGGGTTCTTGGCGGCTTGGGTGAGCTCTTTGACACGGTTGACTCGCTCGGGCCTAATCCCACGGACGAGGACCTTCATCGCGTGCGCATCGCGATCAAGCACAACCGATATCGATGCGAGGTGGCCACGCCCGCGCTCGGTGCAGGCGCTGATGCTGTCGCGAAAGACCTGGCCAAAGCCCAAGGAGTCCTTGGCGACCTGCATGACCGCGTCGTGGCCAGAGACTTCCTCACCCGCTGGCGCGCCTCTCGATGGCCCCTCGATGAGGATGAGTCTCGTCGAGAGCCCGTCGCCATCGCCCTCAGCGAGCTCAGCGACGAGATGGCTCAATTGCGTCGGCGCTGGCGAGCACACGTGGCACACGCACGGCGGCGCAGCACCGCCCTCTATCTCGACGACGACGGCCCCGCGGCGCTCTCAGACGAGACCAGCGACGAGTAGTTCCTCGAGGAGCCCCTCACTGGCGGCGGCGGCGAAGCGACGCCCGACGTCTTCGATCGTGACCAGTTCGGCGCCGTCGTACTCTCCCACCCGTCCGCCAGACTCGCGCACGATCAACGCGCCCGCCAGGTAGTCCCAGGGGTGCAGCGTTGAGCGCTGGGCCACGGCGTAGGCGTCGAGAGAGCCATCGGCGACGAGGCAGATCTCCAGACTGGCCGCCCCGAGTGCGCGCGACTGTGCCCAGCCCAGGTGCCGTGCGGGGGTGCCCGAGAACCCGATGATCGCGCCGGCGATGCCCGTGTGAGCGCTCGTGCAAATCGGCGCGCCGTCACGCGTGGCGCCCGCGCCTCGTTCCGCGGCGTACGTGGTGCCCGTGACCAGATTGACGACCACTCCGGCGATGAGTTCGTCGCCGCTCAGCGCGGCCAGACTCGTCGCGTAGAAGGGAACCCCTCGATCGCAATTGGTTGAACCATCGATGGGATCAACCACGACAGTGATCTGGCCAGCGCCGCTCAGCCCCGACTCCTCCGACATGACGCGATAACCGGCGCCGACCAGCACGCGCAGGGCCACCTCGTCCGCCGCCACGTCGAGGTGGTACTGAGTGGGCCGGCGCCCGGACAGTCCACGACCGCGATGCTCGCCGACAACCTGGCCGATCTGCGTGGCGCACTCGAGCAAGGTACTCACAAGGTCCGCCGCCACGCGCCCACGCTAGCGTCGTGCCGAGTTGAGTCGGGGCGACGGGGACACCCAGCGCGAGCGGCCTAGACTGACAGGTCGGCGCCGAGCTGGGCGGACGCCGCAGCAACGCCGAGTCAAGGATCGCACGTGATCGCCGCCCACTCCCTCCGGACCCGAACGCTCCTCGCCTCGGCGCTCGTGTGCCTACTCGCAACGATGGGCCCGCCGGTCAACGCCAGCGCCCTGGCGCGTGCCCACGTGCGCCCGGGCACCCATGTGTCCACTGCGTCGGCCTGCCCCTGGGTCGCCCAGTCCCTCGCCCACTCGGCCAGTCCGGATCACCTGGCCGGTGAGGTGCTCTCACGCATGAGCCTCGGCGAGAAGGTCGGCTTCCTCATCCTCACGACGCACCCCAACGTCGAGAACTCCAATGCGGGCGTGCCTCGGCTCTGCGTACCGGCCCTGACCATGACCGATGGGCCGAACGGGCTCGGCGACGGTCTCTTGGGTGTCACCCAGTTGCCCGCGGCCATCGCCGTGGCCGCCACCTTCGATCCCGCCCTCGCCTTCGGGGTGGGCCGAGTCGAGGGCCTCGAGGCGCGAGCCAAGGGCTTCGACGCCGTGCAGAGTCCCGAACTCAACCTCGCGCGCATTCCCACCAGTGGGCGCATCTTCGAGGCCTTCGGCGAGGACCCGTTTCTGACGAGCGTGATGGGCGTCGCCACGATCCGTGGCATCCAGTCAACGGGCACCATGGCCGACGCCAAGCACTTCAGCGCCTACACCCAGGAGACGGCCCGAGCGCGCATGAATCAGACCGTCAGCGCGAGAGTGCTGGCCGAGCTCTACAACGCACCGTTCCGGGCCGCAGTGACCCAGGGACACGTCGCGTCGCTCATGTGCTCCTACGGCTCGATCAACGGTGTCAACTCCTGCTCGGATCCACGCCTCTACGCCACGTTGCGCGCATGGGGCTTCCAGGGCTTCGTCCGCTCAGACCTGAAGGCGGTCACGAACCCCGCGCCGGCCTTCCGGGCGGGCATGGCCCTCATCAAGCCGGCCTCCGCGAGCAATCTCGAGACCCTGGTGCGCCGTGGAGCTATCCCGGAGGCTGCGATCAACGCCGCCGTGCGCTCCATCTTGCGTGAAATGTTCACCTTCGGTCTCATCACGCGCCCGCGCCAGCCGGCCATCACGGCTCTCGCCACGTCAGCCTCGCACGTGGCCCTCGCCCAACGCGTCGCCGAGGCCAGCGTCGTGCTGCTCAAGAACCGTGGCGTGCTGCCGCTCGCGGCGCGCCCGGGGACCATCGCCGTGATCGGCACCGACGCCGCGGTCGATCCGGTCGTGGCCGGTCAAGGCAGTGCCCTGGTCCAGGGACCGGCGCCGATCACGCCCCTGACGGCGCTGCGCAACACCTTTGCTCACTCGCGCGTTCTGTATCAGTCGGGGGGTCTGGCGACCTTCGAACTCGACCAGATCAGTGACGTCGGCGTCCTCAGCGGGACACCCCTCAAGCCTCTCAAGCCCCTGCGCCACCCGGGCGAGCCCGGCAAGCAGGACATCTCCGTCGAGCAGAGCCCCAACGTGACGCCCGCCGTGGCGACGGCGACCATCCCCGGTCGCGGCGACGGCTGGGAGTCCTGGAGCCTGCGAGTGCGCGCGCGCAAGACTGGTGTGTACGAGATCGCCCTACAGGGCGTCGGCGACACGTGGCTCTACCTCAACGCCCGAGTCATCCTCGCCGACCGTGGCCTGCATGCTCCGGCCAACACGTCGACAACGGTCTCGCTGACCAAGGGACGCGTCTACACCCTCGCGGCACGCTGGTTCCAGGTGCGCAACCACCGCAAGCCCCACCTGGGCATCGTCGACGTCACGCCGCGCATCAACGCGGCGACGGCCATCGCGCGCAGGGCCAGGGTGGCCATCGTCTTCGCCGGGGACCTGTCCAGCGAGGGCTTTGACCGAACGAGCCTGAACCTGGGCGGGGACGCCAACGCCCTCATCAGCGCGGTGGCGCGCGCGAATCCTCGCACCATCGTGGTCCTCAACACGGGGGGCGCGGTGCTAATGCCCTGGCTCTCGCACGTAGCCGGGGTCCTCGAGGCGTGGTACCCGGGTCAGGTCGACGGCGCCGCCATCGCCCAGATCCTGCGCGGGGCGGTGGACCCCTCGGGTCGACTCCCCCTGACGTTTCCCGCTTCCAACACCCAGGTTCCGGCGAACACCACCGCCCAGTATCCCGGGATCAACAGCACCGTCAACCTCGGCCCGCTCGATGGCCTGGGCTATCGCTGGTACCAGGCGCACGACGTGCGACCCCTCTTCGCGTTCGGCTTCGGGCTGGACTACACCAGCTTCCACCTGGGCACACCGCGACGTCTGGGCGGAGCCGGCGTACGCATCGCGGTGCCGGTGACCAACACCGGGCACCGAGCGGGCACCGAGGTCGTGCAGGCCTACGTGCACTACCCCTCGGGGCTCGGCGAGCCACCGGAGCAGCTGCGCGCCATAGCACGGGTCACGCTCCGAGGCGGCCAGCGTGCCACGGTGCTGCTCGCCCTGCCACTGCACTCCTTCACGATCTGGCGGGCCGGACGCTACGTAACCGTGCCCGGGGCCTACCGCGTCGACATCGGCCAATCCTCGGCGGATCTCGCCTATCACGTGACCGTCACGCTCAGCTGAACCACGAGTGAGCCCGAAGCCTCGGGCACTAACCTGAGGGTCGTGGCCGCCATAGACGTCGCTGGATTCATCGCCGACCTGAAGGACCACGCAGTCTCGCACGGCTTTCACGTGCACGACGAGCGCCACTTCGTCGAGACGTACTCGCTGCGTCAGGCCTGGGAGGTCGACCTGCACCCCGAGGAGGGCTGTGGCGGACCCGTGGACCTGCACATCGAGCTCGACGTGGACCCGCGAACGTTGCTGGCCTTCGAGGACGCCGTCATGGGCCTGCCGGACGACGTCGATCCGCCCGACGAGTTCCACTTTCCCCTCGTGCTGACCTGGAGCCTGCCCCCACTGCCCCACGGCCCAGACCTGCTGCGTCTGGCCATCGACCTGGCCCCGGTGGGCGGCATGCAGATGCCCCTCGAGGTGACGGCCACGGACACCTTCGCCTCGCCCACCGAGGCCAGCGAGCGACGCATCGCCATCGTGGCCCGCCGAGCGATCTCGCTCAGCCAGGTCGCCAAGGGTGAGGACCCGCTGTGTGACATCTTCGAGCACGGACGCAGCGTGAGCGACTTCCTGCTCCAGGCCGCCGACTCGTGGCTGGCCTGAGGCTGGGCCGCCTCGTCGTCATCGGGCTGGCCGGCCTCGGACTCTCCGCCTGCGGCGGGGGCGGCGCCGTCGCTCAGGCCCGTCTGGCCTGCGTCGACGTGCACAAGGCCATCGCTCTGTACGACGAGTCGCTCCGCCCGAACCGCGACGCCGCCGAGCGCGACGCGCTGGCCGCGCGGGCCATGGCAACGCTGATGGCCGCGACCCCAGCCGCCGCCCAGGCGACCTCGGCCGACGGGACGTGGAATCCGCTCATGACGACCATCAACGAGGCCGAGCGCGTCCCGCTGGGCAACCTCGTGGCCTCTCTGACGCGCCTGTGTCAGGTGGCCGACTCGAGTCAGCCCTACTTCTGATCCCTCACGCGTCCCCGACGCGCTCGTAGAGCCATTCCAGGGAGTTGTCCTCCAACATCGCGTCCTCCCAGCCCTGGAGGCGGTCCTCGAGCGCGGCCAGTGACGGGACCTTCGCCACGATCACCACGGTCAGCTCATTGACGTCCTCGTCCGAGACCAGGAAGTCGCCGAAGATGTCCTCATTCACGAGGGCGTCCGGCTCGACCATGAGGTAGAGCTCGCCCGTCGCCTCGACCCAGGACAGCTCGTACTCGTTGCCCGACGCGTCGGTCCACTCACTGCCGAACTCGAACTCGGCGCTCTCACGGCGAGCCTCATTCTGCTCATAGAAGGTCTCGATGTCCATGGCCGCAGCCTACGCCCGCCCCTGTGCGTCGGCGAGTGAACCCGCGTGTGCGTCCCCGACGGTGTCAAGAACGTCCTGGCGAGTGGCGCGCGCACTGGCGTCGGGGATGTCGGGACCCCTTCTTCACTGGGCCGATGACAAACATCGACCTCATCCACCAACTTCGCCGAGACTGGCTGCGCGCCGGACGCGGCCCCGACGCCGAGGCCGCGCTAGGCGTGCTGCGCGAGCGGCACCCGGAGGAGGTTCCGCCGTACGCGCTAGACCTCTACGACGTCGTGCGCAGCCTCGAGGAGCACGCGGGCCTGGACGTCGAGCAGCGGGCCCGCCTGGTGCGCGCGCTGCTGGAGGAGGCACGCAATCCGCACGTGCGCCGCGCCCTGCTACAGACCCTGGTACCCGGCGTGGTGAGCGTGTGCCGCCAGCTGCGATTCGGCGACGGCATCGTCGCTGACCCCTCAGAGGTCTTCGGGGTGGCACTCAGCCTGCTGAGCGAACTGCTGGTCGATTGGGCCGGCCAGCGGCGCGACTACGCCGGTCCCGACCTGCTGTCGGCCCTGCGCGGGCGTCTGCGGCGCTGGCTGCTCAAGGAGAAGGGCCTGGCCAGCCTCGTCGAGCACTTCGACGTCGCCGACGTTGCGGCTCCCGCCGCCTCGCTCCTCGAGGCCAGACTGGCCGCGTATCGGGGCGGTCCCGACGAGCGCCTCGCTCGGCTCACCTACGCGCGCGTCTTCGGGGGCCACTCTGTGCGTGAACTCGCCCACCACGATCACTCGAGTCCGGCCGCCCTGCGTTCTGAGCTGCGTCGCTTCGCCCTGCGCTGTCTGTTGTGAGCGAGTTGAGACGGGCCGGCCCCAGAGCCGAATTGGGCCTTTTGTCCGATGAAGCGACGCCGCCTGGTTCACTACCCTGCCCCTTCGATGGCCAGAGCATCCACGTCTCGTTGGGGATCGAGTCTGGTCACGTGGTCGAGCCCGCTGCTGCTGCTCGTCATGGTGCTGACCATGAAGGGCTCCGCGGCCCAGCCACGTCCCGGGTCTCTTTCGACGCCACGTTCGCCGACGCACATCCGAGCCCAGCGCGCGGCCTCGGGGCGACCACGCGACATCTCCTCGCCTCGTTACGCCCCGAGGACGCCCGTGACGTCCGCGCCGAGCTCGACGACCAGCGTGCCGCTCGCCGGCGCCTCCTCGAGGACGAACGACGTGAGCGCGAGTTTCGGCGCGTCGCGCGCGCCCGACGCCGTCGCGACGGGAACCCTGAGCGGCGTCCTGGCCCCCGGCCAGACCCTGGCCGTGCCCCTGAGCGGACCGGGCGCCTGGACGCTGCACAGCTCCGAGCCGATCGCCACGCAACTGAGCTGTCCGGCTCCGAGCGCCGCCGGCTCGGCGAGCGTTCTGATCGTGAGCGCCCAGACGTGTCAGCTTCTGCTGAGTTCGGCGAGCTCAACGAGCAGCCAGTGGCGACTGGCGCCGGGGCCGTGAAGCGCTTCCTGAGCGGCCCACTGCACGGGACCGCGCTGGGTCTGTACTTCCTCCTGCTGCCCTACGTCGTGCTCGCCAAGTGGCGCGCCAGTGCCTCTCGCGCGGACAGTGCCCCGGTGCACGTCCTCCTCGTCAGCCTCGGGGCGCTCTGGGTGATCTTCCTCGTCCAGCTGGTGCGCCAGGTCGTGCGTCTTCGGCGAGGCGAGAGCGTGGGCTCGGGGGGTAGCGCGTGGCTCGCCGGTGTGCTCGTCGCCCTGGCGTCGCTCAGCCTGCTGGCCCCGGGAGGGGCTCTCAGCAGTCGGCCGAGCGCCCCGTCGGTGAGCCTGAGCGCCCGGGCTGGGCTCAGCGCGACGTCGTCACGGGCGCGCCCGGAGCCGACCCGTCATGCGACGCCGGGTCCACCAGGGCCCGGAGCACTCGTGCTGGCCATGAGCGCCAAGCGCCGACGCGACTCGCTGCGACGCGCCGCGCCCGACGACGAGGACGTGGACACGGCGCTCGCTCAACTGCGCCAGGGTGACGTCGCCCTGCTCGGCCAGCTCAACTTTCTGCTCGCCGGGTCGCGCGACGGCGTCGTGCGCCTCAGTGGCGCCTTCGCCGACAGCCCCCTCGACACCCAGACCCCCCTGGCACTCATCGTGCTCGGTCACGACGCCCGCAGCGTGACCGTGGCCTTCGCTCGCGAGGGTGGCACGTTGCGGGTGCCGCCCGAGACGAGCACCGCCGATCTCGCCGCCGAGGTCGTGCTGGCTCACGCTGGTGGCGACCTGCGCGTCACGGTCTGCGAGAGTGAGCTGCTGCGCGCGCTGGCCACGCGCAGCCCGCTCACCAGCGTGGTCCTCTACGACGGCGAGCGCACCGATGACGAACTGATGACCCGCGCCGTGCGCGTGGTGCGCAGCGCACGCCCCCGTGCGCGCGAGTTGAGCCTGACGCCGGTCCCGGCCACGACGCGCGACGCGTGTCGAGTTCAGCTGCTGCGTGCCGAGCCGCGCCTGAGCGGGCTGGTCGAGGAGCTGGCAGCACCACTGCGACGTCGAGCGATCGAGATGGCCGCCTACCTGGCCGTGCACCGGCTCGAGCCGGTGACCGGGGACCGCCTGCGCAGCCGCGTACTCGCGCACGCCGACGTCGACGCCTCGGTGCGCACCCTGGCCAACACCGCGACCACGCTGCGCCGCGCGCTGGGTGTGGACGACGCCGGGGCGCGCCTGCATCCGGTCAGCTCCGCCGGTCTCTACGAGACCCACGGGCTGGACAGTGACGTCGAGCAGTTCCACGCCCTGGTGCGCTCGGCGCGCAGCGGTGGCGGGACCCGGGCGCTGCGCGACGCGCTCGCGCTCGTGCGCGGCGAGCCGCTGGCCGGGGTGCTGCGCGGCTACGAGTGGTTCCTGGCCGAGGGCCACGTCGCGCGACTGGCGCGCGAGGGCGAGTGGGCCGCCCTGGCCCTGTCGCGCTGGGCCGCCGACGAGGGTGACGTTGAGCTCGCCTTCTGGGCCATCGAGCAAGGTCGTCTACTCGACCCCTACAGCGACGCGCTCTCGGCGGCTCTGGCCGAGGTGCCCCGACTACGCGAGTTTGGCCGCGATCGAGCCGGCACTGCGCAACACGAGTCCGTCGGCGCCGGCGGCGCTGTAGTGACGAGCCGGTCGGGTGAGCGCCTCGTCGACTAGGTCATCGAGCAGCGTGAGGAAGTTCAGCGGGGGCTCGACGAAGAGGTGCTTGGCCAGCGAGCCGGGGATCGTATTGATCTCGTTGACGTAGAGCTCATCGTCGTTGGCCAAGAAGTCCACGCGGGCCACGCCGCGCACCGAGGCGACCTGCACCAGCACGCGTGCGGCGTGCTCGATCTGCTCGGCCTGGCCGGGAGCGAGACGAGCCGGCAACTCGCGCGGAGCCGACACCATTCCCTCACCGCCCACGTACTTGTCCCGGTAGTCGAGGATCTCGGTCCCGGCGCTTCGCCGCAGCGGACGCTCGATGGCCGACAGGCTCACCTGAGGATGCGTGCGCACGGCGACCTGCACGTCGAGCAGATCGGCGCGGAAGGGCTCCACGACGCAGCCGCGCGCGAAGTGGGTGTTCGAGGCCAGGCGCGCCTGGGCGGTCGCCAGGTCCGACACGACGTCGATGCCGATGGACGAGCCGCCAAATCGCGGCTTGAGGATGTACGGTCCGGGAAAGTCCAGCGCCGTCGTCGCACTGCTCAGCAGCGCACGCGGCAGGCTCGGCAGGCCGGCCAGGGCCACGACCGCGCCGAAGGCCCACTTGTCCATCCCGAGGGCCGCCCCCGACACCGTCGGGCCGGTGTAGTTCAGTCCGGCTAGGTCCAGGGCACCCTGCAGGGAGCCGTCCTCACCCGGGCCCCCGTGGGTCGCCAGGATCACCACGTCGAGCTCGAGGCGCCGCTCACGAGCGAGCCGGCCGGCCGGGGCGAAGAACCCGCCACCCTCGCCGCTTCGCAGGTGCAGCTCCGAGGAGCCCCGCGGCAGACCCTCGATGAAGGACTCCGCCTCCACCCCCGCGCTCAGCGCGTAGAAGGCGCCGGTCTTGCTCCAGTAGATTCCCGTCGCCGAGCGCCCGGCGCGCTCGAGCTCACGCAGGGCCTGCAGGCCCGTCAGGATCGAAATGTCGTGCTCGGGGCTCGGGCCACCGAAGAGAACCGCCGTTGCCACGTCTAGACCTGCCTCGTCATCAAGCACTCAAGGGTAGTGGTCGGGCAGGTCGTTCAGGTACAGCACCGCGTCGACCTCGTGCAGGTTCTCGCGCACCCAGGCCACCGCCTGCTCGCGCCGGTCCACGCGCACCAGGCGCCCGTCGGCGCCGGCGCGAAGCGCCGCGGCGTTCGTGCGACCCACCGCGATCAACTCGCCGCCGCGCGCGCGCACCTTCTGGGCCAGCGAGAGGTTCTCAGCGTACTGGAGTCGACCCAGCTCGATCAGCCCCGGGGTAACCACGACCCGGCGCCCGGGGCCCGCCAGGGAGAAGAGCGCGCGCAGCGCAGCCTCAGCACTGGCCGGGTTGGCGTTGAACGTGTCGTCGATCACTCTGACCCCGGAGGCCGCGACGGACACCTGCGCGCGGTGCGCGACACCGGTGACACGAGCCAGGCCGTCCATGACGTGCTCGGGCACGAGTCCGAGCTCGAGCGCGGCGCCCAGGGCGCAGGCCACGTTGCTGGGCTGGACCCCGTCGACGGGGCCGAACTCGCCGAGCGCGACGCCCTCGACCACGACCCGCCACGGCCCGGAGCCGCTCACGATCACCCGGGCCTGGGCACCGGCGCGCGTGCTGACGGGCACCACTTTCTTGCCCGCGGCCTGGAGCCGGGCGACCCATCCGGCCAGTCGCGTGTCGTCCACGTTCAGCACGAGCGTCTCGGCGCGCTCAGTGATCTCGAACTTGGCCTGTTCGATCACGTCCAGCGATCCCATGCGCTCCAGGTGCACGGGCCCGATCGCGGTCACGACGCCGATGCGCGGGGGGCACCAGACGCACAGGGCGCGGATCTCACCGGGCCCGTACGTGCCCATCTCGGCCACGAAGATGCGCGTGGCGTCGGCCAGGTTCTCATTGATGGCTCGCGCCAGGCCCATCTGGTTGTTGAAGCTGGCGGGCGAGGCCACGACGTCCTCGGCGCCGAGCAGCTGGACGAGGTGGTTCTTGGTCGAGGTCTTGCCGTAGGAGCCGGTGATGGCCACGATGAGCGGCCCGACTCGCTCCAGGCGCTGCTGGGCGCTGGCGACAAAGCCGCGCGCGCGGCGCCGCTCCAGCGGGCCCAGAGCCCGCGTGCTCAGCTCCAACAGCATCGGCACCGCCCACACCACGGCCGCGCCCATCAGGAACCCGCGGGCGCTCAGGGCACCGAGCAGGCCCAGCACCAGACCGATCACGCTCGCGCTGAGGGCGATGGCGCGCAGGCGTGGGGTGAATCGCAGCGCACCCGTTCGCCCGCGCACACCGAGGCCCACGGGCGCGAAGAGTCCGTACACGATCGTGCACAGCACGACCAGCACGACGCTCCGCAGCACCAGTGCGCTGATGAGCACGACGACCAGGACATGGCTGAGGGTGATCGGGCGACGATCGCGACTGCGCACCGGGGCCGACGCCGCAGCGACGGGGGGCGAAGTCCAGCGTCCGAGGAAGCGGCGCATCGAAGCGGGCTCGTAGTGCTCGCGCTGGAGCACGCGCAACCAGCGAGCCATCTGGGCGGCGAAGGCCGCGAGCAGGCCGAGTGCTCCCAGCGCGGAGACGATCACGCGAGCGCACCCGCGACGACCTCAGCGAGGGCGTCGGGGGCCTCGGTGGGCACCAGGTGGCCCACTCCCTCGAGCACGCGCAACTCGTGGGCTCCGCCGAGCACGGTGATGGCCCGTTCGGCCACCGAGACCGGCACCTCCGTGTCGGCCCCTCCCCAGAGCAGGTGCACGGGCAGGCGCAGGCGCGCCAGCTCGTCCTCGTAGCTCTCGCCCAGCGAGGCCACGAGGACCTCGCGCATCACACCGGAGGCGCGTCGATAGTCGAGTGAGCCGTAGCGCTGACGCGCGGCCTCCAGGCGATCCGGGCCAATCAGGTGTCGGGCCGCGAGAGCGCGCACGAGCCGGTAGCGCCAGGGCGCGCGCGCGGGCGCGCGACGCAGCAACGGGGCTCCGGTCAGCACGAGGCTCCGAAATCTCTCGGGCGCGCGCGCGCCCAGCACGGCGGCCACCGTGCCGCCGAAGGAGTGACCGACCAGGACCAGGTCCTCGCCGGCGGCCCCGATCACCCCCGAGAGCAGGTCCGCGTACAGTCGCGCGCCGCCGACCGTGCCCGGCTCGCCCGAGGCGCCGAATCCCGGCAGGTCGAGGCCCAACGAGGACACCCCACGCGCGGCCAGCTGGTGCGCGGCGCCCGAGAAGTCCTGATGGGTGCGGGCCCAGCCGTGCAGCCAGATCACCCGAACGGGGCCCTCGCCGTAGTACTCGCCAAAGAGAGTTCCGTCTCCGAGGGCCGTCAGCACTCCATCAGGTTACCGAGGCCCCGTGGCGTGACCGGGCGCCGGTAGCGTCAAGGCCCATGGGCGAGGATGCGAGCTTCTCGACGGCGCTGCTCGAGGGCCTCACGCCCGAACAGCGCGAGGCGGTGATGTCCCCGGCACGGCGCCTGCTGGTGCGCGCGAGTGCGGGATCCGGCAAGACCCACGTGCTCACGCTGCGTCTGCTGCGCCGCGTCAGCGCCGGTGAGATCGACGCGGACCAGGCCCTCGTGATGACCTTCACCCGCAAGGCCGGTGACGAGCTGCGCCGTCGCCTGGGCCGTGCGGGGGTGCGCGACGTGCGCGCCGGAACCTTTCACCGCGCCGCGCTGAGCCTCGTGAATCAGTTTCGCGAGGACCACCACCTGCGCCCGCTGGTGGTCGAGGCGCACCGACGCCGACTCGTGAGCGCCCTGGCCGCCCAGCTCAACGACGAGGGCGCGCGCATCGAGGACTGGCAGATCCCTCGTCTGGAACAGGAGATCGGCTGGGCCCTCAGCCAGGGCCTCAGTGGCACGAGCTACGCCCGGAGCGCCCGACGCCTGCACCGAGAGCCGCCCCTCGAACTGGCCCGCTTCGCTGACGCGCTGGATCGCTACGTGGGCCTGTGTCGCAGTCGGGGCGTGCTGGACTTCGACCTGCTACTCGCCGAGGCCATCACACTGCTGCGCGAGGAGCCCGCGGTGCTCGCCGCCTTTCGACACCGCACCCGCTCGCTGTCGGTGGACGAGACCCAGGACATGAACCCTCTCCAGTTCACCCTCCTGCGCCAGATGGCCGGCGAGGACCCGGACCTGTTCTGCGTGGGCGACCCGAACCAGTCCATCTACGGCTTCAATGGCGCCAGCCCCGGCCTCATGAGCGAGATCGTGCGCACGTGGCCCGACACGGTGGTCCTGGACCTGACACGCAACCACCGCTCCACCGCGCACATCGTGGAGGTGGCCAACACCCTGCTCGAGGAGGGTGCCGCGGGCATCGAGCCGGCCCGGGCCGATGGCGACGTGCCGCTGGTGCGCCGCTACGACACCGACGAGGACGAGGCGACTCACGTGGCGGCGTGGCTGAGCGCCACGCACCAGACCCGCAGCCCGTGGCGCAGCATGGCCGTACTCGCTCGCACCAACGCCCAGCTCGACGTCGTCGCCGCGGCCCTGGACGCGGCCGGCATCCCCCACGTGCGCAGCGGCGCCGAGAACTCCCCCGCCTCGGACCTCGTGGCCACGACACCCGAGCGACACCCCCGCGCAGAGAGCACCGACGCCGTCATCCTCTCCACCATCCATCGCGCCAAGGGCCTCGAGTTCCGTCACGTGGCGAGCATCGGCTGGGCCGAGGGAATCCTGCCGCACTACACCGCCAGCGCCAGCGACGACCTGGCCGAAGAGCGCCGCCTGGCCTACGTGGCCCTGACGCGAGCCGAGGAGACTCTCCTCATCACGTGGAGTCGGGGCCGCGACGACCCGCGCTATCCGGATCGAGCCCCCTCGCGGTTCCTCGGGCCCGTCGAGGCCGCCGTGCAGCGCATCGGGCGGCGCAACGCACCGCTCACCGGAGAGGCCCGGCGCCGGCGCCTGGACGCCATTCGGGCCGAACTCGAAGAAGCGTCGGCGCTAGCGTGGCCCCAGGATGGACGAGGTGAGACTTCGCGCTGAGCTGACGGCCATCGTCGGCGCCGCGCAGGTCACCTTCGCCCCCACACACTCCCCGGATGACCTGCACGACGAGTCCCTGCATCCGGCACCACGCGAGCCCCTCGCCGTTCTGCGCCCCACCAGCACCGCCGAGGTCTCGGCCCTCGCCGCGCTGGCGAGCCGCGAGGGCCTGGCCGTCACGGCGCGCGGATCCGGCACGGGCCTCTCCGGGGGCGCGAGCCCCGTCGGCGGCGGCCTGGTGATCTGCTTTGACGCGATGAAGCGCATCATCGCGCTCGACCAGGACGACCACGTCGTGCGCGTGCAGCCGGGCCTCACGCTGCGCGAGCTCGACGAGGCCCTGGCCGGCACCGGACTGCGCTATCCCGTGCACCCGGGCGAGCTCTCTGGCTCCCTGGGCGGCAACGTCAACACCAACGCCGGCGGAATGCGAGCGGTGCGCCACGGGGTCACGCGCCGCCACGTGCTGGGTCTCGAGGTCGTGCTCATCGACGGGACCATCCTGCGCACCGGCGCGCCAGTGGTGAAGAGCTCCTCGGGCTACGACCTGACGCAGCTGATCGTGGGCAGCGAGGGCACGCTCGCGCTGGTCACCGAGGTGACCCTGGCCCTCTCGGCGCGACTCGCCCACGCCACGACGCTTCTCGTGGCCTTCGCGGACCTGGCCGGGGCGGCGCACGTGGTGCCCCACGTGGTGGCCAGTGGCCTGGCCCCGTCGATGCTCGAGTACATCGACCCACTCACGATGAGCGCCATCACCTCGCACGCCGGCATCGACCTCGGCGTTGGGGAGGATCTGATCGCGCGCACGGGCGCGTACCTGGTGATCGTGCTCGAGGCGCGCACGGCGGCGGGCCTGGAAGAAGACGTCGCCGACCTGGGCGCGATGCTGGCCCACGAGGGCGCCCTGGACAGCTTCGTGCTCCCGGAGGGGGCCGCCGGGCGCCTCATCGGCGCGCGCGAGAACCTCTTCTGGGTCACCAAGGCCTCGGGGGCCAACGACATCGTCGACGTCGTCGTGCCGCGTTCCAAGGTCACGAGCCTGCTCAGCGACGTGGCACGCATCGCCGAACGCTACGGCGCCTTCGTACCGGGCTGTGGTCACATCGGCGACGGCAACGTGCACCTGTCGGTGTACCTCAGTGACGACCAAGCGCGCGAGCGACTCCTGCGCGAGCTCTTCGCGCGCGGCCTCGAGCTCGGCGGACAGATCTCCGGCGAGCACGGCCTCGGGCGGGACAAGGCCGCGCACTACCGCGCCCTGACCGATCCGAACCTGCTCGAGCTGCAGCGCTCGCTCAAGGCCGCCTTTGACCCGCGTGGGCTGCTCAATCCGTTCCGGCACCTCGACGAGAGACCGCTGCCGTGAACGGCGCCGCAGCCCTGCTGGGCACCCTGAGCGCCAACGGCGTCACGACGTGCTTCGCCAACCCGGGCACCACCGAGATGCATCTCGTGGCCGCCTTCGAGGACTCGGGCGTGCACCCGGTGCTCTGCCTCTTCGAGGGAGTGGCCACCGGTGCGGCCGACGGCTACGCGCGCGTCACCGGCGAGCCCGCCGCCACCCTGTTGCACCTGGGGCCGGGCCTGGGCAACGGATGGGCGAACCTGCACAACGCGGCCCGAGCCCATTCACCCGTGCTGAACCTGGTGGGCGATCACGCCACGCGCCACCTGGGGCTGCACTCGATGCTCGAGAGCGACCTGCGCGGCCTGGCCGGCAGCCTGGGCGGCTGGTTCGACCGCGTCGACGCCGCGGCGCAGGCGCCGGCACTCGCGATGGCGGCCGTCGCCGCAACGCTGCAGTGGCCGCACTCGATCGCGACCCTCGCCCTGGCGGCGGACGCGATGTGGACGGAGGCCGGCGCCGGGCCGTGGCCGGTGTTCTCGGCGCCCGCGTGCCCCGAGCCGGACGAGCACGCCCTGCACGACGCGTGCGACGCGCTCGGCCCGCGCAGCGCGCTGGTGCTCGGGGGGCGACTGAGCGCGGGGGCCCTGCGAGCCGCCTGGCGAGTGAGCCGCGCCACCGGCTCGCGCGTCCTGCTCGAGACGATGCCGGCCTTCGTGGCGCGCGGCGCGGGCGTGCCCGCGCCGGAGCGCATCATCTACGTGCCCGAGTTCGCCCTGGCCCAGCTGAGCGAGCTCGAGCACGTGGTCCTCGTCGGAGCGCCCGAGCCGGTGGCCGCCTTCGCCTACCCCAACGTGCCCAGTCGACTGCTCCCGGAAGGCTGCACCCGCCACAGCCTGACCCGCCCGGGCGTCGATGCCGAGCCGGCGTTGCGGGCCCTGGCGGACTGCCTGGGTGCCAACGAGCGCTTCGGCGCCGACTCCCTCGAGCTCACCAGCCCGTCCGGGGCCCTCACGGCCGAGACCCTGGCCCTGGCCGTGGCGGCCACACTGCCCGAGGACGCCATCATCGTGGACGAGTCCAACACCAGTGGCATCCATCTCGAGAGGGCCCTGGCGAGCGCGGCCCGGCACCACTGGACGGGCCTGAGCGGCGCGGCCATCGGCTACGGACTTCCCACGGCCGTGGGTGCCGGCGTGGCCTCGGGCGGGCGCGTGCTGGCCCTGGAGAGCGACGGATCGATGCTCTACACCGCCCAGGCCCTGTGGACGATGGCCCGCGAGGGCCTTGACGTCACGGTGGTGGCCCTGGCCAACGGCCGCTACGCGGTCCTGGACATGGAGCGCCGGCGCCTCGGGGCCCCGGACGCAGAGAGCGAGCGCCTCTTCGACCTCGGGCGACCGGCGATGGATCTGGCCGGCCTGGCCCGCTCGCTCGGCGTGAGGGCCAGCGTGGCGACCACGGCCGAGGAGCTGGTCGCGGCGCTGAGCGCCTCGTACGCCACGCCGGGGCCCAGCTTCATCGAGGCCCGACTGCCCAGCGCGATCTAGGCGACGTCGCGCACCGACTAGTTGTAATTCCCAGGACCGTTATTGACTGACGAGAGGTCTCTCTTGTCTGATTGGTGTTGCACACATCAACAGAAAGAGAGACCTCTCAATGAGTCACGCTAAAGCAAAGCTGACGCC
>JAJXUK010000067.1 GCA_021782915.1 Actinomycetes bacterium | reverse complement strand
CCTGGCGGCTGCCGGGAATGTGGGCTCTCACACGGCAGCGCGTTCTCAGCGACCCTGGTTCTGGTCTTGATCAGGAGATTCGTTTACCGTAACGCGTACCGCAGCGGTTGGGGGATCTCTTGGGTAATTGACCCAATTGCGCTAATCGAGGTGTGCACCAGATTGAAGAACCGGCACGATGAGCGCGATGCGAGAGTCCGTCCGGCCTGACCAATCCCCTCGGCGTATATACCGCGCCGCGTCGTGGTCACGTTCCTCTGGGGTGATGTCCGCTCAATCCGCTCTCAAGGGCCACCGCTCGTTCACTTCGACGTCGATCGAGAGAGGAGGGTCTCCGCGCGCGACACGCAACCGTTACCTGACCACGAGAGATTAAGGAGAAGCGATGAAGAATTACCCCTCAACCATGGAGGACTCCCTCAAGCAGGAGCTGTGGAAGTGGCTGCACCGAACACTCGATCACGTGGACGCGCTGCATACCTGCGTCTCAACGCCTGGTGAGAGTGACGGCGCCGTTGCCGCGGCCGCCATCGAAAGTGCGCGTAAGGCTATTGAGGCGGTGCGGCTTTACGCGTCGGAGTGCGTGGTTGTCGCCCAGACCCATGGCGTGTCGACGGCGACGCTGCACATCGCCGACTTGGTAACCCAGTTGTGCCAGCGCCTGGAAGAGGAGGTGACCGCCCTCGACGAAGAACTCGTGACACGTACCAGCTGAGCCGAGCTCGGCTGCCGTATCCGCCGGTGTCGCATCGCGACGTCCGGTATGTCCAAACCCCAACCAAACCAGAAAGTGGGTTGTGACCATGCAATCGTTTCCTGAAACCCCAATCGTCCCCGTGTCCATCTACGAACTGAACCTGTCGGGCAAGCTCTATGGTCTGCTGGGAGGGCTCGCTGCCGAGATGTCCCAGCTGCCGACCGAGCGCACCGTCGATCGATGGATCGCCACCGAGATCCTGCACCAGGTCTGTCGCTGCAAGGATGCGCTGATCGACGCGCTGCACTGCGCACTGCGTCTCAGTCAGTTGGGCGATCTTGACGGCCGATCGCAGGAGTGGATCGCCGAGATCCTGCGCTACACCGAGGAGGACCAGAGCCAGCTCGATCACGTGGAAGGGACGCTTCTGCACCAGTGTCATCCGCCTCTGCCGTAAGGAGGAGCCGAGAAGGACGACGTTTGGCCGTCCTTCTTGGTAGTCCACGCCCGTCGGATTCACATATAGGTGCAGTGTTCACGACACCCAGAATCGATGCGTCGGACGCTGATGTGCACTGGGAAGACACTCGTCGCATTGGACTTCGTGCTCGCTGGTTCTTCACGGTGTCAGTGGGTCGCGATACGGTCTACGAAGGCGTCAGTCAGTGCGAGCGATGAAAGAGGGGATGGCGGCGATGAACGTCTTTGAGCTGCTGCGCCACCAAGTTCGTGAGTACGAGCACTACGTGCGCAGCTTCCTGGCAGTGCGCGACGACCGACTACGCGCCGAAGTGGAGACGCAACTCACCGAGGGGTTGCTCTGGCCGCACCCGCGCATGGGTCTCAACCCCGCGTTCGCACCGGGCGGCTGGGTGGACCAACTCGTCGCTGATGGCACGCTGCACCCCGAGTGTGCGCGGCTCTTTCGCCTGAAGGATGACGGTGGGTCGCAGCGCGGCCTGCACCTGCACCGTCACCAGGTCGAGGCAATCGTGGCGGCGCGGCGCGGGGGCAGCTACGTGCTCACGACGGGAACGGGATCGGGCAAAAGCCTGGCCTACCTCATCCCGATCGTCGACGCGATCTTGCGCGAGGGGCCCGGTCGCGGAGTGAAGGCGATCGTGGTCTACCCGATGAACGCTCTAGCCAACTCCCAGGCGGGAGAGCTGGACAAGTTCCTCAACCGCGGATACCCCAACGGGCGAGGACCCGTACGCTTCGCGCGCTACACCGGTCAAGAGAAGGACGAGGAGCGTCGTCAGATCTGGGCCGATCCTCCCGACATCATCTTGACCAACTACGTGATGCTCGAGCTGGTCCTCTCGCGCGTTGACGAAAAGCCTTTGATCCGGGCCGCGCAGGATCTGCGTTTCCTCGTCCTCGACGAGCTCCACACGTATCGCGGGCGTCAGGGCGCCGACGTCGCCCTCCTTTGCCGTCGGGTACGCGACGCCTGCCGCGCCGATCGTCTGCAGATCGTTGGCACGTCCGCGACCTTGGCCACGGGCGGTTCGTGGACCGACCAACAAAGCGAGATCGCCCAGGTGGCGACCCGCCTCTTTGGCCGACCGGTGGCGCCTGAGGATGTGATCGGCGAGACGCTCACACGCGCGACCGTCGGTTTCGATGCGAGTGAAGCGACCGCCGTGGCGCGCCTGCGAGATCGAGTTGCAGCGGACACGCCGGCGCCGAGCGACTACGAGGACTTCGTCGCTGATCCACTGACTGCGTGGATTGAGGCGCATCTCGGGGTGACGAGTGAGGAGGGGTCGGGGCGACTTGTCCGGGTGCCTCCTCGCACGATCGGTCGGACCGACGGTGTCGCCGCCGAACTGGCCAACATCACCGGCCTTCACCAGGATCTCTGTGAGCGGGTCGTCGAGCGCCAGCTCCTCGCCGGAGAGTCCGTGCGTCATCCCGATACGGGATTCCCGGTCTTTGCTTTCCGGCTGCACCAGTTCTACGCGCGTGGCGACACCGTCTACGCTTCGCTGGAGACGCCCGAGACGCGCTACGCGACGACCAGCCCCCAGGAATTCGTGCCCGGCGATCGTTCCCGAGTGCTGCGCCCCCTGGCCTTCTGCCGCGAGTGTGGCCAGGAGTACTACCCCGGAACGGTGGTGGACCGCGACGGCGAGGAGTTCGACCCGCGTCCGCTCAACGAGCGCATGGCCGATGCGCCCCCGTCCTATCTCGTGATCGGGAGCGACTGGCCCGAGGTGACCGATCCCGCCCTCTTCGATCGACTGCCCGAGGACTGGGTTGAGGAGACGTCGAGTGGCATGCGGGTCAAGGCCGAACGGCGCAAGAGCCTGCCCCAGCTGGTTACCGTCTCACCCAGCGGACACCTGAACGAAGGCGGTGTGCGGGCGTGGCTCGTGCCGGCTCCCTTACGGTTTTGTCTCACCTGCGGTGTCACCTACGGGTCCCGCCAGAACTCGGACGTGACCAAGCTCGCCACGTTGGGCTCAGGGGGACGCAGCTCGGCGACGACGATCCTCTCGCTCGCGGCGGTGCGCTTCATGCGCGAGGACGACTCGTTGGCGAAGGAGGCCCGCAAGCTCCTCGCCTTCACCGACAATCGCCAGGACGCGTCCCTCCAGGCGGGGCACTTCAACGACTTCGTCGAGGTGGGGCTCATCCGCTCGGCCCTGTGGCGCGCTGTGTCGGCGGCCGGGGCGGCGGGTCTCGCCCATGACGAGCTCACGACCCGGGTCTTCGAGGCGCTCGGACTGTCGAAGCACGCCTACTCGCTAAACCCCGATGTGCGCGGGGTCGCGGCTATCGAGACGGATCGCGCTCTGCGCGACGTGCTGGGCTACCGACTGTACGTAGATCTGAAGAGGGGCTGGCGGGTCACCTCGCCGAACCTCGAGCAGACCGGACTACTGCGCATCGAGTACCTGGCCCTCGAGGACGCCGTGGGCGACGGGGACCTGTGGGTCACGCGCGACGACCTGCTCGCCCACGCCAGCGCGGACGAGAGGCGAGACCTGCTCCACACGCTGCTCGACTTTCTGCGACGGGGGCTCGCCATTCGGGTGGACTACCTGCGCGTGGACCGACTCGAGCAGATTAGCCAGAACTCACGTCAGCGCCTGATCTCGCCGTGGGTGCTCGAGGAGGACGAGCGGCCGGAGTACGCGGCGGTCGCCTTCGCTCGTCCCCGGCGGGCGAACGACTTTCGTGGGTCGTTGTATGTCTCGGCGCGGGGGGGATTCGGACAGTACCTGCGTCGGCGGGTTCGCGCTCGCGCGGGCCGAGATCTCACACTGGTCGAGACCGACCACGTCATTGCGGATCTGTTCTCGGGTCTCGCGAGCTACGGACTGGTAACGCCAGCGAGCGACGGCGCCGATGGGCTCGAGGTGGGCTTTCAGATTCCGGCCGCCGCCCTGCGCTGGTGCGATGGTGACGGCACCCCCGCGCCCGATCCCATCCGCATCCCCCGTCTCCCGGGGACCGGTCGACGCGCCAACGAGTACTTCACCGAGCTCTACCGCAGCGTGGCCGCGACGGGTGGCTCGCTGGAGGCCCGTGAGCACACCGCCCAGGTGCCCGCGTCCATTCGCGAGGAGCGCGAGGAGGAGTTCCGCGACGGGCGTCTGCCGGTCCTGTTCTGCAGCCCGACGATGGAGCTCGGGGTCGATATTGCGGCGCTCAACGTGGTCGGGCTGCGCAACGTGCCCCCGACGCCGGCCAACTACGCCCAGCGCTCGGGCCGGGC
>JAJXUK010000066.1 GCA_021782915.1 Actinomycetes bacterium | reverse complement strand
AGTCGCCGGCGTCCCAGCCGTTCTTGACGGCCATCCGCACCTTCTTGAAAAGATCGGGTATCGCGAATGGTGGCAGTAGGGCGTGAATTCTTGCGGCTTGCACGTAGCGATTGCTGTTGACGAGCGCGGCTTGAAAATCGTTCAGTCGCAGACAATTGAGTGCCTCAATAAACTCGGGACCCATCTTGGCTTGCTGTACCCAGTCCGGTAGGCCGGTCCAGAAGGCGTGGGCTTCCGGCTGTTGAGCGTGCTGGGTGAGCCAAATCGCGAGTGCCGCCGGAAAGTACTTGAACTAGCCTCGCATTTGGGTGTGATGGAGCCCCAAAACGGGCTAAGTTGGGCCGATGGCGTCCCTCGCCCTCCCAGTGTGCCCGCGACCGGGTCATCGCGGGTGGATGGTGGTGCGCGACGGATACTACGGGCGCCCTCCGCGCCGGCGCCAGCGCTTCCGCTGCGTAGCCCCCGACGGCACCTTCCACCGCTTCGTGCCCGCGGTGCCTCGCGTGCTCTCGACGGGTCCGTGCCCGGTCTGTGAGCTCACCCCGGCGCACTACAACGGGCGCACCACCCCGCGGAGCTACCGCTACACGAGCCACGAAATAGGCGCCGCCCTGACTGCCCTGGCCCTCGGGGCCACCTACCAGAACGCGACCGAGACCGTGCGGGCCAGTGCGGCCCTGCGCGGTGTGCCAGGCACCCGCCACGGCCAGCTGGTGGCCGACTGGGTCGAGGTCTTCGCGGATGCGGTGTGCGCCCCCGAGGCCGAGACCACCTGGCCGCCCTTCGTGATGCTCGACACGACACCGTTCTGGCGGCGCACCCAGGGCAAGGTCCGTCCCCAGTTCCACATCTACGCCGCCTACGGCTACGACCGGTTAGGTGACCGAGGCCGGGTCCTGCTTCTGCGCGTCTATCAGGAACTCTCCCAGGAGAACTGGGAGGACTTTATGGGTCAGCTCGACGGGCGGCCACGCTATACCATCTCGGACCGAGGCAAAGACTTGGTGGCCGCGCTCAACACCCACTGGCCGAGCGTGCGGCCCATCTGGTGTCACCACCACCTCACGAAGAGCTTGGAGCGTGCGGTGGCCACCGACGCAAGGGCGGGGCGCACCACGCCTGACGCCGTGCTCGCGGCGCTACCCGCGGCGCTGACGAGTTGGGAGAGCTGGAACGCCTTCGCGACACTGGCCAACGACCAGGTGCCCGCGCACCACAGCCTCTTCGGCACCGCGGGCGCCATCGACCTCTTCGCCAAGCGCCAGTTTCGCCTGCGCCACTACCACGTGCCGCTCGGCAATGGTCCCATTGAGCGGGTGCTCACCACGCTGCGCCGCCAGCTCGCGGGTCGCGCCCAGGGTTTGGCGAACCTGCGGCGCACGAACCTCCTGCTGGATCTACTGCGCCTCGGCTACAACTCCCGCGCGGACGCCGAGGTATTCACCGAGCGCGTGCGCCAGGAGATCGAACGGCGCCACGGCACGGTCGCCCCAGTGAGGCAAATAGCCTTTCATCAGGGACAACCTGACTTTTAGGCCCCATCACACCCAAATGCGAGGCTAGTACTTGAAGGACTTCGACCTTTGAGCATTTTCGCCGACTTGCTCAATCACCTCCTGAGCCCATTCGCCAAGGGACTTGCCGTCTCGGTGCACGCCGACGAGATCCAACTCTCCGATTAGGGATACGTCAGCGACGGCCGTAAGCAGAATGTCTTCTTCGATTCGATTCGGATTCACAAGATGAACCACCCAGAGTTTTGTCCAATGATGACATTGTTTAGTGACCGGGTGTGACTTCTGACTTGTCCGATCGTTCAACGTCGGAACGCAGTTCTGAATGCCCCGCGTGTCTTATGACGACGGGACTCCCATCCGCTACTTACTGTTGAATCGTCCGTCTTGGTGAAATGCGACCAGGAGGTGACTCCTTAAACACCCGTGCAAGCCCCGTGCGCTACAGGTGCCTCACCATCTCCGGGTCCGCAGGTGAGTGCCAATAGGTCAGCGAATTCAGGGTCACCGAGTTACACGAGGGACACGCAAGGTGTTTGCCCTTGTTCGATCCCGTACACGAGGCTGGACCAGAACATCGAGCTGTACCGGGCGTAGAGAGCGTCGGCGTTCGTAAATCCGAACTTTGTGGCGCGACATATCTCCATAATCCGTCGAAAAAGGGCCCCGGCGAGTGTGCCCAGCCGAATAGCCGTCACGGTGATCGGCATGACCCGACGCTCGGGGAATTTCCCCAAGTCTGGCCGCTCCCCAGTGGAGCGACCCAGCCGGTCGGCCCCCACTGGGGCTATTCCGGCGAGAGACCGGGCCACACCTGCTCCAAAACAGGCGACGCGAGTGATTCGACGCTCGTCGTCTCGTCCGCACCTTCGTTCGGTAGCCTTCTCGAAGACCGACGCCGCGAGTCTCAACGTGGCCGCGCGGGCGTTGGGAGAACTCCTGGTTCACTCGCTCGCCGCTGACCATCATGGCGGCGCGGGCGACGATGTCAGGGGAATTGGCTAGAACGTTTCCAGGGCCCGTCACCCTGGCGAAAGGAGGCCCGATGTCTACGAGCAGCAGACGACGACTCGCGCGAGAAGAGGGGCGAGTTCTTCGCGTCGCGACGTACCGGCGAATCTCGACCAACGAGGTCAACCAGCCCCACTCCTTGGAGGCCCAGGAGCGGAGCCTGAAGGACTACATCGCCACGCACCCGGAGCTCGTGTTCGCGTGCGACTACGCCGACCAACAGACGGGCACCAACAACCACCGACCGGGCCTCGAGACCATGCTCGATGACGCCGCCACCGGCGCGTTCGACGTCGTGCTCTTCTACCGACTCGACCGACTGGCGCGGTCGGTCTATGGCTTCATGGACATCACGAATCGTCTGGAGGCGGCGAACGTGGCGGTGCGCTCGGCGACCGAGCCCTTCGAGACGATGACGCCCGCAGGCAAGTTGATGGCCCAGATGCTGGCGTCCTTCGCCGAGTTCGAACACAGCATCCTCATCGACCGCATCCTCGAGGCCTTCGAGACGAAGGCGATGAAGGGCGAGTGGCTGGGCGGGCGCGCCCCGTACGGCTACCTCAACAACAAAGAGGACAAGTCACTCACCGTGCAGCCCGAGGAGGCGGCAGTCGTGCGGCGGGTCTTCACCGCGTACCAGACGGGCAAGGGCGCCAAGACCATTGCCGAGGAACTGAACCTCGCCGGCATCACCCACCGCGGCGGCAAGAAGTGGTACCCGGAAGCCGTCCTGCGGCTCCTGGAAGGGGCCGTCTACGCCGGACTCATCGCGCACGGCGACGAGCGGTACCCGGGACTCCACGAGGCCATCGTGAGCCCCGACGAGATGGCCGCGGTCGCGGCTATTCGCTCGACCCGCAACCGCCGCGAACAAGCCACGCGGCCCGCGATGGGCTTGACCGACTACATCCTCACCGGGGTCACGCGGTGCGGCGAGTGCGGCGGGAGCATGGTCGGCACCGGGGCCCACGGACAGGGTGGTTCGTACCGGTACTACACGTGCAACCTACAGACCAAGCGCGCCGAGTCCGAACGCTGTCGCAACGAGAGCGTGGCGGCCGATGAGCTCGAGGACATGGTCACCCAGGCGGTCCTTAACGCCTACCAGGACACGGAACTCTTCGAGTTGGCGGTATCGATGGCGACCGCCGAGACACCGCACCAGGCGGCGGAACTGGACGAGCAGGCAAGCAGCGTGCGCGCGGCCATCGCCACGTCGCAGGCCGCCCTCGAGCGCTACTTCGCTGCCTTCGAAGAGGGGGCGCTCGACGCGGTGTCGATGCAAAAGCGAGTTGAGGCGCTGGAGACCCGGCTGACGGCGCAGCGGGCCGAACTCGCGCGGCTAATCGAGGCCGCGGCCGAGCTGCAGGCCGGTGGGGGCACACTGGTGGACCTCTCGGCGGCCCTCGACCAGGTGACCCAGGCGCTGTCGGCGAAGGACGGGTACCACGAGAAGAAACGCATCCTCGGGGCGCTCGTGGAGTCGGTGACAGTGAGCAAGGGACGCAACGTCGACGTCGTGCTGCGTGTGCCAACGGTCAATTCGAGCGGCCCCGGTCAGGTGCTGCCGGGCGGACGGACCCGCCGTGCGGCGACGCACGCCAGGCGCAGACAACGCGACGTAGAGTCCTCGGAGGAGGGCTACCGAGATCCGTTGGTACGCCGGGAATCGGCGCTCGAATGGACCCCGGTTCGTACGGGGTCACACATGGTGGCCCTGGCCAGAACCACACCGGGGTCCAAAGGCCGCCAACGAGTGAGGGCCCGACTCGCCAAGCGACATCGCGCAGTCGCCAATACCCGCCGCCACCTCGTCCACCAAGTCTCGAAGACTCTGGTGATGAGAGCCCAGGTCCTCGTGCTCGAGGACCTCAACGTCGCCGGCATGGTGAGGAACCGACACCTGGCGAGGTCCATCTCGGACGCCGCGATGGGAGAGCTATCGCGTCAGATCCTCTACAAGGCCCGCTGGCACGGCGTCGAAGTCCGAGTGGCCGATAGGTTCTT
>JAJXUK010000038.1 GCA_021782915.1 Actinomycetes bacterium | reverse complement strand
GCGCGAACCCCCAGGCCCTGGGAAATCACCGACGCCACAATGACCTGGTTCTTGACCACGACACACCTCCACCGAGGTGTTCACTATGTCGCGACAGATCTGTTCAGTATCTCGTGAAGGCGGAGACTGCCGGGGGCGCGTGTGATGGCCCAGGGCCTCTGGGATGGTGGCGCCGGGCGCCGAGCGACGAGCGGCGTGGGCTCACGACACGCTGGAGCGTGCGCTCGATACGCACCAGAGTGGCTACTGGGTAACGGCGCTGCGGCACACTACGATCGGTCACGCGACACGAATGCGGTGCTCGCTGAGGCGGGGAGGTCAACGTGGTACGCATAACGCGAGTTCGGTGGCTCTTGAGCGCACTGCTGGCCGTGGCGAGCGCGGGTCTGGGCCTGGTTGCCAGCCCCTCCAGCGCAGGCGCCCAGGTCAACTCCGGTCCGAGCGTCACTGTCGAGGAGTTCTCGCCCAACGCCCCGTTCGCCAGCGGGTTGACCAGCGACCCCGCGGGCAATCTCTACGTCGCGTCGTGCTTCAGCGGTCTCTTCGAGATCCCGGCGAACGACCCGGCCCACAACGCGATCCCGATCTCCACCAACGCGAGCATTATGTGCCCGATGCACGTCACGTACTACGCGGGCTCTCTCTACGTGTCCGACCTGTCGACGGATGCGGTCTGGCGCATGATGCCCGACGGCTCTTCGGCCTCGATATATTTCGCGCCGACTCCGACGTTCGCCCCCTCTCAAGTCGCCTTCGGCCCCGACGGCACGATGTACGTCGGCGATATGTACTCCGGATCGGTGCTCGCCGTCGCTCCCGGCGGGACCGGCTCGCGACCGGTCACCTCGGTTGCGCCGGCCTGCCCGTGGGGCATGGGATACCGCGGTGGCTCGCTCGTGATGAGCGAGGTGTGCGCCATGCCCATCGTGCAAAGTGTGTCAAGCACCGGGGGCGTGGCGACGACCCTCTTCTCCCCCTTCACCTTCCTGCCCCCCCTCGTAGCACGGGGTGACATCGCGGTGGACCCGGCGGGCAACGCCTTCCTTGTCGCGGCGGGCTATGGCTGCGCCCCGGGATCGGGCGGGATAGTCGAGATCCCCGCTGGTTCGAGCACGCCGGTCCGCGTGAACACGACCGGGCTGGCCCTGTCCATCTGCGACGTATTGAGCGGCATCACCTGGTCCAACGGCTACATCTACTTCGAGAACGGCGGCAACGTTGGTGACATCGCGCGCTTTGCCGACCCGGTCAGCCTGAACAGTGCCCCGAGGAACCTGACGGTGACGCGCGACTGGACGACGCTCACGGGCACCTGGAACGCGGTGCCCGGAGCGCTGGGCTACACCTGCACCCTGCTCTACGGCCTGGGTCTGCCCTCGAGCTTCACGACGATCACGTCCAGTCCGAGCTGCTCCTTCTACGGGCTCACCCCGAGCACGAACTACGGCGTGCAGGTGGTGGCGAAATTCCCGAGCGGTGTGTCGAGCCCGGTGGGGGCGTTCCCCGTCCAGGCCCCGATCACGATCACCTGCGTGCAGGCTCGCCGGCACGTGCACGTGACGGGCTGGAACCCGCTCTGTCCGGCCCACTACCGGCGCGTGCACTGATCCGTCGGCACGTCCAGCGCGCCACGAGGTCCTAGAGGCGCGTCGCCTCGATGAGATAGGTCGTGTAGTCCAGGCTCAGAGAGCCGCCCAGTTCGTCTATAACGTCGCCGACGCGCCGGAGGAGTTCCTCGCGCTGGTCCGCCTCGAGCAGGGCGTGGTCGCTGTGAGTCCTGAGCATCGCCACCCACACCGTGCTCGAATAGATCTCCTGCCACTCGTAGCGCCGCGACCTCGGCGCGCCGAAGCCCGGGTAGGCACTGAACGCCTCGAGCCAGCGCTGGTCCCACTCGGCCGACACGTCCCCGAAGCGGCTGCCGAGCTGAACCGACGAGGCGTGCAGCGTGGGCGCGAACTCCTCGTAGATCGGATCGACACGCCGCGCGAGGTCCTCGCGCATGCGCCCGACGTTCCAGAAGCAGCTCAGACGTCCACCCTCGACGAGAACGGCGGCCGCCTTGCTCGGTCCCACTGTCGGGTCGACCCAGTGCCAGGCCTGGGCGGCCGTCACCCGATCAAAGACCCGCCCGGCCGCGTCCCAGGTCTCGAACGCGCCGACTTCCACCTCGAGACCGTCTCGGCGCGCCACCTCGGCCATGCGCGCGTCGACCTCGACACCGATGACGCGCGCGCCGCGCTCCACCAGGGCCCGCGTCGCGATGCCCGTGCCACAGCCCACGTCGAGCACCCGGGGCTCCGTCAGGCCGTCCAGCACGTCGTCGACGAGCGCGTCAGGGTACGTCGGTCGATATCGGTCGTACTCCTCGGCCCGCTCGCCGAAGGACTCGGCCCGATCCCGCTGCTCGTGCGTCACGGATCGATTGTGGCATGACCGGGTCCACAGCCACGTAGCACGCGCGCGTCCCGCAGGGCTACCGTGAGGGCAGCACGAGACGAATCGAGGTGCCCATGGACTCGATGCACCGCCACCCCAAGGCGCGCACCGTCGCTCTGATTGGCCGCAGTGGCGTCGGCAAGACGTCACTGCTCGACGGCCTGGTCGTAGCGACCGGTGGGCTCAAGTCGCCCGGCAGAGTCGAAGATGGCTCCACGATCGCCGGCAATGATCCCGAGGAGCGACGCCACCACACGTCGCTCGGCATCGCGATGGCCCCGGTGTGGGTGGGCGAGGACAAGCTCACGCTGCTGGACACCCCGGGCTTCATCGACTTCTTCAGCGAGGTCGAGCGCGCCCTGGACGTCGCCGACGTCGCCCTGCTGGTCATCAGCGCCGTCAACGGGGTCACCGCGGACACCGGCGTGCTCTGGGAGCTCTGTCGCGACGCCGCGGTTCCCGTCGTGGTCTTCATCAACATGCTCGACGCCGAGCGCGCCAACTTCGAGTCGACCCTCAACGCCCTCGAGGCCCTGGTCGGGCCGACCCTGGCGCCCCTCGAGCTGCCCATGGGGCTGGGCCCGAGCTTTCACGGCGTCGTGGACCTGCTCGGCGACGAGGCCATCACCTACGACGGCGCCACGACCGCGCGCGGGCCCGTTCCCGCCGAGTTGGCCGAGCTGGAGGCCCGGGTGCGCTCGAGTCTGCTCGAGGCCATCGTGGTCGGCGACGACTCCCTGACCGAGCGCTACCTGGAGGGCGAGACGCCCGCGATGGACGAGCTCGAGGAGGTCCTGGGGCACCTGATGGTGCAGGGACGCATCGTGCCGGTCACCTGCGGCTCGGTCATCAAGGGCGTCGGCCTGGACCGTCTGGTCGGGCTGCTGGACGAGATCGCCGAGAGCCGACCGATCCCCATGCTCGAGAACGGCCAGCTCGTGCAGTTGGGACGCGATTCGGATGCCGAGCTCGTCCTGCGGGCCTTCAAGGTCATCGTGGACCCCTACGTCGGGCGCATCGTGGTCTGCGAGATCGTCTCGGGCACCCTCAGCGGCGACGTCAGCGTCACGAACGCCCGCACGCGCACCGAGGAGCGTCTGCACGGACTGAACTATCTGGTGGGTGCCAAGCTCGTGCCCACGCAGCGCGCGGTGGCCGGCGACGTGGTGGCCTTCGCCAAGCTCAACTCAGTGCGCGTGGGTGACGTGCTCGCCCGACCGGCGCGCAACCTGGCCTCCGCCGAGTCCCACTCCGTGGCGCCCGCACTCTCGGCCGCGGTCGTGGCCGCCGCGAGCGACGACGACAAGGTCTCCACGGCGCTGCATCGTCTCATGGAAGAGGACGCCTCCTTGCGCGTGCGCCACGACCCGGTCTCGCGCACCCTGGTGGTGGACGCGATGGGCGAGATGCACCTGCAGGTCACCCAGGAGCGCCTGAAGCGGCGCTACAACGTCGACGTCGCCTGGGCCGCGCCGCCGGTTCCCTACTACGAGACCATCCGGGCCGCCGCTGACGTCGAGGGTCGGCTCAAGAAGCAGACCGGCGGCCACGGCCAGTTCGCCGTGGTGAACGTGAAGGTCGAGCCCCTGGCGGCGACCGAGCCCTTCGAGTTCGTCGACGCCGTCGTCGGCGGCGCCGTGCCGCGCCAGTACATCTCGGCGGTCAAGAACGGCATCGAGAGGGCCATGGCCCACGGTGGCCCGCTGGGCCAGCCGGTGATCGGGCTGCGCGCGACGCTCTATGACGGCAAGGCCCACGCCGTGGACTCCTCGGAGGCCGCCTTCGAGACGGCGGGCTCCATGGCCCTCAAGGCCGCCCTCGAGAAGTCCGGGACCGCGATGCTCGAGCGCATCATGGCCGTGCAGGTGGTCACGCCGAGCGACTGTCTGGGCGACGTGCTGACCGACCTGTCGAGTCGGCGTGGTCGCGTCATCGGCACCGATCAGAACGAGCGCGGTGACACGGTGATCTCCGCGCACGTGCCCGAGGGCGAGCTCACGCGCTACGGGCTCGACCTGCGAGCCATCACGGGCGGACGCGGGCGCTTCAGCGCCGAGGCCCACCACTTCGCCGAGGCCCCCAAGGTCGCGACCTGAGCTAGCCCACCACCAGCAGTCGCACGGTGTCCGTGATCTGTGCCCCACCGCTCGCTGAACCCGCCATGACGACGACCGTGTCGCCGGCCTTGGCAATGCCGGAGTTCTTCAGCTGGGCGATCGCGAACTCGCAGAGGTCGTCGATGTCGGTGTAGGGAGACAGGTAGACCTCCTGGACGCCCCACGAGCTGCGCAACTGGCGCGCCGTCGCCTCGCTCGGGGTGATCGCCACGATCGGCATCGGCGGGCGAAAGCGCGAGATGGCTCGCGCCGTGAGGCCCGAACGCGTGCAGGCCACGATGGCGGCCGCGCCCTCCTCCATCGCCGCGCGCCACGCCGCACCGGTGATGGCCGCGGTGACGCGCAGGGACTTGGTGCCCGTGCCGATGGTCTCCTGGACCCCCAGGGACGAACCCCACTGCTCGTAGGGAAAGTGCAGCTCGGCCTGGCGCAGGATGCGGTCCATGGTCACCACCGTGCCCACCGGGTCATCGCCGATGGCCGTCTCGCCCGAGAGCATGACCGCGCTGGCTCCGTCCAGCACCGCGTTGGCCACGTCGGTGACCTCGGCGCGCGTGGGGACCTGGGCGTGCGTCATCGACTCGAGCATCTGGGTGGCCACCACGACGGGGCGCGCGTAGCGGATGCCGTGTCGCACGATCATCTTCTGCAGGTACGGCACCTCCTCGATGGGCATGCGCACGCCCAAGTCCCCGCGCGCCACCATGATCGCGTCGGAGACCGCGATGATCTCGTCGAGATTGCTCACCCCCTCGTGCGTCTCGATCTTGGCCATGATCAGCACGTCGTCACGACTCAGCACGCTGCGCGTGGAGACGATGTCGAAGGCCGAGCGCACGAAGGAGACCGCGAGGATCTCGAAGGACTCCTCGCGCAGGGCCTCCAGTCGCGCACGGTCCTCAACGGTGGGCAGTCGGTCATTGAGCAGTGAGGAGGGCAGCGAGAGTCCGGGCTTGCCCTGCACGGAGCCGCCGGCCACCACGATGGCCCGGGCCGCGTCGCCCGCCGCGACGATCTCCAAGGAGACACCGCCGTCGCCGATGTGCACCGTGTCGCCCACGCGCAGCAGGCCGACCACGTCGTGACGCTCGACCACGATGCGCGCGGCACTGGAGGTCTCGCCGAAGCCCTCGACGAGCTCGACGCGCGAGCCGTTCTCGAGTGCGACCGGCGTCGCGCCGAAGCTGCCAGCGCGGATCTTGGGCCCCGGGATGTCGACCATGAGGGCCACGTTCGGAGCCAGGGCGCGCACGCGACGCAGGCGCTGCACGCCCGACTCGATGTCGCCGTGGGCGAAGGACAGGCGGAATACGTCCACGCCGGCCTCGATCAGATCCTTGATGAGCTCGTCGCTCTCCGAGGCTGGTCCGATCGTGGCCACGATTCGCGTGCGTCGCACCTCAGTCCCTTCTTCGCTTTGGCCAAGTCTAGGAGTGACCCGCGGGCCCCTCAGCGCGCGAGCGATGACGTTCGGCCCCGACGAGCGCACTGAGGGCTACGCGACGGCAGAGATACAGTACGACTGACCGAGTGTGACGCCTCCGCGTTGCCCGGGTGGTCTCAAGGAGGATGCGGCGTGGAACCGACGGTCACGGGAGCAGCCGACTACTACCACCGCGTCGTCGACTGCCAGTGGGCCTGCCCCGCGCACACGGACGTGCCGGGCTACATCCGACTGATCGCCCAGGGCCGCTTCGACGACGCCTACCTGCTCAACCGCGAGTCCAACGTCTTTCCCGGCGTGCTGGGTCGCACCTGCGATCGACCGTGCGAGCCGGCCTGTCGACGCGGGCGCGTCGACGGCAACCCGGTGGCCATCTGCCGGCTCAAGCGCGTGACCAGTGACCTCAAGGGTGACCTCAGCGGGCGCCTGCCGACGGCGCCGGAGGTCAAGAACGGCAAGCGGGTGGCCCTCATCGGCGCCGGGCCCTCGTCGCTGACGGTGGCCAACGACCTCATGCCCCTGGGCTACGAGGTGAGCATCTTCGAGCGCTTCGACCGTGCCGGGGGTCTGATGCGCACGAACATCCCCGAGTTCCGCCTGCCCGATCGCGTGCTGGACGAGGAGACCTCGGTCATCCTCGACATGGGTGTGGACGTGCACTACAGCAGCCCCGTCGAGAGCCTGGCCGAGCTGCTGGGTCATGGCTACGACGCGGTCTTCGTCGGCTCGGGCGCGCCCAAGGGCAAGGAGCTGGACCTGCCCGGACGCTGGGACGATCCGGAGCACGTGCACATCGGCATCGAGTGGCTCGAGTCGGTGAGCTTCGAGCACATCAGCCAGATCGGCTCTCGCGTGCTCATCATCGGCGTGGGCAACACCGCCATGGACTGCTGTCGCACGTCGCGGCGCCTGGGCGCCAGCGACATCCGCGTCATGGCGCGTCGACCCCGCGAGTACTTCAAGGCCTCACCCTGGGAGCTCGAGGACGCCGAGGAGGAGGGCGTGCTCATCGTCGTCAACCACGCGCCCAAGCGCTTCGTGCTCGAGGACGGACGCCTGGTGGGCATGGAGTTCGACGTCGTCGAGTGGGACGAGGGCGCGCGCCACTCGACGGTCACCGACACCGTGATCGTGCCCTGCGACGACGTGATACTCGCCATCGGCCAGGAGAACGCCTTCCCCTGGATCGAGCGGGACCTGGGTCTCGAGTTCGGCGAGTGGGACATGCCGATCGTGGACACGACGACGTTCATGTCCACACGCCCCGGGGTCTTCTTCGGCGGCGACGCCGCCTGGGGACCCAAGAACATCATCTGGGCGGTCGCGCACGGACACCAGGCGGCGGTGTCGATCCACCGCTACTGCCAGGGCGAGGACGTCGCCGATCGCCCCGCGCTGGGCATGGACCTGGTCAGCACGAAGATGGGCATGAGCGAGTGGAGCTACTCGAACGACTACAACCCGTCGCCGCGTCAGCAGATGACCCACGTGGAGCTCACGAAGCGCTTCGAGGCCCTCAACCTCGAGGTCGAGCTGGGCTTCACCGCCGAACAGACCGCCCGGGAGGCTCAGCGCTGCCTGAACTGTGACGTGCAGACGGCCTTCAAGGAGAGCCTGTGCATCGAGTGCGACGCCTGCATCGACATCTGCCCGGTGCAGTGTCTGACCATCACGGCCAACGGCACCGAGGACGACCTGCGCACCCGACTCTCGGCGCCCTCGCCCAACCGTGACCAGCCGCTCTTCGTCTCGGACCGACTCCCCCAGACGGGGCGCGTCATGGTCAAGGACGAGAACGTGTGCGTGCACTGCGGCCTGTGCGCCGAGCGCTGCCCCACCTCGGCCTGGGACATGGAGGAGTTCACCCTGGAGATCCCCTACGCCAGCGGCGTGACGCGCATCCCCGTGCGCGCCGTGGGCGGGACGAAGTAGGAGAAGACATGTCGCTCGACCTCACGCCGGCCACCCTGCACGCGCCCGGCGTCAACGACTTCGCCGTCAAGCTGGCCAACGTCAACGGCACCGGCTCGGCCAGCGCCAACAGCCTGATGATGCAGGCCATCTTCCGCATGGGCGTGCCGGTGTCGGGCAAGAACCTCTTTCCCTCGAACATCCAGGGCCTGCCCACGTGGTACGAGATCCGCGTCAACGGCCAGGGCCACACCGCGCGCGCGCTCGAGTACGACCTCATGGTCGCCATGAACGCCGCCACCTACCGCGAGGACATCGCCAGCGTGGTGCGCGGGGGCTACGTGCTCTACGACTCGTCCTGGCCGCTCGACCCGGACCTGGACCGCGAGGACGTGACGTTCCTGGGCGTGCCCCTGGCCAGCATGTGCATCGAGAACTTCGTCGCCCCGCGCGAGCGGATCCTGATGAAGAACATCGCCTACGCCGGCGCCCTGGTGGCGCTGCTGAACATCGACCTCGACGTGGTGAGTCAGCTGCTCGCCGAGACCTTCGCGCGCAACGAGCACCTGCGCGAGTCCAACCAGAAGGCCCTGCGACTGGGTTACGACTACGCGCTGGAGAACTTCTCCTGCCCGCTGCCCTTCTCGGTCTCGGCCATGAACGAGACGGCCGAGTCGATCCTCATCGACGGCAACACCGCGACCGCGCTGGGATGTCTCTACGCGGGGGCCACGGTCGTGGGCTGGTACCCGATCACCCCGGCCACCGCCGTCATGGACAACTTCCAGCGCCTATGCCAGAAGTACCGGCGCGTGCCGGTGCTCGGCGAGGACGGCGAGACGACCTACGAGAACAACTTCCTCATCATCCAGGCCGAGGACGAGATCGCCGCGATCGGCGTCGTGCTCGGTGCCTCCTGGGCCGGCGCGCGCTCCTTCACGTCCACCTCGGGTCCGGGCATCTCGCTCATGAACGAGCTGCTGGGCCTGGCCTACTACACCGAGATCCCCGCGGTGGTGGTCGACGTGCAGCGCACCGGGCCGTCCACGGGCATGCCCACGCGCACCCAGCAGGCCGACATCCTGCTGTGCGCCTACGCGAGCCACGGCGACACCAAGCACATCCTGACCTTCCCGGCCAACCCACGTGAATGCTTCGAGTTCGCGGTGACCTGCTTCGATCTGGCCGAGCACTTCCAGACGCCGGTCTTTCTGCTGAGCGACCTGGACATCGGCATGAACGACTGGGTTGTGCCCAAGCTCACCTGGGACGAGGACTGGGTACCGGACCGCGGACCGGTCATCAGCGACGAGCAGCTGGCGGGCATGAAGGAGTTCTTCCGCTACGCCAACGAGAACGCCGACCACGTGGCCGCGCGCACGTTTCCCGGCTCGGACGACAAGGGTGCCTACTTCATCCGCGGCTCGGGCCACGATCAGTTCGGGCGCTACACCGAGAAGCCCGACGAGTACCAGCAGGTCGTGGACCGCCTGGCGCGCAAGCACGCCGCGGCCGCACCCTACGTGCCCGCGCCGATCATCGAGCGCCGCGAAGGTGCCACGGTGGGCCTCATCACCCTGGGCAGCTGCGACGCGGCGGTGCGCGAGGCCCGCGACATCCTCGCCGAGCGCGGGCTGGCCTGTGACTTCTTGCGGGTGCGGGGCTTCCCGTTCGTGGCCCAGGTGCGCGAGTTCGTCGAGTCGCTCGAGCACTGCTTCGTCATCGAGCAGAATCGGGACGGTCAGCTGCGCACCCTGATCGCCTCCGAGACCGGGGTCGGGCGCGAGTCCATGACCTCGATCCTGGCCTACGGCGGGTTCCCGCTGTCGGCCATCACCGTCGTCGACGCCGTCACCGAGCACCTGGAGATCTGATGCCCTCGATCACCAAGCCCCTCATCCCCCTCGCCCCGCTCGCCAAGAACGAGCTCGGCCTGACCATTCGCGACTACGAGGGCGCGATGTCCACGCTCTGCGCGGGCTGCGGGCACGACTCGATCACCGCGGCGATCACCCACGCCTTCTGGGAGCTGTCCACGCCCCCGCACCGCATCGCCAAGCTCTCGGGCATCGGCTGCTCGTCCAAGACCCCGACGTACTTCGTGCGCGGCGCGCACGGCTTCAACTCGGCCCACGGTCGCATGCCCCCGATCGCCACCGGCGCCTACGCCGCGAACCGCGAGCTGACCTACATCGGCATCTCGGGCGACGGCGACTCGCTCTCGATCGGCCTGGGTCACATGTCCCACGCGATTAGGCGCAACGTGAAGATGCTCTACGTCATCGAGAACAACGGCGTCTACGGTCTGACCAAGGGCCAGCTGTCGGCCTCGGCCGACATTGGCACGCGCCCCAAGAAGGGCGAGGCCAACGAGGTGGCCCCGATCGACCCGATCATGCTCGGCCTGAGCCTGGGCGCGACGTTCCTGGCGCGCAGCTTCTCGGGCGACAAGGAGCAGCTGATCCCGATCCTGAAGGCCGCGGTGGCCCACAACGGCCTGGCCCTGATCGACGTGATCAGCCCGTGCGTGACCTTCAACGACCACGAGGGCTCGACGAAGAGCTACCGCTTCATGCGCGAGCACGAGGTCAAGGAGGTCGTCACGGACTTCGTGCCGCTGCGCCGGGAGATCCACGCCAACATCCCGACTGACGGCACACGGGTCGTGCCGATGCACGACGGCTCGATCGTGCGCTTCCGCTCGGTGCCCGAGGACTACGACCCGCACAACCGCAGCAACGTCGAGGAGTACATCCGCGAGCACCAGGCCCACGGCGAGGTCGTCACCGGCCTGCTCTACGTGGACGAGTCGGCCGCCACGCCGCACCAGATGGGGCACACGCCCGCGCGCGCACTGGCCAAGGTGCCCCTCCGCGAGCTGTGCCCGGGTGCGGACGCCCTGGCCGCGCTGCAGGAGGACTTCCGCTAGGCCACGTGCAAGCGTGCGAGGTTCGCCACGACGCCCAGCATCACGAGCCCGATGGCCACGATCAGCGAAGAGCCCGTGGCCAGCCCGGCCAACGCGACGCTCGCGTAGCACGCCGAAGCACCCGGGCGCTCGAGGAGTAGTTTCGCTACGCGGTCGTAAGGAGCCCCATGAGCCCACCGAGCCAGGACGTCGTGCAGCTCTTCGCCCCGGGCACCGTCGTGCGCGACCGGGAGCTGGTGATCGCCGGCGTGACCGCCTCGCGCCTGGCCGAGGAGTTCGGCACCCCGGCCCTGATCATCGACGAGGACGCCCTGCGCGAGCGCGCGCGACGCTACGCCGACGGGCTGGGGGCGCGCTGGGCCAACTCGCTGGTGGTGTGGGCCTCCAAGTCGCTGCCGGTGACGGCGCTGTATCGCGTGATGGCCGAGGAGGGCCTGGGCATCGACGTCGCCGGCGCGGGTGAGCTCGTGATGGCCCTGGCCGGCGGCGTGGACCCGGCGCGCCTCGTGCTGCACGGCAACGCCAAGACCGACGACGAGATCGCGCGGGCCCTGGCGGCCGGCGTGGGCACCGTGGTCATCGACAACTTCGACGACATCGAGCGCCTGGGGCGCCTGAGCATACGTGCCCAGAGCGTGCTGGTGCGCGTGACGCCCGGCGTGCTCGCTGCCACCCACGCGGCCATCGCGACCGGACAGGACGACTCGAAGTTCGGCATTCGCCTGGAGGACTTCGCGGAGGCCCGCCGGCGCATCGACGCGACGCGCTGGCTGAGCCTCGACGGGCTGCACGCGCACGTGGGCTCGCAGATCGTGACGCTCGAGCCCTTCGTGGAGGCCCTCGAGCGCCTGGGCGGCCTGGGCGCGTTCGGCGTCTACGACCTCGGCGGCGGGCTGGGCGCGCGCTACACCTACGCCGATCAGCCCCCCAGCGTCGAGGCGTACCTGGACGCGCTCACGATGGCGGCGCGCGCCAGCCTGCCCGCGGGTGCGCGCCTGATCATCGAACCCGGGCGCTCGATGGTCGCCGAGGCCGGCTGCACCCTCTACCGGGTCGTGAGCGTCAAGCGCAGCGCGACGCGCACCTACGTGGCCGTGGACGGTGGGATGGGCGACAACCTCGAGGTCTCGCTCTACGGCCAGCGATTCGAGGCCACCGTCGCCACTCGGGTGGGCGGCTCGACGCGCTGCAGCGTCGTGGGCCGGCACTGCGAGTCCGGTGACCAGCTCGTCGAGTCGGTCGAGCTGGACGAGCCCGCCGTGGGCGACCTCATCGCCGTGCCGGTGACCGGCGCCTACTGCCTGACCATGGCCAACAACTACAACGGCGCCCTGCGTCCGCCGATCGTCTTCGCCTCCCGGGGCAGCGCTCGCCTCGTGCGCCGGCGTGAGACCTACGAGGAGCTGCTGGGCCGCGACGTGCTGGCCTAGCGTCTCGAGCCCGCGCGGCGCACGGGCACCACGACGTCGGCGCCGTCGATCTCGACCACGCGCAGCTCCATCGCGTAGCGCGCGGCCAGCTCGGGGTGGCGCACCACCTCGCGCGCCGGCGCGTCGAGCACCACGCGGCCCGCGTCGAGCAGGACCAGGCGATCGGCGAACTGGCCGGCCAGGGTCAGGTCGTGCAGCGTGGCCAGCACGCTCAGGCCGGACTCGACCTCGCGGCGCAGCAGCTCGAGCAGCTCCATCTGGTGACGCAAGTCCAGGCCCGTGATGGGCTCGTCGAGCACCATGAGCGGCGCGCCCTGGGCCAGGGCCCGGCCCAGCACGGCCCGCTGGCGCTCGCCGCCCGAGAGTGAGGCCACGTCGCGCCCACTCAGGCCCGAGAGCCCCAGGCGGGCCATCACCGCGCCGACGACGCGCCAGTCCTCGCTCGAGGCCGCGCGCACCCAGCCGCGCCGGGCGACTCGTCCGAGGTCCACGTAGTCGGCCACGGTCATGCCCGCGGGGACCTCCGGGTGCTGGGGCACGAGGGAGACGAGCCGGGCTCGCTCGCGCTCGCTGAGCGCGGAGCCAGCCCGGCCCTCCAGGCGCACCACGCCGGACACGCTCCGGCGCAGGCCCATGATCACCTCGACGAGCGTCGTCTTGCCCGCACCATTGGGCCCGATCACGGTGACCCACTCGCCGGGCTCCACGCGCAGGCTCACCTCGTCGAGCAGAGTGGCCTCACCCACGCGCACGCCCAGGGACTCAACCTGGACGCGGCTCACCGGGCCCTCCGGCGCAGGTTGAGCACCAGCACGAAGACCGGCGCGCCCACCAGGGCGGTGACGACGCCGATGGGCAGCTCCGAGGGTGCGAGCGCGGTGCGCGCGATCGTGTCGCACAGCACGAGGAAGGCCGCGCCGCCGACGACCGAGATCGGCAGGATCCGCCGGTACGAGGTGCCCACGAGGAGTCGAACCAGGTGCGGCACGATGATGCCCACGAAGCCGATCAGCCCGGCGACCGAGACCACGGCGGCCGTGCCCAGCGAGGAGGCCGCGATCACCAGCAGGCGCACCCGGCGCACGGGCAGACCCAGCGAGCGGCTCTCGTCCTCGCCCACGCTCATGACGTCGAGCGCGCGCGCGGCGCTCAGGCAGATGAGGACGCTCACGACGACGTAGGGCAGCACGATGAACACGCTGTGCCAGCTCGCGCTGGCCAGCGAGCCCAGCAGCCAGATGTAGACGCGCGCGATCGAGCTCGTCGAGGACTGCTGCAGGAACGTCTGGGCACTGGTGAGCAGCGAGGAGACCGCCACGCCGGCGAGGATCAGGCTGGAGCCGGCCGCGTGGCGCGCTCGCCCGCCGAGCAGCCACGTGGCGCCCACCGCGGCCAGCGCCCCGGCGAAGGCGAGCAGCGGCGTCCAGCTCGGGGTGGCCTCCGCGCCGGCGCGCACGATGGCGAACGTGGCGCCCAGGCCGGCCCCGGCCGCCACCCCGAGCAGGTACGGATCGGCCAGCGGGTTGCGAAAGACCCCCTGGTACGAGCCGCCGGCCACGGCCAGCATCGCGCCGCTGAGCAGTCCCAGGACCAGGCGCGGCGCGCGCAGCTGCCAGATGATCGTGGACTGCAGCGGGCTGAGGGTGCCGTGGCCGAGGCCGAGGTGGCTCAGCGCGTCACCCAGGATTCGTCCCGTGCCGATCGGCGTGGGCCCGATCGCCAGTCCCCCGAGAACGGCCGCGGCGAGCAGCACGAGGCTGGCCGTGGCCACGCCCACGACACGGCGCCGACTCGGTGGACTGGCGATCACTCGACTAGCCCCAGAGGCTGGCGTCGCCCAGCGTCGCGCGCACGGCGCGTGTGAGTTGGGCCATGAGCAGGGGCAGACGAGGCCCCCAGCGCGAGGCGATGTCGTCGTTCAGACCGATCACGTGGTGGTGCACCACGGCCGAGACCTGCGCGAAGCCCGGTCGGGCACCCACCGAGGCCGCCGTGACCTGGCAGCAGATCGTGTCGGCGAGGAAGATGAGCTGCGGGTTCGCGCTCACGATGTACTCGGCGTTGAGCTGCGGATAGCCGGCGTCGGCGCTGGTGGACTGGGCGTCGGCGATGTTGACGAGGCCGAGCTTCTTCAGCAGGATCCCGACGAAGGTCGAGCTCGTCAGCGAGTAGTACGTCGGGTCCAGCTCGTAGTAGACGTTGATGACCTTGGCGGGATGGGCCGGCACCGAGGCGACGTCGGCGTTGATCTGACGCGCGATGGAGCTGGCCAGGGCGCGCGCGGCCGCGAGGTGTCCGGTCAGCGCCCCGAGCTGGCGGATCTGCGCGTAGGCCCCGCCCAAGTTGGCCGGCGCGTCCTGCTCCACGACCTTGACGCCCAGCGCCGTGAGCTTCTCCTTGATCTGGTTGGCGTCATAGGAGATCACCACGAGGTCCGGCTTGCGCGAGGGGTGCGTGGGCGTCGGCCGGCAGATGCCGAGGATCGCCTCGACACTGGGGTTCAGCGCGTCGATGCGCCGACTGGCCGGCGGCAGCCCGTGGGTGGGGAAGTTCGAGTCCTTGTCCACGGCCTGAACCTGGGCGCCGGCGCCAATCGCGTAGAGCGTCTCGGTCGCCGTGGGCGAGAGCGAGACGACACAGGCGGGCGCTGGCGCACTGGCCGCGTGGGCCGAGGACAGGCTCGCCAGGGGCAGGCTGAGCAAGACGGCCAGGGCGCTCGCGCCGAGGCGGAGGGTGTACCGCATGATGGGTTCTCCTTTCCGTCGAAGTAGGTGGGCGACGGATGGAGATCCGAACGACCGCTCCTGACCTCGAGAGCTGTGTTCAACTGCTCCTCACGTCAGGCGACCTGGCTCGGGGCGAACCCCTCACAGTTGCGGGACAGCGTTGGAATCTCACCAACTTCGCTGCCGCGAGGCACCCGTGACACTACACCGGCCCGCCTGGCCCGGGCGGGCCCGCGGCAAGATCGCACCGGGGACGAGATCCGGCCATAGGCAGTGGCTATCGTATGGCCAACGGGTCACTTCCAGCGAGGGGGTCGCATGGCGCCGAAGGTTCTCGTTCTGGGCAGCAGTTTCGGGGGCCTGACGGCCGCCCTCGCGCTCAAGTCCGAGCTGCACGACGAGGTCGAGGTCAGCGTCATCTCGCCCTCGGAGCGATTCGTCTTCAACCCCTCGCTCATCTGGCTGCCCTTTGGCAAGCGGCGCGCCCAGGACATCTCGTTCCCGGTGGGCCCGACCCTCGAACAGCACGGTGTGCAGTTCGTGCACCAGGCGGCCACCCTGATCGACCCGCACACCCAGACGGTGCACGCCGGCGCGGCGCACCCCTACGACTACCTGGTCATCGCCACCGGATACCGCAACGACTTCTCCGTCGCCCACGGCCTGGGCCCCAACGGCGACGCGGTGACGATCACGTCGCTCGACGACGCGATCCGCGCCGGCGAGCGCTGGCAGAAGCTCGTCGACAATCCGGGCCCGATGGTGGTGATGGCAACCCAGGGCGCGAGCTGCTTCGGCGCCGCCTACGAGTTCCTCTTCAACGCGAGCTACCAGGTCCGCCGGGCCAAGCTCGCGCGCCAGATCCCGATCACCTTCGTGACCGCCGAGCCCTTCCTGGGACACTTCGGCATCGGTGGGCTGCCCCACGGCGAAAAGCTGCTCGGCATGTTCCTCAAGAAGGAGAAGATCACCGCGATCACCAACGCCTCCCTCGAGGCCGTCGACGCCGGGGTGGTGGTGCTGAGCGACGGCACGACACTGGCCTCGGAGTACACCATGGCGATCCCACCCTTCATGGGCCAGCAGGTGATCCTCGACAGCGGCCTGGGCGACGCGCGCGGCTACGTCAAGGTCCGCCCGACGTACCAGAGCGAAGAGTACGACAACGTCTACGCCGTGGGCATCGCCGCCGCGGTCAGCGCGCCGTGGCAGACCCCCACGCCGGTCGGGGTGCCCAAGACGGGATTTCCCACCGAGGCGATGGCCCACGTGGCGGCCACGAACATCGCCAGCCAGATTCGCGGTGAGGCCCCGCACGAGGAGAAGGAGTTCAAGGACATCGCGGCGGTCTGCGTCATGGACGCCGGCAACAACGGCGTCGTCATCCTGGCCGACAAGATGCTCCCGCCGCGCAAGCACGGCATCCTGGTCCCCGGGCCCCAGGCGCACCTGATGAAACTGGCCTTCGAGAAGTACTTCCTGTGGAAGATGGAGAACGGCTACGTCAACCTCCCGTAGGCGCGGCCATAGGCGGAATCTCTCCGTTGAACAGGCCTGATCAATTGGACATAGTTTGAGCCAATGATGACAATGGGTCAATGAGCCACGCGGCTCTGGGAGGTGGGAACCGGCCATGAACCTGTCCGTCCTCGCAGTCTCGACTCTCTCGCTGGCGCGCTGGCAGTTCGCCGTCACCACGGTCTTTCACTTCCTCTTCGTGCCCCTCACCATCGGTCTGGGCCTGCTGGTGGCGGTGCTGCAGACGGCGGCCTACCGGACCAAGAGTGATGACTACGAGCGCGCCACTCGCTTCTTCGGCAAGCTCTTCCTCGTCAACTTCGCCATCGGGGTCGTCACCGGCATCGTCCAGGAGTTCCAGTTCGGCATGGACTGGTCGCGCTACTCGGTCTTCGTCGGCAACATCTTCGGCGCGCCGCTGGCCATCGAGGGCCTGCTCGCCTTCTTCATGGAGTCCACCTTCCTGGGCGTGTGGATCTTCGGACGCGGGCGCGTGAGCCCCAAGATCCATCTGGCCTCGATCTGGCTGGCCAGCCTGGGCACGATCCTCTCGGCCGCCTTCATCGTCGCGGCCAACTCCTGGATGCAGCACCCGGTGGGCTACGCGATCGACGCGCACACGCACCAGGCCGTGATGACCAACTTCTGGGCCGTCATGACGAACTCGACGTTCCTGCTCGCCTACGGCCACGTGCTCTTCTCCGCCCTGCTCACCGGCTCGACGTTCATGGTCGCCGTGGCCGCCTGGCACGTGCGCCACGACCACGACCGGCCGGCCTTCTCCAAGGCCGTGCGCATCGCCCTCGTGGTCACCCTGGTCAGCGCGGTGGGCACGATCTTCATGGGCGACTCGCAGGCCAAGCAGATGGAGAGACAGCAGCCGATGAAGATGGCCGCCGCCGAGGCCCTCTACACCAGCACCAACGGCGCGAGCTTCTCGCTGCTGACCATCGGTGACCTCGCGGGCAACCCGGTCTTCCAGGTGCGCGTGCCCCACATCCTCAGCGTGCTGGCGACCAACACGTGGAACGGCAGGGTCGAGGGCATCGATCAGATCCAGGCCGCCGCGGCCAAGAAGTACGGGCCGGGCAGCTACGTGCCGGTCATCTGGATCCTGTACTGGTCGTTCCGGATCATGGTCGGCCTGGGCTTCCTGCTGCTGGGCCTCGGCGCGATCGGGCTGTGGCTGATGTACCGACGACGACTGGAGGACTCGCCGCGCTTCCTGCGCTTCGCGACGTGGATGGCGCTGGCACCCTTCGTCGCGAACTCCGTGGGCTGGATCTTCACTGAAGTCGGCCGTCAGCCGTGGGTCGTCTACGGGTTGCTCAAGACCTCCAACGCCGTGACGCTCATCGCCCCCGGCTTCGTGGCGACCAGCTTCATCGGCTTCACGGCGATCTACACCCTGCTGGCCATCGTGGAGATCGGCCTGCTGGTGCGCCTGGCCAAGGTCCCGGCTCCGCCCACCCCGGCCGCTGAGCCCGAGCTCGTCTACTAGGAGGCGCCGTGCTACTGACCGCATCACCCAGTGGACTCGAGCAGCTGTGGTTCGCCCTCATCGGCGTGCTGTGGCTGGGCTACTTCTTCCTCGAGGGCTTCGACTTCGGCGTGGGCATCCTGATGCCATTCGTGAGCCGCGACGACACCGACCGGCGCGTGGCCATCAACACGATCGGCCCGGTCTGGGACGGCAACGAGGTGTGGCTGCTCACCGCGGGCGGGGCGACCTTCGCCGCCTTCCCGCTGTGGTACGCGACGGTCTTCTCCGGCTTCTACCTGGCGCTCTTCCTGATCCTGGCGGCGCTCATCTTCCGCGGCATGGCCTTCGAGCTGCGTCACCGGCGTGAGGACGAGGCCTGGGCCCGGTGGTGGGACCGGGCGATCTTCTGGGGCTCGGCCCTGCCGGCTCTGCTGTGGGGAGTGGCCTTCGCCGACTTCGTGCACGGCGTGCCGATCGGGCCCCACGCGACCTGGACGGGCAACTTCTTCGACCTCCTCAAGCCCTACGCGCTGCTGGGCGGACTGGCCACGCTCAGCCTGTTCACGCTGCACGGGGCCACGTACCTGGGCCTCAAGACCGACGGTGAGGTCCGCGAGCGCGCCCGGTCCCTGGCGAGTCGCCTCGCCCCACTGGCCCTGCTGGTCGTCTTCGCCTTCCTCGCCTGGACCTACCAGAGCTCGCGCACGATGCACCACGCCGGCCTGGTGCCGCCGCTGCTGCCCATCCTGGGCCTCGGCGCGCTGGCCTCGGTGGCCTGGCTCACCCGTGAGCGCCTCGAGGGATGGAGCTTCATCGGCACGGCCTTTGCCATCGTGGCCTTCTTCGCCACGCTGCTGCTCAACCTGTACCCCAACGTCCTGGTCTCCTCGGTGAGCCCGGCCGACACGCTGAGCATCACGGCCAGCGCGTCGCATCCCTACACCCTGGAGGTGATGAGCTGGGTCGCGCTGATCTTCACGCCGCTGGTGCTGGCCTACCAGACCTGGACCTACTGGATCTTCCGCCGGCGCGTGCGCCGACCCGGCACCCCCGCGGCCGAGCCGGCGTCGCCGGCCGGGTGAGCGAGCGGCCCGGCGCGCTGCTCGCGCGCCTGGCGCGCGTGAGCCCGCTCGCGCACGGGATCGTCGCGCTCGGGGCCGTCCTGGCGGGCCTGAGCAGCCTCGCCCTCCTGGGCCAGGCCATCGCCATCGGCGACCTCGTGGGCGCACTCTTCGCCCACGCGCACGCCGGGCTCGCCCCCGGGCTCTGGCTCCTGGGCGCGGCCAGCGCGCTGCGGGCCCTGGCCGGCTCGTTCGGCCCGGTGCTCAACGCCCGCCTGGCGGCGCCGGTGCGTCGCGAGCTGCGCCGGCGCCTGCTCGTGAGCGTGCTCGACACGGGTCCGCGCGAGTCGCGCGACGCCGAGGCCCAGCTCGCCGGACGCGGGGTCGAGGCCGTCGAGTCGTACCTGGCGCGCTACGTGCCGGCCCTGGCCAGCTCGATCGTCACGCCCACACTGCTGGTGGCCTGGCTGGCCTGGCGCGACTGGCTCAGTGGCGCCATCGTGATCCTCGCCGTCGCCCTGCTGCCGCTCTTCATGGCCCTGCTGGGCGCCGAGGCCAAGGCGAAGATGGACGAGAGCTTCGCCGAGCAGCAGCGCCTGGCGAGCTACTTCGGCGACGTGGTGCGCGGCATGGGCACGCTCAAGGCTCACAACCGCTCGAGCGACGCCGTGGACTCGCTGGGCGCCGTCGGCGACTCCCTGCGCCGCTCCACCATGCACACGCTGCGCGTGGCCTTCCTCTCGAGCTTCGCCCTGGAGCTGCTCAGCTCGCTCGCCACGGCCCTGGTGGCCATGGAGCTGGGTCTGCGCCTGCTGCACGGTCAGGTGGGCGTGACGATCGAG
>JAJXUK010000037.1 GCA_021782915.1 Actinomycetes bacterium | reverse complement strand
CATGGATCAACTGAAGAGTGACGCACTACCTCCGGCGAAGGTTGCCCTCGCCAAGGTCAAGTGAAAGGATGGTCCCGCATCGAGAAGTGCTCCCTTGGAGTTACACCACTCGGCGGGACGTGATCTCGCCACCTTGGCTACCACTCCAAGGGACAGCATCATGACGATGCGACAGACGTGTTGTTGAAGACCGGCACACCGGCATCTCGTAAATGGTCACAGACGCTCAAGCGTCTCATCGATCTCAAAGACCAGGCGCACGACGGCTTCTACGCCGTCTCGAAATCCACTACTGCATCTGCGCTGAATCAAAGAAGTCTCCTCGTTGAGACCGCGAATGAATCGTTCGCGTGACGCAGGATCCCACTCGGAACCACTACGAGTCCGAGGCACGTTCGACGTAGTTCACGCCGCACCCGCCCACATTGTCACGACACGGCCATCGGGGTAGATCGCGACGATGGCGCTGTCGTTCGAGAACCCGTTTCCGCCACTCGCGTCCGCGTACACCGGACTACCCGGCGACATCGAAGCAGCGACATACCTCGGCGCAAACGCCCCCGAGATTCCCTTCACTGCACCGACCGGAAACGATCGAAAGACACTGATCCGCCCCTCGTCCACCGCCAGCACGGAGTTCTGCACCCCCAGGTAAATTCGGCCACCCGCTCCTTCGGTCAACGACGCGGGAGATCCACCTCCGGATCGGGCCGGGCCGACATAGCGAGCTCGACCCGAACTTGTCACCTCAAAGAGGCCGAACCCGACGCCAGACGCCGTGACGTAGATGTTGTCGTGCGCGTCGAACGCAACGTTTGCGAAGTCGAGCACGCTCAGCTGGAGCGGGACCTGAGTGATCCCCTTGAACTGAGACCGCCGAACTACCGGGACCAGCTGGTGACCGTCGAGACGACTCACTGCTGCGTCGCTCACCACGTAGATGGATCCGCGCAGTCCCCGGCCAAGACCCGTGACCTGAATGCGAGCCACCGTCGAGACTTGACCACTCGGTGCGACTCTCTGGAGAAGGTTCTGCTCACCCAGGTAGATCGATCCGTCAGTCGCGACAACGACGCTCTCGATCCGACTCGCGCCACGGGCGATGACGACGGGTTCGCGTCCTCTCCACTCAAAGAGCGCACGACCGCTGGCGACGTAGAGACGTCCCGTGGGGGCTTCTGCCAAGGGGCCCGGATGTGCAAATCCGGTCGCTCCACCCACGGCCACCGCCGGAGTCGCGAGGGAGAGGGACGTCACCCCAGTCGCCATCAGCATCGATGCAAGGAACCTGAGACGACTCACGTCGGTGAGCCTAGGTACGGATCGGACTGAACGTCACTCGAGTCCGGCGTTGCAACCGGAGCGCGCTGGCGCCCGCCCGGGACCCGCACTACCTGGACGGCGCCACACGCTCTCGCGCCACAAAAATTGCTTGCCGAGGAAATCTAGGGACGCGGCGTCCTCGAATGAGTCCCCTCGGCAAGTTGAACACGCGATTTCTATTCTCGGCGCCCGCTCCACCGGGTCATTCCTTTGATGAACTCCTAATGAGACCCCATCGAACCCAGACTGTTGCACTGGGATCTTGAAGCCGATCGAAGTAGGGCCTTGCGCGAGATGCGTTTGTCCTGCACCCCATTCTGTGCTATTACGAGTTCCGTAATAGTTGGCGGACCAAGGAGGAGCCGTGGCACGCGCTCGAATCGGAAGAACCCAGGACGCCACGGTTCTCGTGCTGACGAGTCTCGCCGAAGGTCCGAAACACGGCTACGCGCTCATCAAGGACATCGAGGCACTGACCGGAGAGGTAATGGGACCAGGGACTCTCTACGGCGTCCTCGTTCGGCTCGAGGAAGAGGGACTGGTCCAACCAGTGGAGTCAGAGGATCGACGCCGACCGTATCGCCTCACCGGCAAGGGTGCTGTCGCACTGCGAGAGCGCCTCGAAACATCACTTCGCGTCGCTCGTCTCGGACTCTCCCGTCTGGGGACCTCATGACACCTCTGCCACTTCGCTCTGCCCTGAGACTCCACCCACGATGGTGGCGTGATCGCTACGCCGACGAGGTCCAACTCATCTCACTCGACATGATCGCGGACGGTCAGTCGGCGTGGCGACTGGCCGGCAACCTCTACCTCGACGCCGCGCGCCAGTGGCTCCGCGGCCCCGTGCTCGACTCTGCGCCAACCTCGCCGATCCGATCTCAGCTCGCGGGCGCCGGGGCGGCCCTGCCCTTCGCCCTCGTTCTTCCCCTGATCGCCTACACGATGATGGGCCAGACCTACAGATCTTCAATGATCTCACGCATTTCGGGAGGGCCGACGCTTTATCTTGGTTGGCCGAGTCCCGATACCTTCTCGGGTCGCAAGTGGCAGACGCTCCAACACGGATCCAACTTCGTCACAGGTCCCACGGGCCCGATGTTTCACGGATCAATGTCGTGGGCGACCTACCTCTCCGGCGTCGGGGCGTTCTTCGTCGGTTGGATCAGCGTGCTGTCACTCCTCGGCCTACTCATTGCCTGGGGTGGCGTTCGTTTGGCCGTTCGAACCAGCGACTCCCCCCGTCGTTCGTGGCGGATCCTCACGTGGATGCCGGGCCTGGCACTCGTCGTCGTGACCAGCCTCTTCTTGTGGGTGAACCTTCTCAATCAGCAGCCCGCCTTCAAGACCATCATGAAGTCTGGTCGCCCGGTTCCCGTGTTCAGCATCGAACATCCCATGCTCGCTCGCGTACTCGGCGACGTGAACCTGACGGTTGGTCTCGGGCTATGGATCGCGGCCGTGGCCTCTCTCTCGTTCCTGGCGTCTCGAGTCGAGGCCGACGCACGGACCTCGAAGCTCCCAATAGCGCTGAGCCGGCTCGTGGGCCGAATGATGCCGCTTCTCCTCGTCTCGTACGCACTCTGGATAGTGGGACTTCGTTCGCAAAGTTCTCCGACGACACCTGGACAAGTGATAGTCAGCTACGCGCACTCAGGATGGTGGCCGGTGGCCGTCACGGCTCTCACGATCGCCACCGCGATTTCGCTGCGCGGCGTCATCTCACTCAACCACCTGCGCCAGGGGAGCATCAGGCGTCTCAACCTCAGTTCCAAGTGACCGAGTGGACCGCCCCGAGCTACCGTGGGACAGGTCAAGCTGTCAACTGAACCGACAGCAGTCCCGTTCACCGATCTGTCGTGGCGTAGGTGCCCTTCGACAACGATGATGTGAGACGGTTAACCCCAGATCGCATCCTCGCTCGTCGGGTTGAAGAACTCGAATCTCTCCGGTTCGACCCGGAATCTGTACCTCTCTCCCAACCGCACCACATGTCCAGGCTCGATTCGGGCAACCGCCACTTGTTCGGAATCAATATCTTCCTCACCCGACTCGTTTGCATGCCGCGACAATTCTGACTGGACGAGCCTGGCATCCATCGAGAAGTGAACCAGAAGCTCGGCGCCGAGAGCCTCGACGAGTTCGACGACCCCCTCGATGTCGACCCCGGGACGGCCCGCGTCGGGGGAATGAAGATCCTCTGGCCTCACCCCAACAATCACAGCTTGCCCCGCGTAGTTCCGTAACTGCGGTCGTCTGTCGTACACGCCGGTCGGGAGCGGCACGGACTGACTGCCGAGCGTCACAGATTGGAGGTCGTCAGCAAGATGTCCTTCCAAGAGGTTCATGGCGGGAGAGCCAACAAAACCCGCGACGAACATGTTCTTAGGGCGGTCGTAGAGGGCTTGGGGCGCGTCACACTGCTGGAGCTGGCCGGCCCTCATTACCGCGACCCGATGTCCAAGAGTCATCGCCTCGGTCTGATCGTGCGTCACATAGAGAGTCGCGACACCAATCCTCTGCTGGACGCGAGCGACCTCTGCGCGCATCTGGACCCGCAACTTTGCGTCCAGATTCGACAGCGGCTCGTCCATCAGGAACACACTGGGCTCTCGAACTATGGCTCGACCCATAGCGACCCGTTGGCGTTGCCCGCCGGAAAGCTGCGCAGGCTTTCGACTCAGCCAATCAGTAATGCCAAGAACGTTCGCGGCGTCACGCACTCGTCGGTCAATCTCAGTCTTAGGCAACTTCTTCATGCGGAGGGCAAATCCAATGTTCTGGGCAACCGACATCTGTGGGTAGAGGGCGTAACTCTGGAAGACCATTGCGATGTCGCGATCCCGCGGCGCGACGTCATTCATGGTCCGGTCACCGATCTTCACTGTTCCCGACGTCACGTCTTCGAGGCCCGCAATCATCCGCAATACGGTTGTCTTTCCGCAGCCCGAAGGACCAACCATCACCAGGAGTTCGCCGTCAGCGATCTGCAGATCCAGGTCGTGCACGGCCTCGTAGCCGTTGGGGTAGACCTTGGTCACACCATCAAGACTGATTGATGCCACGATCCTCATCCTTTGCTGTTCGCTCTGCAGAACGGGTGTTTTCATTTGATGCTGTCTCCAGCGCGGGGTCACTGACGCCGGCGCCGAAGTGCACGACGCCGAACTCGTCACCGTGAATCTCGGTTTCGGCATTGTCAGCCCGCATCACTCGCAAACCGCCTCGTCAATCGCGCAACAGACCATCCCTCTGTGAGAGGCAGCTCCACTTCGAGGGCGCGGCCCTGGCGGTGTTGGACGTCTCGTGACGGAACCTCATGGAACCTCCCCTCGTCCTTGCCCAGGTCAGCCACCTCTGCGCGCCACCGGTCAGGTTGGTCAAGCAAGACCCGCACTTTCGCATCATGAACACTGCCCGGTGATGTCCGCTCCGACCACCGCCCACGCGCGCTGCCGGTTAGGTCCACCACACCGACGGCAATGCTCGTCTCGGAGTGGACCACGCGGGCGAAGACTGTGCCCCCAACAGGCTCAGGTCTTACTGGAGCATCGGCCTCGACGCTGACGGCGCCGTTCTCGTCACCGATCTCGTACCAGCTGGTGTCCTCACCTTCGAGGAAGAGGTCGCGACAGCGCAGTGCAAAGCGCCGCCAGGTGAGCACCGTCGCGGCCTCCGATGGACTCAATCGAGCGTGCTTGGGGTAGTACGGGTCACAGAGCGCGGCGCGACGGTCGCCGAAGATGAGGGCGCTCGCCCCGAGCTGGGTCACGATCGCCTCGGTGAGCACCACCGTGCGGAGTGCGTCGGATCGTTCGGCCACACCGATTGGTCCAGAAGCGGTGTCGATCCCCCACACCGGCGGGTAGCAGGCGATCGATCCCCTGACGGTGTCCTCGGTTCGCTGTTCGGGCCCCAAACGCCCCGCAAGGCCGACACTGCGATCGAGCAGACCCTCAAAGTGGCGCCACTCATCGTTGGGCGGCCACACTTCGCAGTAGCGGAAAGCGTGTCCCGGGGCCAACCGTGCCGCGGACGGTACACCGTCGACCTGATTGAAACTGATGAGGTCACCGGGCCTCCCGGCGCGCAACGCCACCAAGAACTGCGCGTAGGCCGCGCGCATGTCGACCTCAGAGCCTCGCGCGTCGAAGGCGAGGCGCGGATACCCATATGTGTCGACGTGAAAACCGGTGAAGCCAATCGCGTCGGCCGCAGCTCCGTACGCCGCGACGAAGTGATCCTGCCACGCGACGTCCCCGGGATTGGCGAGCACGATCTGGTCGAGGAAGCGCACCGGAGTCCCGTCACTCTGGTAGAGGAGCACCTCGGGATGGGCCTCCGCGAAAGCGTTCCCAACCGCGTAGATGGGGGCGTAGGCGTGCGCAACCGCACCGAGAGAGTTGAGTCCGCGGCTGAGCGATCGCAGCGCCGACAGCGACACCGGCCGGTGCGAGGGATCTTCCCAACCGGTCTCGGGTCCTAACGGCTCAGTGTACGTATCCATCCAGTCGTAGACCTGGACCACCGTCGAGCGCAGCGCCCGATTCCACTCGAGTACGTCGACCACCGCGTCGTCAGTGAAGGAAGTCGCAAAGCCGTGGACTGGGCGATCGCCTGCGTGCGCCCCCACGGTCGTGAGCTCTTCGGCCAGGACACGCCCCGTGGCGTTGTGGGCTCGGATCGCGTAGGTGCCAGCCTCGAGTCCGTCAAAACGAGCGCCGGCGCGGTCGATCCGGCCAAGGAGCGAGCGGCCCGACGCCAACTCAGCGACGACGGTCGCGGTTCCTTCGGGCAGGTCAGTCACGGTCAGCTCTCGCTCACTTAGATAGAACGAACGCACGTCGGCAAGGCGGTCCTCGCCGACGTCGTCGAATGACCCGAAGTCAGGTTCAGCCACAGTTCTCCCTTCGATCGTCGAGTCGCGACCAGGTCGTCATCTGATGGCCCCCAGAGACACGCCGGAGCGGAACCACTTGAGCGAGACCAGGAACACAACAACCACTGGCACGGTGGCAATCACCGACGCAGCGAAGAAGGGGCCCCACGCGACCGTGTGGACACCAATGAAGTCGGCCAGACCGACGGGCAGCGTGTAGTGCTGGGAGGAGCTGATCATCGTGAGCGCCACCGGGAACTCGTCCCACGCCGCGCTGAAGATGAACATCGATACGACCGCAAGCGCCGGGAGTGACAACGGGGCAATGAGGCTGGTCAGGACCCGTAATGTGCCCGCGCCGTCAAGGCGGAACGACTCCTCGTACTCACGCGGAATCGCCTCGAAGAATCCCCGCAACAGGAAGATCGTGAAGGGCAGGTTGGACGCCACGTACAGAAGGATTAGTCCCATAAGCGAGTCCAGCAGGTGCAGTCGGTCCATGAGGAGGAACTGAGGGATCAGCAGAAGCAGGTTCGGCACTGCCAGGCTGGCCAGGAAGATGTAGAAGATGACTTCCTTGAAGGGGAACTGATAGCGCGCGAACGCGAACGCCGCCAGTGAAGCGATGACGACGGTGATACCGACCGTCGCGATGGAGACGATCAAGCTGTTGACGAAGTAGCGGCTGAAGCTGTTTTCGGTCCAGGCTTGCACATAGTTCTGGACTGTAGGGTGCGTCGGAATGAGGACCGTTGCGCCCAAAAGCCCGCCGTTGGGTTGGAAGGAGAGAGAGACCATGTAGAGCAGCGGCCCGAGTGAGAAGAGCGCGAGGCCTATCGCTACCGCCAGACGTGCGCGGTTGCGCTTGCGGATCCCGAAAAGCCCGGGACCCAACCCCGTCAATCCTGAGTGTGGTCTTGGCGACGTGATTTCGACGGCGGTCGTCACGGCGCTCCTAGAGGTCCTGGCGCCGCAGGATGCGTATCTCAGCGGCACTCAGGCCGAACAGGACAACGGCCAGCAGCGAGGCGAGTGCAGCCGCGTAGCCGAAAGCAAAGTTCGAGAAGGCCTGCTGGTACATGTAGGTCATCATCGACTGAGTCGAGTTGTAGGGTCCGCCCTTCGTGATCTCGAAGATCTGGGTGAAGACTTGGGCGGCGCCAATGACGAGCAGGACTGTCACAAAGGTGACCGCCCCGCGAATCGACGGCAGGACGACGTGGCGCCACACACGGAACTCCGTCGCTCCGTCAATACGAGCCGACTCCAGCAGCTGGCGCGGAATTCCGTCGAGAGCTGCCAGGAAAATAATGAAAGACCAGCCGACGCCCTTCCAAATGCTCAGAAGCCAGATGACCATGTTGGCCGTCCACGTCTGAGCAGTCCAGTTGACACTGACCGTGTGTCCTGCGAAGAAGCCCACGACGGCGTTCATCACGCCACCCTGGGATGCAAACAGGTAGGAGAAGACCCAGCTCACGACGACCCACGAGGTGACCACCGGGATATAGACGGCGGCCCGCCAGAACATCGAACCGGGGAGGCGGTCAGTCAACATTGCCGCTGCGAAGAGCCCGATCGCCATTTGAATCGGAACGGTGACCACTATGAACAGGAACGAGTTAAACGCTGCGGTGCGAACGACGGGGTCGTGGAAGATGGCCGTGTAGTTCGACCAACCCATAAAGGGATTGTTGGCGCCGGGAAAGATGTGCCAGTTGTAGAAGCTGATATCGAACTGGCGGTAGATCGGGTACACCGTGAAGAGCGCGTACATGACCAGCGCCGGCACCAGCAGCAGGTAGGGCGTCGCAAATCTGCGGAGACGACCCGGACCGGCGAGTCGCCGCCCAGCGGCACCCGGCGACGTGGTCGCCGGGTGCCGCTGGGCGTCTTCTACAACGATCACCCTACTGTTTTAGGGCGGCGTCAGCTGCCTGAGCGGCGGCCTGTAGACCCTGGGCCACTGTCACCTTGCCGGCGAGCATCAGCTGCAGCTCGTTGGAGAAAGCGGCGTCCAAGGCGGCGTATCCCTGGGTCACCGGGCGCGCCCTCGCGGTCTTCAGCTGCTGGGCGAAGACGGAGAGCGCAGGGTTCACTTTGATCTCCGAAGCGGCGTAGGTCCTGTAAGCAGTCATCTGTCCGGCCGCCACCATCGCAAGCTGCGAGAAGGGCGACTGCAGGAACTTGACGAACTTGATCGTGGCGGCCATGTTCGGCGCATTCTTCGCGATCACGAGGTCCTCACCTCCGACGACAGAGCCTGAACCACCAGGACCTGGCGGGTCGATCACCATGCCATATCCCGTGAAATTGGCCTGCTTGTAGGTGTTCGTAGCCCACGGGCCGTCCAAGTACATCGCGTACTGGCCAGTCGGGAAGCCGGTCTCACCGCTGATCGCGCCCGAGCCGCCGACCATGTCACTGCCGATCACGCCGGACTGTTCGAAGGTGACAAGCTGCTGGACCGCGGCCACCATTGCCGGTGCGTCCATGTAACCTGAAGCCTTCGTCCACGACTTGTTCGTGAATTCGGCACCAGCCGGCCAGACGAGCGGGCCGACATTCCAGATGTCCGTGCTGTCCACGCCGAGTCCGTGCTGGCCCTTGGAAGGGATCGTCAGGGTCTGTGCGTCAGCGATTAGCTGGGCGTAAGTCTTCGGCGGCTGAAGATTCGCTGCCGCGAAGTCGGCCTTATTCCAGAACAGGACCTGCGTGTTCGTGTCCAACGGAATCCCGTAGTAGCCGCCCTTGTAAAGATTGGTCGACAGGGGGCCCGGGAAAGCGGCCCTCTTCATGGCCGCGAACCACGGCTGAGCGGATGTCTTAAGCAACACGCCTTCTGACGCGAGCTGTGGGACCCAGGCGATGTCCGAGCGCATCAGGCTCGGTGGATGTCCAGCGGCCGACGCCGCGATGAACTTCTGGAGCATCCCGTTGTACGGCAACGTGTCGTCCACTACCTTGATACCCGGATTCTGGGACTCGAAGGCTGGGATGACGATGCCGTTCATAACCGGGGTCTCGGTCACATCGTTGTAAGCGTTCCAGAAGACGACCGTCGCAACCTTGTGCTTGGTGGCCGCAGTGGCCGTGCCCAGGCCCGAGACCGCGACGAGAGCGCCGCTGCCCAATAACGCGGCGAGACTCACGAGCGTTCGCATCGTCCCCCTCATCCGCCATCTGATGTGCTGATTGGACTTCATTTTGTTTCCCCCTACTTCCCTTTTCTCCATGCGCCCCCGGCACTTCCGTGGGACCCGTTACCTCGACTCCGGTGGCCCGTCGACCCGGTCCTGCTCCCCTCCTTCAGTGCCACCGCTCCCCCTCTTCATCGCGACCCGACGATTGGAGAACCGTGCCCCTCGCAGTGAAGACACCAGGATCACGGCCTCGCCTCCGGCGCCGACGCATTCGATTCCGCCAACCGGGAGTCGCTCGCCGCCGACGTCCCATCGCTCCGCGCGAGTTCGTTCTCGAGAATCACGTACATCGCGTGCGACCAAGTCAGGTCGGCCGCTGGCGGCCCCCACCGGTCTGTCCATTCGTCGAAATGCTGACGATCACGTTGCTCGCCCCCGAACTGTTCGCCCAGACGACCCTCCCGATCGAAATGTCCGGCAACCCAGTCCAAACACCGCCGGGCGTCCGTGGTCTTGCCGATCGTCGCGTAGTGCCAACCCAGAGTCGCAGTGAGGACGGGCCACGCTCCGCCGCCAAAGTACGTGTCTGTCGGGTAGCGACGAAGTCCACCGTCCAACACGAGGCGGTCCTCGATCAACGAGACGGTCTTCTCAAACCATGGATCACTGCTTGACACGGCGCGAAATGGGGAGTCAAGCCACAGGACACTCGCGTCGACGTCGTCGCTCTCGCTGGACTTGTTGAAGTAGCCGAGCCGTCGGGCGCTGCCCTCTAGCGTCACCTTCACGGAAGCGGCCGTCTCGAGGAATCTCATATCGTCAAGCAGTGCTGCGGCGCTGACTAGACCTGCGTAGACACTCGCGAGCGTGGACGTGTGCACGGCAGTCCCGCTCTCTTCCCAGACGTCGAAGCACGGGCTAACAGCGAACGTCTCGAGGTAGCGGGCCACTCGATCGATCGAATCCAGCCAGTCCGGTGAGAGCTTTGACTCAGGAGCCACATCAAGATGACGACCAAGCGACCATAGCCAAGTCCCATAGCCGTCAATTTGGAAGTTCGGCCAACCGTCGACGACGACAGCGCCGTCGAGGGTGAACCGGGCTGGCGGCATCTCCACCTCGCCACTGCCGGCCCCGGAAGTGCGCCGGAGGATGGCGTCCTCGATCAGACCGCGGATGCGTTGAATCGATTCGTGGACCCACTGGTGATATCTCGCAGCCGCGTCGTATTCACTGGCGACGTCAAGCGCAAAGGCGCTGAACGACCCGTCACGGAGCCAGCAGAACTGGTATTGCGAGAAATCGGGAGACGCCACGATGGCACCGTTGGCCCTCTGGTTGTGCAGGATCGCCGAAACGCTTCGCTGAGCCAGCGCGGCGTGCGGCGGGGCATCCGCCGTCTCAGACACGCCGGCTCTCAACTTCTCGCGCAACCACGTCTACCTGGTCGCGATGCCAAATTGCGGGGCTTCGATAGTCGGCACCCGGGAGATTAAACAACTCACGAAGAACCAGCGTCGCGGCTCCCACCGCCCACGCCTCATCACCCCAAGTCTGGATCTTGACGTCAACGTCATTGCCGAGATCTGCGAACGTCTGGTCATGGACAGCGGCGACGATTGGATCAAGGAAGACAGCACCCAGCGCGGTCCCCTCGCCGCAAATGATCAACAGTTCAGGATTCAACAGTGTGACAACGTTGGCGACTGCCATGCCAAGCTTGCGCCCAGCGCTCTCGACAACCCCTACCGTTTCAGTGTCCTGCATCTCAACCAGGAGCCGCAGTTCGTCGCGCGAGACGTCATGACCCTTTCGCTCACTGACCCGACGGCGGATTGCCCCTTCGCCCACCAACGCCTCAAGGCAGCCAAATCGACCGCATTCGCATCGCGGACCACCCGGCTCGACAATCATGTGTCCGAACTCGCCACTCGCTCCATGCGCCCCGCGATAGAGGGACCGATTGACCACGATTCCTAGGCCGATGCCGCGTCCTACCGTCAGCGTCAGGAAATCACTCGCCACCAACGCATCTCCGGCCCACTTCTCAGCGACCGCCAGTGTGTTGACATCGTTCTCGACCCAGACTGGCAAGCCCAGGCGATCGCGCAGAGGCCCCGCAATCTCCACGTCATTCCATTGAAGAAGGTGTGAGAACTTGCAGACCCCCGTGCCGGTCTCGATGACACCCGAGAGGCCGACCCCCACACCGAGGACCTTGGACGGCACGACCTTTGACGTACGCAGTACTTTTCGGGTTTCGCGCTCGATCGCCTCGATTGCGGCCATCGGTTCACCCACGAGCGGCGTAAGTAGCTCAGAACTGGTCACAATCTCAGCATCAAGGTCACACACAACTGTGGTCAAACCATCGCCGCGGAGCTTGATTCCTATGACGTATCCAGCTTTAGGTTCTAGTTTCAAGAGCACGGGTGGTCGCCCACCGCTCGAAGGCGCAGTAGTCGTCTCGACGACGATTCCTCGTTTCAAGAGTTGGTCAATGATCGCGGACACAGTGGGGGCGCTCAACTGACTTTGGCGGGCGAGTTCGGCTCTCGAGATCGACTCCGCCTGGCGAACGAGTTCAATGATCAGACTGACGTTGGTGTCGCGCAGCAACGAACGGGACGCCCGCGGGAGACGAGGTTGCTCCGCGGGCTCCCGGTCCGTCGCCGTCTCGGGACGTCCGCCAGAGAAACGCCTCGGTTGGGGTGAAGCGTCGGACTGACTGCGTTCCATGTTGCTCCCTCGACGTCCTTCTTAAGCAAGGACCAACTTACTTAATTAAGCGAAGATACTAAAGCAGCAGGGCCACCGAGTCAACTCACACCTGAAGAATTGTGATTTCGCGATGGCCTGGCGAACCGCCTCAATCCCGACTCCACGAGGTGTGCGATCGTGGTCAGGCGACTTCGGTGGCTGTCTTGCGCCTGGTGGCCCCCGTCCGATTCTGCTGCCGGTCTTGAGCCGCTGATTTCCACCGAACGAAAGCTGAGGCAACCAGGAGAGGTGGGGCCAGCGAAGAAACCGGACCATCGAGGACTTACGTTTAGGGGTAAGTCGCGACGAGCGCGCTGCCGAGTGCGGTCTCTCGCAAGCTTGAACCCAATGATGGCGACTTCGCCGTACCGCGCAGTCGACACACTCTCAGCAGTTGGCGACTCCGATACTTTGCCCGCTCTCATGGTGGCGAGAGTGGCGGCGCGCGGATCCGCAACTCTTCGGTCGGCCTGACGAGCGCTCGAACGATTCGCTCAGCTTCTTCATGAGTCTCGACGTAGGGGCCGCCCCTGCACTTGTTGACTTCTCGTGCCGAATTCCTCAGTCTGAAGAGACAGCCCCGGACGTGCCATGAACGACGTATCGAGACAGGAAGTCAAGTGATGGGGGTTCCTGGGACAAGAAGAACGAGTCCGTGTGACAACCCGCCGTGATCGCGACCCGCTCAACGTGCGGTGCCGCCCTCAAGAATGCGTCGACTCCCGGATAGAAGGGGTCGTCGCGACCCACCGCCACTCGTAGAGGGATCCCCGCAAGTCTGTACGCGTGGGTGACGACGTCGTACCTCTCGAACGCCGCCCGGGACGCGAACGCGATGTCGTTGGCCGCCTGGGCCTGGCCGAAGGTGGTCCAGATCGCCGGGCTGATGGCGGCCACACCGAGAAAGAGTTGCGGATCGGCCTCGGCCATCGCGAGAGCGCCGAAGCCACCCATGGAGATCCCCAGCAGCTTGATCTGCTGGGGCGGGCGGCCGAGTCCCCAGCCCTGGCACAGGGGGATGAGTTCCTCTCGCACCATGGCCATCGGATCGTCGTGTGGGTGGGGTGTCCAGTAGCCGTTGCCGCCGTCCACGGTCACCAGGGCCATCGGCTCCAGTCGCGGCCGAAGGGCGACGGCCTGGGCGGGTGTCATCCCCTTGAGCGCGCTGGTGTGGTCATCGCCGTAGCCGTGCAGGACCACGATCAGCGAGAGGGCGTCGCGGCGCTGATGCCCCGGCGGATAGGCGATCGTGTAGCCGACCGGGCGCCGACGTGCACGGGAGAAGAAGTGACCCGAGTACGAGGGTCCCAGTGTCGCAAAGGACAGCGAGGGTTCGGGGACGGAGCACGCTCCGTCGAGCTGGTCGAGCACCTGCTTGCCCGGAAGAACGCCGTGATCGATCAGATCGACAGTGACTGCTCCACCCGCGGCGAGCGTGGCGAGGCCACCACCAAGCCACCACAGAAGTCGCCGGCGCGACACCGCTGGCTGGGCGACCGGATCCATTTCTCATCAATGTAGGTCCCCGCGACGTCAGCGCACTGACCAAGAGCGAGCGGCACTCGTCGCGTCAGAGTGCTGAGGCGCCACGTCATCGATCGAGTTTGCGTCAGGTGCTGAGAGCGAGTGCGGTTCCCGTCGCCAGCTCCACGTGTCGCGAGGCGACGTCCGGACGACTCGAGTGATCCCCACGAGCGCAAGAAACCACGGGCTGGCCCAGACGTGGATGAGACCTCCACCACGTGCGTCGCGGGTCCCCCTTCACGTCGGTGCGAGCATTTCGGGAGCGCGACCAAGCAGAACGCGACTCCAGTGTGGTCCGTCACCCTGCCCTCAGCCAGTACGTGTGCCGACATTTCAACAGGCGCGCGATGTGGGCACCTCTTTGAACGACTCACGCACACGAACCACGTCACGCAGCGCTGCCTTGATGGTACGAAGAACGGGCCCAGATGATTAGGGTCAGGAGAGACACCACAACCGACTGACTCGCAGCGAGAGGCCGTGGCTCCTCGCTCGCGGTGCTGCTCGAGGTGCGGTGTCAACGCCGCCGACACTGACGACGCTACTCAGAGGAGTCACCATGGCTGACAAGTCACCGAATCATCACAATACGAAGAAGGTTGGCAAGTCGCTGAAGGAGAAGCGTCACGAGAAGATGGCGAAGAAGGAGTCCAAGAAGGGACTTCTCACCGAGCGCACCACGGGCACCCCGTAGACCCGCGTCGGAGCGCGTCTGAGGCGTCGTTGCACGACGACGCAGATCGGGTCCCATCTCGAAGAGGCGTTGGGCGTCCCGCCGGGGTCCAGTCACCGTGAGGGCACTGGTCGAGCCCGGCGGTGTGTTCGCTCGTGACGCGCCGGGCGACACAGAGACCTAGAGTCGGCCCGTGCGAGTGCCCGAGCGAATCGTCGACTCGGGTTTCCGGGGACTGAACCGCTTTCACCGCGCGCTGCGGCGCATCACGGGCGCACGTCTCGGTGCCCGCGCGTTCGGAATGTCGATCGTCGAAGTGCGCACGATCGGACGCTCGTCGGGACTCAAGCGCACGGTGCTACTCGCCGCACCGGTCGTGAACGGTGAGACGATAGTTCTCGTCGCGTCCAAGGGAGGCGACGACCGCGATCCGGAGTGGTTCAAGAACCTCATCGCGAACCCGGACATCGACGTGTCGATCGACCGGCGGGTCCGACAGATGCGTGCGCGCCTCGCCACCAGTTCAGAGTGCGCCGAGCTCTGGCCCCGCGTCATAGCGGCCTACGCGCCCTACGCCGCCTATCGAAAGCGCGCGAACCGAGAGATCCCCCTCGTCATCTGCGAACCGCGCTGATTCTTTCTCAACGTGCGCGCTCACCGACGACGCCACCCTCGCACCTGACTCAGCTAGCCTCTGCTCGACATCTCAGGCCGGCTGGAGAGTCATGGCCCAGGGCCCGCGAGCAGTGTTCGTGGTCCAGCCTCGGAGAGTTCACCGGACCTGCGCTCGTCCCGGGACGCGTCGGGGAATCAGAACCGGTGTGGTCCCGTCGGACGACTCAGGCCCACACGCTCACGCCCGGGGCCGACGGAGCGATCCGTCAGGCGCGACTCAGCGTGCTTCGCCGAGTGCGTGCAGCACCGCCGTGCGCGCGTCGCCCTCGGCCTCCAGGTGCAGCGCGATCTTCATCACGCCGAGCTGGCGAACCATTCCCTCGCCCACGTGGTGGGCGACGACGGCTTGCACGTGGTGATCCAGCAGGAACCGGGCCACACGCGCGTGGTGTCGAGCGGAGGAACCCTCGTCGTGACGTGTGCTCCAGTCTTCCTGGAACTCCTCCCAGGAGCGGATCGCCCCATCCTCGACCTCGACCACCGCGAGGCGGTCGGCGCGACCCCATCGAGGATCGACGGTGCCATCGGCGAGAACGGGAACGCAGGCGATCATGGACCTACGCTACGGGCGACGACGGGCCCGAACCCGGGCCGAAGGACCCTTCGAGGCAAACCTCGACGCGGCACCGGCCGCAAACGCGTCGCCTACGTCTCGGCGAGCAGTGCGCGCTTGGCCTGCTCCAGGCTGGCCGCGCTCTCGGGCGCCACGTGCGGCTCATGCGGGCCCGTTCGCTCGATGGCGTCCACGATGATGCCCCCCACCAGTGCGCGCAACTCGTACTTGTGATCAGCCGGCACCACGTACCACGGCGCCCAGGGCGTCGAGGTCGCGCTGAGGGCCTCCTCGTAGGCGTCCTGATAGTCGTCCCAGAAGCCGCGCTCGACCAGGTCGGCGCTGGAGAACTTCCAGTTCTTGGTCGGGTCCTCCAAGCGGTCGAGGAAGCGGCGCTTCTGCTCGTCCTTGGACAGGTGCAAGAAGACCTTGACGACGTGGGTGTTGCTGCGCGTCAGGTGGCGCTCGAAGCGGTTGATGTCCTGGTAGCGGTGGGACCAGAAGTCCTCACGCTGGCCGTCTTCGGGCCGGTCGTGCTCCTTGGCGAGCAGCTCGGGGTGCACCCGGACCACCAGCACGTCCTCGTAGTAGGAACGGTTGAAGATGGCGATCTCGCCCATCGCCGGCAGGGCCAGATTGGCCCGCCACAGAAAGTCGTGCGCCAGCTCGGTCGAGCTGGGCTGCTTGAAGGCCACCACCCGGCAGCCCTGGGGATTGACGCCGGACATCACGTGCTTGATCGTGCCGTCCTTGCCCGCCGCGTCCAGGGCCTGGAGCACGATGAGCAGGGAGTGCTTCGAGTTCGCCCACAGCAGCTCCTGGGCCCGGGAGAGCTCGGCGACGAAGCCCGCCAGGTCCTCGGCGGCCAGGCGCTTGGCCTCGTGCTCGTCGCCTCGGGTCCCGAGCCAGTCGGCCTTCGTGTGCGACGTACTGCGCTTGGTCAGCTTGGCCGGGCCGCCGGGCTTGACGCGCAACTCATCCAGGACCTCGCGCGAGAGCATCATCGCGGTCTCCTCTCCTGGGCCGATCGGCCCGAGGCCACTCTGTCAGAAATGCGTGCGCCTCAGGCGCGCAGCGCCCCGCGTCGCGCCGTCGACGCGCGCAGCGCCTCGAGAACGACCTCGGCGCTCGGCGCCGCGGGCAGGCTCCGCGGCGCGTCGCGGCGCGTCACCAGAGCGTCCAGGGCCAGGGCCAGGTAGCGGCGCCAGAGATCGGGCGCGGCCTTGTTGGCCGCTCCGCCCAAGGTGCTGATCATCATCTCGATGACCAGGACGTCGGACTCGACCAGGTCGGCCCGCACTAGTCCCTCGCGCTGGGCGCGCGCGATCAGCTCGCCGAGCACGGGCCCGATTCGCTGCTTGGCCAGAGCCATGCGCTCTCGCGCGTAGGGCGAGCCCACGATGACGTCGCGCAGGCCCTGGTTGGCGCACTCGCGCTGCAGGACCTCCTCGATGAAGAAGGTCAATCCCGCCCAGGAGTCCTCGAAGTCGCTCGCGCGCCTCGCCAGGGCCGCGATCTCCTCGACGGCGTCCTCGAAGAGCGCGACGACCAGGGCGCCCTTGTCCGGGAAGCGTCGGTACACCGTGGCCACGCCCACGCCGGCCGCCTCGGCGACGTCGTCCAGGGTCGCCTCGAGGCCCCGCTGGGCGAAGACCTGGGCCGCGGCCTCGAGGATCTTCGTCCGATTCCTGGCCGCGTCAGCCCGCAGGGGCCGCTCCGCATCGTTGGTCTCACGCACCATGTTCGCCTCTATGCTCAGCCTACCAGGCCAGACGTAAAAACGGAGTGAATGCCTCCGGTTGATGGTATGGTCGTAAGTGGAGTTAGTTCCTTCGCTTGTCCCCGAGGAGAGATTTCGTGCCCGCCACCGCCCCCCTGGCCACCCACACTCGTTCCAAAGCCCAGCAGCACGTGCACGAGAGGCGCTGGTGGATCCTCGGGCTGCTCGCGATCTCCCAGCTCATGGTGATCCTCGACGGCACCATCGTCAACATCGCCCTGCCCACCGCCCAGCACGCCCTGCACTTTTCGAACTCGGACCGCCAGTGGATCGTGACCGCCTACTCGCTGGCCTTCGGCAGCCTGCTGCTGCTCGGGGGTCGACTCTCGGACTACATCGGGCGCAAGAGCGCCCTGATCGTCGGCCTCGTCGGATTCGCGGGCGCCTCCGCGCTGGGCGCGGCGTCGGTGAACTTCACGATGCTGGTCCTCGCGCGCACCATCCAGGGTGTCTTCGGCGCGCTGCTCGCGCCCGCCGTGCTGGCCCTGCTCAGCACCACCTTCACCGACCAGGGCGAGCGCGGCAAGGCCTTCGCCATCTACGGCGCCGTCGCCGGCACCGGCGGAGCCATCGGCCTGCTGCTGGGCGGCTTTCTCACCACCTACGCCTCCTGGCGCTGGACGCTGCTGGTCAACCTGGTCTTCGCCGCGATCGGCGTGGCCGGGGCGCTGTGGCTACTGGTCCACGACGCCGGGGTGGACCACGACCCGCTGGACTGGCCCGGCGTGCTCACGGGCACCGGCGGGCTCTTCGGGCTCGTCTTCGGCTTCTCGCACGTGGAGACCACGTCCTGGCACGACACCTACACCCTGCTGAGCCTCGGCGCCGGCGTGGTGCTGCTCGCGGGCTTCTTCCTCATCCAGCGGCGCACGCGCTTTCCGCTGCTGCCCCTGCGCGTGGTCGCGGACCGCAACCGCGGCGGCGCGCTGGCGGCGATGCTGATCGCCGGTTCGGGCATGTTCGGCGTCTTTCTCTTTCTCACCTACTACCTGCAGACGACCCTGGGCTACTCAGCCATTCGCACCGGCGTCGCGTTCCTGCCGATGATCGGGGCGCTGATCGTGACGGCCCAGCTCTCCAACATCGTCCTGCTGCCCAAGATCGGCCCACGTCCGCTCATCCCACTGGGCATGCTGGTCGCCGCCGGCGCGATGATCTGGATGAGCCAGCTCACCCTGGCCAGCACCTACATCTCCGGGGTGCTCGGACCGCTGATCGTCACCGGCCTCGGCATGGGCCTCGTCTTCGCGCCGAGCTTCTCGGTCGGGACCCTGGGCGTGGCCGAGCACGACGCGGGCGTGGCCTCGGCCATGGTCAATACGTCCCAGCAGATCGGTGGCTCGATCGGCACGGCGCTGCTCAACACCCTGGCCGCCAGCGCCGCGGTGCACTTCCTCGCCACGCACGCGCCCACGGCGCACGCGATGGCCGAGGCGACCATCCACAGCTACACGACCGCCTTCTCCGACTCGGCCCTCATCTTCCTCGCCGGCGCGCTCGTCACCGGGGCGCTCCTGCGCTCGGGGCGTGCGCAGTTCACACCGACGTCGGGCGCCCTGGCCCACTAGGGGGCGGGGCGTAGATTCGCTCCATGGACTACACCAACCTCGGCACCACCGGACTGACGGTCTCGCGCATCTGCCTGGGCTGCATGAGCTACGGCGAGCCGAGCCGCGGCACTCAGCCCTGGTCGCTGGATCGGGACGCGGCGACGCCCTTCTTCGCCCAGGCCCTCGAGGCCGGGATCAACTTCTTCGACACCGCCAACGTCTACTCGGCCGGCTCGAGCGAGGAGATCACGGGTTCGACCCTGCTGTCGATGGTCCCGCGCGAGGAGGTCGTCATCGCCACCAAGGTCCACGGGCGCATGCGGCCCGGGCCCAACGGCGCCGGGCTCTCGCGCAAGGCGATCATGGCCGAGATCGACGCGAGCCTCACGCGCCTGGGCACCGACTACGTCGACCTCTACCAGATTCACCGGTGGGACTACGAGACGCCGATCGAGGAGACCCTCGAGGCGCTGGACGACCTCGTGCGGGTGGGCAAGGTGCGCTACCTCGGCGCCTCCTCCATGCACGCCTGGCAGTTCGCCCAGGCCCTGTACCTCGCGGACCTCAACGGCTGGACGCGCTTTGTCTCCATGCAGAACCACTACAACCTGCTCTATCGCGAGGAGGAGCGCGAGATGCTGGGCCTGTGCGTGGACCAGGGCATCGGCGTGATCCCCTGGAGCCCGCTGGCGCGCGGGCGCCTGGCCCGATCCTGGGGCGAGCAGACGACTCGCTCCGAGAAGGACGAGTTCGGACGGGCCCTGTACTCGGAGGCCGACAAGCCCATCGTGGACGCCACCGTCGAGTTGGCCGCCTCACGCGGCGTCGCCCCGGCCACGGTGGCCCTGGCCTGGTTGCTGGACCAGCCCGCGATCACGAGTCCCATCATCGGTGCGACGAAGCCCCAGCACATCGCCCAGGCCGTCGCGGCCCTCGAGCTCACGCTGAGCGAGGATGAGATCGCGCGCCTCGAGGCGCCCTACGAGCCCCACGCGGTGGCGGGCTTTCGCTAGGGCGTCGCCCGCGAGGCGCCCCGGGCCACACCCGCGCGTCGCCTCGAGCCCACACCCGGCTCTACAGTGAGCGCAGGCCCAGCGAGGACCCATGACTCCCACCACCCGCATCAGTCGCGACCAGCACGTCTGGTCCTTCAGTGAGAACAACGAGCCGGCCGTCACGGTCCAGCCCGGCGCCGTCATCGAGATCGAGACGTGGGACTGCTTCACCGGTCAAGTGACGAGCGAGGCCGACACGTCGGCCTCCCTGGACCTCACGCGCGTCAACTCCGCCACCGGTCCGATCGGCGTTCTGGGCGCGGAGCCGGGCGACATGATCTCAGTGAGCATCCTGGACATCCGACCCGAGCGTCGCGGCGTGGCCATGTGCATTCCGGGCTGGGGCCAGCTCATCGAGCACGTCACCGCGCCGACCACCCGAATCTTCCGCGTCGAGGACGGAATGGTCACGATGAACGAGCGCGTCACGTTCCCGGCCAAGCCCATGTACGGCGTCATCGGGGTCTCCCCGGCCGCGGGCGACATCGAGACCTTCGCCGCCGGTCGACACGGGGGCAACCTGGACGATCGCATGAACGCCACGGGGGCCACGGTGCACCTGCCCGTCTTCCAGAGCGGCGCCCAGCTGGCCATCGGCGACATGCACGCCTCGATGGGCGACGGCGAGATCTCGGGCACCGGCGTGGAGATCGGCGGCACCGGGCTGATCAGGGTCGATCTCATCAAGAACAAGGCGAGCCGCTGGCCGGTGACGGAGACCGCGGACTCCTTCTACACCCACGGCACCTCGGCCGAGGACATCGACGAGGCCCTGAACGCGGCGTGCGAAGAGGCCCTGCGTCTGCTGGTGGACGAGTGGGCCTTCAGCCCCGAGGATGCCTTCATCTACCTCTCGGTGGCGGCTGACCTGGGCATCGCCGCCTACTACCACCCCTCGCCCGGCTGCGTCAGCGCGCGCATGCGGGTGCCCAAGCTCACCTCGCACCCCAGTCCCTTTCGCGCGACCTAGCCCGCTCCCGCGTCCCGTCCCCACATCGATCACCGCTGGCGCCCACCCACGCGCGGGGTCCGCGCCGGGACCGACCAGGCGGCCCGACGAGCTCAGCACCCTCGGGCCAGGCGCGACACCTCGATGATCTCGAGCGTGGGCTCAGCGCGCGACGTGACTCAGTCGGACGGCCCGGGTGGTCCCGCGAGCTCGTCGAGCCCGCGCACCAGCGCGTGCACGAAGACCTCCAGGTCCCCGGCGACCTCCGGCGTGGCGCTGACGCCCACGTACAGGCCCTCGGCGTAGGACCAGAGCGCCACGGTCAACGAGACGTGTCCCGCGGTGGGCGCGAACGGGTAGGCCGCGAGCAGGTCTCGCCCCAGGAGCCGGAGCGGCCGAGTCGGGCCCGGGACGTTGCTGACCACGACCTCCACCTTCTTCTGTCGAGTGACGATGGCGCGCGAGAGTGTGTCGGCCAGCCCGCGCGGCAGGAAGTCGCCCACGTGCATCACGAGCCCGGTGGCGCTCGCCTCGCCCGAGGCCTTGAGCCGCTCGAGCTGACGGGCGACGTCCTCCAGGGTCGCACCCGCGTCGTCGAGGCCCACCGCGAGCTCGGCGTGGACGTTGGCGAGCAGGTTGTGCAGCTCGCCGCGCTCCTCGGCGTGACGCCGCGACACGGGCACGAGCGCCGTGACGTGACGGGCCTGTACCGTCTCGCCGCGTGCGAGCAGCAGCGCGCGCACGCCCCGTGTCACGAGGCTCAGCGCGACGTCGTTGAGCGTCACGCCGCGCGAGCTCTGCACCCGCGCGAGTGCGTGACGGTCCAGCTCGGCTCGCCGCCAGGCACTCGGCCGCCCGAGGAGCGAGTTGAGCGTGCTCGGGTGACGGCGCACCGGCAGCCACAGGTCCCGCGCGGCGCGCAGCGTGGCCCCCAGCGCCG
>JAJXUK010000007.1 GCA_021782915.1 Actinomycetes bacterium | reverse complement strand
CGGCCGACATCTTCATCGGCTCGGCGGTCGTGCACCTGGCGCGCGTGTTCTTCACCGGCGCCTTCCGCAAGCCGCGCGAACTGAACTGGACGATTGGCGTGACGCTGCTCACCCTGGCGATCGTCAACGGCTTCCTCGGCTACTCGCTGCCCGACGACCTCGTCTCGGGCACCGGCATTCGCATCGCCTACTCGATCCTGCTCTCGGTGCCACTGGTGGGCACGTACCTCGCCTTCTTCATCTTCGGCGGCAACTTCCCGGGCACCGACATCATCCCGCGCTTCTTCATCCTGCACGTGCTCATCGTCCCGGGCATCATGATCGCGCTGGTGAGCATGCACATGGTGCTGCTGGTGCGTCAGAAGCACACGCAGTTCCGAGGTCCCGGGCGCAGCGAGGACAACGTCGTCGGCACGCCGATGTTCCCGGTCTTCATGGCCAAGACGACCGGCTATCTCCTGCTCATCACGGGGGTCACGGCCCTCCTGAGCGCCTTCGCGCAGATCAACCCGATCTGGCAGTTCGGTCCCTACGAGGCCTCACGGATCTCCTACGCGGTCCAGCCGGACTGGTACATGGGCTTCCTGGACGGGGCGCTGCGCATCTTCCCGGCGTGGTCGTTCCACTCCTTCGGCTACACGATCCCCCTCGAGGTGACGATCCCGGCGGTGATCTTCCCGGGCCTGGTCTTTGGCCTGGCCTACGCCTGGCCGGCCCTGGAGCGCATCGTGACCAAGGACCACGCCAGCCACAACCTGCTGGACCGGCCGAGCCAGCGGCCCAAGCGCACCGCGGCTGGTGCGGCCGTGTTCGCTGCGCTCTTCATGCTCTTCGTGGCCAGCTCCACCGACGTCATCGCCAACTTCTTTCACGTCTCGCTCAACACCGTGCTGTGGTCGATGCGGGTGCTGGTGCTGATCTCGCCGTTCGTGGCCTACCCGATCGCCTACTTCATCGCCAAGGAGATGCAGGGTGTGCACGGTGCGGGCAAGCGCAAGACGGTCAACGTCGTCACGCGCACCGAGCAGGGTGAGTACGTCGCGACTCCGGCGCCCGCGTACGCCGAGGACGCGCCCGAGGAGCTCGAGCCCACTGAGGTGCCGACCTTCATCGCCGAGGCGGACGAAGAGACCGGACCCTCAGGCGTGCGCATCGTCGATCGTTAGGTGCCCCGCCACCGCCGGCGCCGCCGGTTCCCCACCCGCGTCGCGGCGAGCCTGCTCGGGCTCGTGCTGATCGGCACGGCGGCCACGGCCCTCAGCCCGTCGGCGCACGCGACGCGTCGCCCGGGCGCCCCGGCGAGCTCGGCGAGCTCGGCGCACGCTCGAAAGCGTCCGAGTGTGCCGCCCGAGCGGGCCACGCCGTACTGGGCCGTCGTGAGCCGTTCGGACCGCGGCGTGATGGTGGACTACCGCAACGTCACCGCCGACGGCGTGACGTTCCGGGCCCTGCGCCTGCGCGCACGGACCACGCTGCTGCGCTGGCACGTGGGCGCGGGTGACCCGCGGGCCTGGGCCCAGGTCCCCAAGGACGCCGGCCCCGCGATCGACTGGCCCGTCGAGGGCCCCGCGGGCGTGGTGGCCGTCTTCAACGGCGCCTTCAAGCAGTCCGCTGGGGCCGGCGGCTCGATGGTGGACGGGCTCACCCTGGCGGCCCCGGTGCGCGGGGACGCCACGCTGGTGCTGAACCCGGCCGGGCACTGGGCGATCGGCACGTGGGGGAGTGCGCAGTTCCCGCCCGCCGGCTTCGACGTGAGCACGCTGCGCCAAAACCTCGTGCTCATGGTCAGTAACGCCCGGCCCACCCCGGCCGCGCTGAGCGCGTCGTGGAAGTTCTGGGGCGACCCCCTGCACGAGGTGCCGCCCGAGCCGCGCAGTGGGCTGGGCGTGGACGCCCAGGGCAACCTGATCTACGTGGCGACGATGGCCCACGTGATGCCCGCGAGCCTGGCGCGGGCGATGGTCGCCGCCGGCATCGTGACGGGCATGGAGCTGGACATCAACCCGTACTGGCCGATCCTGGGCGCACCACTCACGCCGCTGCACCACCCGGGGCCCTACGCGGTCACGCTGCCCTTGGCCCAGCACGACCCGACGATCTACAACACCGGCTGGGAGCGGGACTTCTTCGTCGCCCTGGCCGAGCCGAACCAGTGGAACTGCGACTGGACCGCGCCGGGTGTGCCCGCCGGAGCCGGCGTGCGAGCCCAGCCCCTGCATCGCGTGGGCGTGGGCTGTGGTGCGCACCGCTAGATCGCGGCCCGCAGCGCGTGCCTAGCATGGGCTGGTGGCAGCGACGCACGACCCGAAGTGGCCCGACGCGTCGAGTCTGCTCAGCCTGAGCGCGCAGCCCGAGCGGCGCAACGTGAGCCTCGTGGGCCTGTCGACGCATCGTCACTCGCTCAGCGCGCGCAGTGCGCTGTCCACGCCGCGGGCCATTCGCGCGGCCCTGGAGCGCTACTCGACGTGGTCCTACGAGGACGACGTCGACCTGGGCGACGTGGTGAACCTCGTTGACGTGGGCGACCTGGAGGACCCCGACGCCGAGGACGCCGTCGAGCGCCTGGCTCGTCAGCTCGCGGGTGCTGCCTCGCCGGTCATCGTGCTGGGTGGGGACAACTCCGCGACGTTCACCGCACTGAGGGCCCTGGCGGGCGAGGACCTCTCTGGCGTGGGCCTGGTGACCCTGGACGCGCACCACGACCTGCGTGACGGGGTCTCCAACGGCTCCCCGGTGCGCCAGGCCCTGGCGGCGGGACTCGACCCCGCGGCCGTGGTGCAGGTGGGTCTGGCCGACTTCTCGAACTCCGGGCCCTACGCGCGAGCGGCGCGCGAGGCCGGCGTGCACGTCATCTCGCGCGCCGCCCTACGGCGCGAGCAGATCGAACCGGTCATCGGCCACGCCATCGACGTCGCGGCCGGCACGCATCGTCGCGTCTACGTCGACATCGACCTGGACGTGGCCGATCGGTCGGTGGTTCCCGCCTGTGCGGCGGCAGCGCCCGGGGGCCTCAGCGCGGACGAGCTGCGGCGCGCGGCGCGCCAGGTCGGCGCCGATGAGCGCGTGTTCGCGGTGGATCTGACCGAGATCGACGTCGCGCGCGACAGCGATGACGGGCGAACGGTGCGCCTGGGCGCACTGCTGGTGCTCGAGGTGCTCGCGGGCGTGCAGAGGAGGATGCGATGACGGTGATGGTGGGCGACGGGGCCCTGCGACGCGCGCAGGTCGTGGCGGTGGCGCGCGACTTCGAGCCGGTCGAGGTGGCCCGCGTCGCGCGGGAGCGCTTGAGTGAGCGGCGCGGCGTCATCGACGCGTTGGTGGCCTCGGGAACCCCGGTCTACGGCGTGTCCACGGGATTCGGCGCGCTGGCGAGCACCTTCATCTCTCCCGAGCGGCGCCGCGATCTGCAACGCTCCCTGATCCGCTCGCACGCGGCCGGCGTCGGCGCCGAGGTCGAGGTCGAGGTCGTGCGGGCGATGATGCTCTCACGCCTCTCCAACCTGTGCTCGGGCGTCTCGGGGGTGCGCGTGGAGACCGCCCTGGCCTACGCGGGCATGCTCAATGCGGCCATCACGCCGGTGGTGCACGAGTTCGGGTCCCTGGGCGCCTCGGGGGACCTGGCGCCCCTGGCCCACGTCGCCCTGGCCCTCAGCGGAGAGGGCGACGTGCGCGACGCGGGTGGACGACGGGTGCTGGCCTCTACGGCACTGGCCGAGGCGGGCCTGGCCCCGGTGGTACTGGCCGAGAAGGAGGGCCTGGCGCTCATCAACGGCACCGACGGCACGCTCGGCCAGCTGGTGCTCGCCCTGGCTGACCTCGAGTCGCTCTATCGAGTGGCTGACGTCGCGGCGGCGATGTCGGTGGAGGCCCTGCGCGGCACGGACCGGGTCTTCGCGCCCGACATCCAGGCTCTTCGCCCGCACCCCGGCCAGCGCGACAGCGCGGCCAACATGGCTGCGCTCCTGGCCGGCTCGCCCATCGTCGCCTCGCACCTGCAGGACGTGCGTCAGGTGCAGGACGCCTACTCGCTGCGCTGCGCTCCTCAGGTGCACGGGGCCGGACGCGACACGCTGGCGCACGCGACGCGCGTGGCCGACATCGAACTGGCCTCGGCCATCGACAACCCGTCGATCCTGCCCGACGGGCGTCTGGCCTCCAACGGCAACTTCCACGGTGCCCCGGTGGGCTACGTGCTGGACTTTCTCGCCATCGCCCTGGCCGACGTGGCCTCGATCTCCGAGCGGCGCACCGATCGGCTGCTCGACGCGGATCGCAGCTTCGGGCTCAGCCCGTTCCTGGCCCATCAGGCCGGCGTGGACTCCGGACTGATGATCGCCCAGTACTCTCAGGCGGCCCTGGTCAGCGAGCTGAAACGTCTGGCCGTGCCGGCCAGCGTGGACTCGATCCCGTCCTCGGGCATGCAGGAGGATCACGTCTCGATGTCCTGGCACGCGGCGCGCAAGCTGCGCCGGGGCATCGAGGCGGCCCGCGACGTGCTGGCCATCGAGCTGCTGGGGGCCGCGCGGGCCCTGGCCCTGCGCGCGCCCTTAGCACCTGGGCCCGTCACGGCGGCGCTCGCCGAGCGGATCAACTCGCTCAGTGGCGGGCCCGGACACGATCGCTGGCTCGCGCCCGAGATCGCCAGTGTCGGCGAGCTCGTGCGAAACGGTGAGCTCTTGGAGATCGTGGCGCGTCACGTCACGCTGGCCTAGGAGGCACGATGGAGGGATCTCGTACGGTGCGCGCGGCGCGCGGGTCCCAGCGCCGGGCGCTGGGCTGGGCCCAGGAGGCCGCGACGCGCATGCTGATGAACAACCTGGATCCCGAGGTCGCCGAGCGACCCGAGGACCTCGTCGTCTACGGCGGCACGGGCCGCGCGGCGCGCGACTGGGCGAGCTTCGACGCCCTGGTGCGCACGCTCGGCACGCTCAAGGACGACGAGACCATGCTCGTGCAGTCGGGGCGCCCGGTGGGCGTCTTCACCACCCACGAGTGGGCGCCGCGGGTCTTGATCGCCAACTCGAACCTGGTGGGCGACTGGGCGACCTGGCCGGAGTTCCGCCGGCTGGAGGCACTGGGCCTGACGATGTACGGCCAGATGACCGCCGGCTCGTGGATCTACATCGGCACGCAGGGGATCCTGCAGGGCACCTACGAGACCTTCGCCGCGGTGGCCGCCAAGCGCTTCGGGGGCACCCTGGCCGGCACGCTGACGCTCACCGGTGGCGCCGGCGGCATGGGCGGGGCCCAGCCACTGGCCGTGACCATGAACGACGGGGTCTGCCTGGTGGTGGACGTGGACCCCTCGCGCCTGGCTCGGCGCGTCGAGCAGCGGTACCTGGATGAGTGGACCAGCGACCTCGACGACGCGCTGGCGCGCGTGCTGGCGGCCAAGGCCGCTCGCCGAGCGCTGAGCGTCGGGCTGGTCGGCAACGCGGCCTCGGTCTTCGCGGAGATCCTCGCGCGCGGTGTGGAGGTCGACATCGTCACCGACCAGACCTCGGCGCACGATCCGCTGAGCTACCTGCCCGAAGACATCGCCCTGGGCGACTGGCACCACTACGCGGACACCAAGCCCGAGGAGTTCACCGACCGGGCGCGCCAGGCGATGGCCAAGCAGGTCGAGGCGATGGTCGGGTTCCTCGACGCGGGTGCGGAGGTCTTCGACTACGGCAACTCCCTGCGCTCCGAGGCCGCCCTCGGGGGCTTCTCGCGGGCCTTCGACTACCCGGGCTTCGTGCCGGCCTACATCCGTCCGCTGTTCTGCGAGGGCAAGGGACCCTTCCGCTGGGCGGCGCTGTCGGGGGACCCTCAGGACATCTACCGCACCGACCGGGCCGTGCTCGAGCTCTTTCCGCAGAACGAGGCCCTGGCGCGCTGGATCGCCAAGGCCCAGGAGAGGGTCGCCTTCCAGGGCCTGCCCGCGCGCATCTGCTGGCTCGGCTACGGCGAGCGCGACCGGGCGGGCCTGGCCTTCAATGACCTGGTGGCCCGCGGTGAGGTGTCGGCGCCGATCGTGATCGGGCGCGACCATCTCGACAGCGGCTCGGTGGCCTCGCCGTATCGCGAGACCGAGGCGATGCTCGACGGCTCGGACGCGATCGCCGACTGGCCCCTGCTCAACGCGCTGCTCAACACGGCCTCGGGGGCCTCGTGGGTCTCGATACATCACGGTGGTGGCGTGGGCATCGGCCGCTCGATCCACGCGGGCCAGGTCTGCGTGGCCGACGGCACGCAGCTGGCGGCGAAGAAGCTGGCGCGCGTACTCACCAACGACCCGGGCATGGGCGTGATCCGCCACGTCGACGCGGGCTACGAGATCGCCGAGGAGACGGCCACCTCGCGCGGCGTGCGCATCCCGATGCGCGAGACGTGAGCACCCTGTACACCAACATCGGCGAGCTGACCACCAACGACGCGCGCCTCGGCGACGCCTCGGCGATGGGTCGGCTGTACAACGCGGCTCTCGTCGAAGAGGGCGGGCGGGTCGCCTGGGTGGGACGCGCGAGCGACGCACCCCCGGCGGATCAGCGCGTGGACTGCGCGGGCGCGGCGGTCCTGCCGGGCTTCGTTGACTCGCACACCCACCTCGTCTTTGCCGGGGACCGCGTGGACGAGTTCGTCGCGCGCATGGCGGGGTCGCCCTACGACGGAGGCGGGATCGCCTCGACGATCGCCGCGACGCGGGCCGCGTCGCGCGAGGAGCTCCTCCGGGCCTCTCTCTCGCGCGCCGGTGCACTTCTGGCTGGTGGCGTGACGACCCTCGAGGTCAAGTCGGGCTACGACCTCACGCTCGACGGCGAGGTCCGTCTGCTCGAGCTGGCCGGGGCGCTGACGGAGGAGACCACGTTCCTCGGCGCGCACGCGCTGGCCCCGGAGTTCGATGATCGCGACGAGTACGTCGGCTTCGTCGCCGGGGCGATGACGACGGCGTGCGCGCCGCACGCGCGCTGGGCCGACGTCTTCTGCGATCGCGGTGCGTTCAGCGTGGACGAAGCGCGCCACGTGTTGAGCAGCGCGCGCGACGCGGGGCTTGAGCTGCGCCTGCACGGCGGCCAGCTCGCGAACGTCGGCGCAGTGGGCCTCGCCGTCGAGATGGACTGCGCGAGCGTGGACCACTGCACCCACGTGAGCGAGCACGACCTCGCGGCGCTCGCGGGATCCTCGACGGTGGCGACCCTGCTGCCCGGCGCGGAGTTCTCCACGCGCTCGGCGTACCCCGACGCGCGCCGCTTCCTCGACGCGGGCGTCACGCTCGCGCTCGCGACCGACTGCAATCCTGGCACGTCCTACGTGACGAGCATGGGATTCGTGATCGCGCTCGCGGTGCGCGAGATGGGCCTCAGCCCCGACGAGGCCCTCTACGGCGCCACGCGAGGAGGGGCCGTCGCACTGCGGCGCGACGACATCGGTCACCTGGGTCTCGGCGCGCGCGCCGACCTCATCGTCCTCGACGCGCCGCGAGCCGCGTACCTCGCCTACCGACCTGGTTCGAACCTGGTGAGAACGACGGTTCGCTCGTCCTAGGGCCGCACCGAGCGCTGTCGGCGCCGCCGCCGTGTTGAATGAGCGGGTGACGATCATCCTTCGCACCCCTGCCGTGGACGATCTGGGTGACGTCGTGCGCGCGCTGGGCGAGTGGCAGCACGAGGACGAGACCCTGGCGCTGCACCCGGGGGACGTGGGCTGGTTCGGGCGATTCGGCGCGAGTGCGACTGCCGCGGCGCTTCGCACCTGGAGCCGGGACGAGCGCATCCTGGCCGTGGGCCTGTTGGATGGCCCGGGGGTGCTGCGCCTCGGCGTCGCGCCCGAGGCGCGCCACGACGATGAGCTGGCGACTCGGATGCTCGTCGACGTGTCCCAGCCCGAGCGCGGAGTGCTGGGACACGATGCCGTTCTGGAGGCGCGCAGCGGCGCGCGACTGCGCCGATTGCTGATCGAGGCCGGGTGGGTGCTCGATGAGTCGTGGACGCCGCTGCGGCGCGACCTGAGCGGCCCGGTAGCCGAGAGCGGCCTGCGCGTGAGGCTCACGCAGCCGGAGTCGGCTCAGGTGCGCGCGGCACTGCAGCGCGCGGCCTTTGAGGGCTCGACCTTCACTGAGCAGAGGTGGCGAGCGATGGCCGAGTCACCCGCGTACGCCGACGCGCGCTGCCTCGTCGGCTTCCACGGCGACAGCGCCGTCGCGGCGGTCACCGTCTGGTCGGCGGGACCCGGACGTCCCGGACTGCTCGAGCCGATGGGCGTGCACCGCGATCACCGCGGCCACGGCTACGGTCGATCGATCTGCCTGGCCGCGGCGGGCGCTCTTCGCGAGATGGGTGCATCCAGCGCCGTGGTCTGCACGCCCAGCGCCAACGTGGGCGCCGTGGCCACGTACGAGTCCGCCGGCTTCATCTCACTCGGCCCCGTACGGGACTTTCGTCGCGCCGTTGAGGGCCAAGGCCGTCTCGCTAGTGTGCCTGTATGAGTAGCCCCAGCGCCCCCGCGACCCTGCCCCGCACCCTCGGGGCCCTGCGCGAGGCGGGCTACGTGCGCCGTTCCGTGCGCGAAGAGATGCGCGCCAACCTGGAGTCGCGCCTGGTCGAGGGGCGTGCGCTGGTCAGCTCGGTGCTCGGCTTCGAGGACTCGGTGCTGCCCCAGCTCGAGACGGCGCTGCTCGCCGGACACGACATCATCCTGCTCGGCGAGCGCGGCCAGGCCAAGACGCGCATGATCCGCGCACTGGTGGAGCTGCTCGACGAGTGGCTGCCCATCGTGGCCGGATCGCCCGTGCGCGACGACCCCTTCGCGCCGATCTCGGCCGACGCGATCGACCTGCTCGCGCGCCTGGGCGAGCAGACGCCCATCGACTGGGTGCACCGCAGCCAGCGATTCGCCGAGAAGCTCGCCACCCCGGACACGTCGATGGCCGACCTGATCGGTGAGATCGATCCCATCAAGATCGCGGGTGGGCTCTACCTGGACGACCCGCGCGCTCTGTCCTACGGCCTGGTGCCCAAGTCGAACCGGGGCATCTTCGCGATCAACGAGCTGCCCGACCTGGCCGAGCGCATCCAGGTGGGCCTGCTCAACGTGCTCGAGGAGCGCGACGTGCAGATTCGCTCACTGCTGGTGCGCCTCGAGCTGGACCTCGTGGTGGTGGCCACCGCGAACCCCGAGGACTACACGAACCGCGGGCGGCTCATCACGCCGCTCAAGGACCGCTTCGGCTCCCAGATCCGCACGCACTACCCGTACGAGATATCCACCGAGGTGCAGATCATGCACCAGGAGGCCCACCCACCCGTCACCCCGGTGCCCACGATCGTGCCCTGGTTCATCGACGACATCGTCGCACGCGTCAGCCACGTCGCACGCGCGAGCCACGTCATCAGCCAGCGCTCGGGCGTCTCGGTGCGCCTGTCGATCGCCAACTACGAGACCGTCGTGGCCAGTGCGCTGCGGCGCACGCTGCGCACTGGCGACGCCACGGTGGTGCCCCGCGTGAGCGACCTGGCGGCCCTGGTGCAGTCCACGCAGGGCAAGATCGAGCTGGACACGGTGGACGACACCGACGTGGACCAGGTGATCGCGGCCCTGGTGGGCCTGGCGGTGCGCCAGTGCTTCTCCGAGCACGTCGTGCTGGGAGAGGCGGGGGCCATCGTGGCGGGCTTTGACGGCGAGGTGATCGTGCACGTGGGCGATGATCTGGCCGACCAGCACTACGTCGAGGTCCTGGCGGCGATGGAGCCCCTGGGGAGCGCCGCGCGCCGGGTGGCCGGCGAGGGCGCGAGCCCGGGCGAGCTCGCCTCGGCGGCCGAGTTCATTCTCGAGGGGCTGTACCTGACCAAGCGCCTCGCCAAGGACGCCTCCGGCGCGCGGGCGCTGTATCGCTCGCGAGGGCGCTAGTGGGCGTTCGCTACGGCTTTCGTCGCCCGGGAGACGGCGACGATGACGACGATGCCGCGCACATCCTGGAGCTGCTCGTCGATGACTACTTCGAGAGCGCCGACCTCGAGGCCGCCATCGAGCGCCTGCTGCGAGAGGGCTTTGAGACGCCCGACGGCGAGCGAGTGGAGGGCCTGCGCGAGCTGACCGAGCGGGCACGGCGCCGACGGGCCGAGCTCGAGGCCCAGGCCGGGGTGAGCCCCGAGCTCGAGCGCTACCGCCAGCGCCTGGCCGAGATCGAGGCGCGTGAGGATCAGGCGATCTCCGAGCTGCTCGAGCGCGCCGAGCGCTCGGGCGATGCGCGTCGCGCTGAGCTCACGCGCGCTCTGGGCGATGAGCGCACGCTGCAGCGTCAGCTCATGAGCGACTCCTTCGCGGAGCGCCTGGGCGAGATGCAGGACTACGAGTTCGTCTCGAGTGAGGCGCGCGAGGACTTCGAGGCCCTCATGGGCGAGCTCGAGCGAGAGGCTCTGTCCACCTACTTCGAGGCGGCCAAGGACTTCCTCGGCCGGGCCGACCCGGCCGAGCTCGCGCGTCTGCGCGAGATGATGGACGCGCTGTCCACGATGATCGAGCAGGATCGGCGCTCGGAGACGCTCGATCCGAGCTTCGAGTCCTTCATGGAGCGATTCGGTGACTACTTCCCGGGCGCGCAGAGCCTCCAGGACGTGGTGCGCCAGATGGCCGAGCGCGCCGCGGCAGCCGAGGCGATGTTCAACTCCCTCTCCGGCCAGCAGCAGTCCGAGCTGCGCGGCCTCTTCGATCGGCTGATGAGCAACATGGAGCTGAACTTCTCGCTCGCGCGTCTGGGCTCGAACCTGCGCCAGGCGGCGCCCGACCTGGACTGGCAGGCGAGCGCGCGCCTGCGGGGCGACTCGTCCTTCTCGGAGGCGACCGCGCGCGCCGAGGAGTTGGCCGAGCTGGGACGCCTGGAGCAGTTCCTCAGCCGCTCCGGCGCCGCGCGCGCGCTGCCCGAGGTCGACGTTGAGGCCCTGCGCCGGCACCTGGGTGAGGACGCCGCGCGTCACGTGCGTCGACTGCAGAGGGCCCTGAGCGCCCTGGAGGACGACGGGTTCGTCGATCGCTCCCGTGAGGGCCTGCGCCTGAGCGCCAAGGGCGTGCGCCAGGTGGGCGCTCGCGCGCTGAGGGACCTCTTCGCCCAGCTGCGCGTCTCACCCGTGGTGGGCGAGCACCGTGACCTCACCCTCGAGCGCGGCGGGGACCGTGAGGAGACCGCCCGAGCCCACGAGCCGGGTGAGGCCCTGTCGCTGCACCTGGCGCGCACGGTGCGCAACGCCCTGGCGCGCCAGGGACCCGTGCTGCCGCTGCGCCTGGCGCCCGAGGACTTTGAAGTCGAGGAGTACGAGTCGATGCGTCGCAGCGCGACGGTCTTTGCCATCGACCTGTCGTTGTCGATGGCGATGCGCGGGAACCTGGTGCCGGCCAAGAAGATGGTGCTGGCTCTGAGCGAGCTCATCCGCCAGCGCTATCCGCGCGACGCCGTGTCCCTGATCGGATTCGGCGAGATGGCCCGCGAGCTGCGCGTCACGGACATTCCGGCGCTGACGATTGACTACCAGTACGGCACGAACCTCCAGCACGCCCTGGCGCTCGCCCGGCACCTGCTGGATGGCGAGCGGGGCCAGCGCCAGGTGATCGTCGTGACCGACGGCGAGCCCACCGCGCACCTGGACGACGCCGGTGAGCCGATCTTCCACTGGCCGCCGGTGGCCGAGACCCTGCAGCGCACGATGGCCGAGGTCCTGCGCTGCACCCGCGCGGGCATCACCATCAACGTGTTCGCCCTGGACATCGAGCGCACGCAGTTTCCCTTCGTCGAGCAGATCGCGCGGGTGAACGCCGGGCGCACCTTCTACACCTCCGTCGATGACCTGGGCCGCTACGTGCTCGACGACTGGATGCGCCACCGGCACGCCGTCTGAGCCGTTGATCAGGAGTAGCGCAAATTCCACTTGACAGTCTGGCTTTGGCGTGCCCACAATGACACCGTTGTAATTACATCGGTGGCGACACCGGCGGGAGGCTCAAGCATGGAGATCGTCGAACTGCTCAGCGGCATGGAGGATCGGGGCTGGCAGGCCCGTGCCAACTGCATGGGCGTGGATCCTGACCTCTTCTTCCCCGAGCGCGGCGCCTCCACCCGCGAAGCCAAGGAAGTCTGCCGCGGCTGCGTGGTGCGCGAGGACTGCTTGGAGTATGCGCTGGACAACGGTGAGAAGTTCGGCATCTGGGGCGGCATGAGCGAGCGCGAGCGGCGCCGCCTGCGTCGCGCGCGCGCCATCGAGCGGCGCAGTCGGGCCGTCTAGAGGCGCGACTCGATCGTGCGCTCGCTCGACAGGCCCAGCTGGCCGAGGCGCGCGGGGTCCTCGAGGGCGAGCAGCGCGGCCGGCGCGAGGCCGACTAGCTCGGCGCGTTGAACGCGCGCGCCCGGCGGAAGCGCCGCGAGGATCTCGTCGTAGACCTGCGAGAGGCGTAGCGCGCTCACGTCGATGAGGTTGCAGCTGATCTGCACGGCCCCGCCCACCGGCAGGGCCAAGGTCCGCAGCGCGGGCCGGCGAAGCGCAGCGGCCAGGGAGCGGGCGTCCTTGAGGCTCAGGCCCTCCAGCCAGAGGTTCCAGGCCACGAGGAGGGGCCGGCAGCCCACCGCGGTGGCGCCCCAGCGCGGGTGGGTCGCCGGCGGACCCACGTCCGGCACGAGGTCCCTGAAGGCTCGCCGGCGGATCTCGGGCAGGGTGCGCACGTGATCGCCCACGGGGCCATAGAGAAAGCAGGGCACCGAGAAGGCCGCGGCCAGCCACTGGGCGGTCTCGTCGCGCAGGGCGCACGCGCGCGCGGCGCGGTTCGTCTCAAGTGCGACGAAGGGCACGACGTCCACGACGCCGAGTCGTGGATGCACCCCGACGTGTCCCGTCAGGTCCAACTCGTCCAGCGAGGCCTCGATGAGCGAACGCACGTCGGCGACCAGCGCTTCCGCCTCGTTGATGAGGGTGAACACACTGCGGTGATGAAACGTGTCGCTGTGCCGATCGCGTAGCGAGGCGCCAGACGCGACATCCAGGCGGCTCAGTCGCGGCGCGTCACGTCCCTCGGAGACGTTGATGACGCACTCGAACACCTCAGGCGCGTGGTGCCTGGCGGCGACGGCGCAGGCGCAGCAGGCGACGCCGCTCGCGCTCGCTCTTGCCGCCCCAGACGCCGTGGTCGACGTGGTTCTCCAGGGCGTACTCGAGGCACTGCTCGGCCACCGGGCACATGGCGCAGATCTTCTGGGCGCGTATGACCCCGATGCCGTCACGCGGGAAGAACGTCCCCGCGGGGTACTCACGGCACCTGCCGTCGGCCATCCACTCGGTTCCCATTGCCACCTCGTGCTCTCTTCTTGCACTGTAGCGAGCCCACGTTAAGGAACTCGTAAAGGACGCTGGAAGTTCTTTGCTGAATTCGTCGTGGCCCGCTTCACCAGGGGCGGGGCACAAGGGCGCGCCCGGTAGACTGGGGCGCGTTCGAAGGAGTGCCGTGAGCCAGGTCCCCACCATCGAGTCCGAGGTCCTCGAGCCGGTCGGTCACGTCCAGGTGATCTACCTGGGCCCGGTGGCCCCGCACTGGGAGTGCCGCATGGTCTACGGCGACGAGGAGCAGATCCAGGCCTTCGTGGACCGCATCGACGCACGCCTGCGCTTCCTGCCCCCGCACGACCCGCAGTTCCGGCGCAACCGTGAGCGGGTGAACCGTGACGCCGAGCGCGAGAACCTGCTCGTGGAGTGGAACCTCGGCTACGACGAAGAGTCCTAGGCCAACGGCGACGTACTGACGCGCTGGTACCAGGCGGACGGGCTCTCGAGCTCGTCGGGGCTGGGCAGGCCGTCCACGCGCAGCATCGCGGCGAAGACCTCCAGGCCGTGCTCGTCGGCCAGCTCGCTCACGAAGCTCGCGGCCGCCTCGTGGTGCTCGCCGTGCAGGGAGATCCCGAAGAGGGCTCCGGCGGCGTCCTCGCCGCGCGCGTCGCTCAGGCGATGGCGTCGGTAGGCCTCCGTGAGGGCGGGGCGCGGGCCGACCAGGGCGCGACAGATGTCACCGGCGACGGCGTCGAACAGCGCGCCGAGGGCCGCGGCCGCGGCGTTGATCGCGCGCGTGGCCGGCGTGTCCTCGGGCACCTCGATGCCGTCGAGCAGGCTCTCGGGGTCTCCCAGCAGGGCGCTCACGTCCTCGGGCGAGATCATGCTCTGCAGGCGCGCCATGATGTCGCGCTGGAGCGCCGCGGACTCCTTGACCGTGTCCAGGAGCATCGCACGCAGCGCGTCACCGGTTCCGGGGCGCGCCAGCACGATGGAGGCCGCGAACTCCTGGGCCAGGGCGAAGATGTAGACCTCGTCTCGCTCCAGGCTCCAGGCGTCGGCGAAGGTGGCCAGGTTGTTCACCACGATCAGGCGGCGATCGTCCTGGCGTGGCAGGGCGATCGCGGCCAGGGACCAGGCCCGCTCGGTGAAGTGCCCCGCGACCGAGCCGAGCTGCAGGCCGGTGAAGAGCGGGCCGATCGTGCTCGCCAGCTGGGCCATCATCGGATTGTCCAACTCGCCCGGCAGCGTCGGAGCCACGAGCGTCGGCTCGATCAGCGGGCGCCACTGGGCCAGGGCGGCGCTGGCCAACGCCGAGCGGGTCGCGGCCACCAGCTCACCCGCGTCGGACACGCCGAAGATGGCCTCGACGTGGCGTGACACGAGGGGTGCCAGCTCCTCGAGCCGAGCGCGCTCGGCCGGCTGCGGGTTGGGATCGCCGTCGCTGCCACGCGCGATCGACAGCGCCAGCTGGCTCGCCGCGTCGAACCAGGCGTGGGGACCTTGCTGGCCCAGGAGGTTGAACAGGTCGCCGAACATGTTGGAGAACGGGTTGTCGCTCACGCGAACAACCTAGAGGGCACAGCCCAGGGTCATCGCGACGTGCTCGGTCCTGGTGCCGCGCACCAGCGTCAGGTGCGCGGTGCTGAAGGCCGGCGTGAGGTAGAGCCAGGTCGAGAGGGTCTGCCAGGTGTCGATGTCGTGTCCGTTGATGCGCATGAGGACGTCGCCCACGCGCACGTGGCCCAGGGCGGGGCTGTGCTGCAGCAGGGTGACCACCGTGGCGCCGCCGCCCTGGGCGTTCTGGCCCACGAGGCCGAGCGAGCCGTGACAGCCGTGCCCGGCCGCCTCGATCTCGGCCACGCGCGCGACGAAGAGCGCTGAGTACCAGAGCTGGTTCGTCGAGAGCACGGCCACCGCCCGTCCCGTGGCATCGACCGCGATGGCGTCCACGAAGCCGTTGAGATTGGTTGCCGGGTCGGTGACCAGGTAGCTGATCAGGTTATTGGCCCGCAGGAGCGGGTCGCCGAGTGTCGTGCTCGACCAGGCGAAGCGCGCTCGGTCGGCCGAGAGGTCCGGGGCGACGGCGGTCACCGAGACGCTGGCCGGCATCGGGGCGAAGTGCAGCGACGGCACGTGGATGCTCAGGTGCACGATGGTGAAACCCATGGCCCGGTCCCGGGCGACCCAGCGCACGGCAAAGTCCTCGTGGCCCGGCACGCTGCCCGTGAGCAGGGCGCTGGATGAGATCGGCGTGGTCGTCACGGCCAGGTCGTGTGAGAGCACCATGGCCGCGACGTGGGTCTCGTGGCCCGGCGTGCTGATCGTCAGCTCGACGACGCTCTTGGCCGCGTCGCGGGCGTTGCTCGGCAGGTCTTGGACCGCTCTGACCAGGTGACTAGTCATCGGCTGGTTCGGCGGGCTCGTGCGCGCGGTCGAGGCCAGCACGGCCGAGCCGAGTACCAGGGCGATGAGCATGAGGCTGGCGAGCAGGCGCGCCAAGCGGCTGCGCACCTGGTGGCGGGTGCTGAGGGACTCGAACGTCGGCAGCTCGCTGGGGTGCACCCAGGTGCGCGCCTGGGGCGGTGGGGCCACGCCCCGCCCTGTCACACTGCGCCAGGCGCGCGCGAGCCACGTCACGCACGAAGGCTAGTGACGAGACCAGGGCGCCAGGAGGTCGCTCTAGCATTGATCCAATGGCCACCGACGTCGCGCTTGATATCGGCACGTCGTTCTGTCGGGTGGCGACGGCCGAGCAGGGCGTCGTCTTCAATGAGCCGTCCACGGTGGCGATCGACACGCTCTCCGGCCAGGTCGTCGAGGTGGGCTTCGGGGCGTTGGACCTGGTGGCGCGGACCTCACGGCACGTCGTGGCCTTTCGGCCACTGGCCCAGGGCGCGACGATCGACTTCGACGTGACGGCGCGCCTCATCGCCGGGCTCTTCGACCGCGCCGGCATCTCCAAGATCAGCCGAGTGCGCGCGGTGATGTGTGTGCCCTCGCTGGCCACGCCCATCGAGCGTCGCGCCCTGCGCCAGGCCGCCGTGCAGGCCGGTGCGCGCGAGGTCAGCCTGATCGAGTCGCCACTGGCCAGCGCGATCGGTCTGGGCATGCCCGTGCAGGACCCCATTGGCTCGGCCGTGGCGGTCCTGGGCGCGGGCGCCTCGGAGTCCACCCTGATCTCCCTCGGCGGCATCGTCACGCGTGGTGTGCGCCGCCACGGGGGCCTGGACATCGACGGCGCCATCGCCACGTTGATTCGGCACCGCTACGGCGCCGTGGTGGGCCCCGCGACGGCCGAGATGCTCAAGATCTCGCTGGCCTCGGCCCTGGGGCGCACGTCGGGGCGCAGCGAGGAGGTGCCCGCGCGCGGTGTCGAGCGAGGCGAGCCGGTCTCGATCTCGGTGAGCGCGGACCTGGTCAATGACGCCATGCGCGACGTGCTCGCCTCGACAGTGGCCATGGTGCAGGACTCGCTGGCTGAGGCTCCGCCAGACCTGTCCCAGGACGTCTCGGCGCGCGGCATGACCCTCAGCGGTGGCCTGGCGCGCCTGAGGGACCTGCCCGAGCTGCTCGAGTCCAAGACCGGCGTCGACGTGCGCGTGGCCAGCGAGCCAGAGCTCGTCGTGGTTCGCGGCCTGCAGATGTGCCTCGAGGAGATGTCCTCGCTGTACGCACTCTTTCGCGACGCGGACCGCTAGTTGCCCAGCTGCTCGGCCGCGGCGCGCACCTGCCAGTCGCGGTCCTGGAGGGCTCGCGCGAGCGCCTCGTCGACCTCGGGACCCTCGAAGTTGGCGAGGGCCACCACGGCGCGCCGGCGCACCGGGGCCTTGTCACCCAGCGCGGCGATGATGCTGGGCAGAGCACGCTCGTCACCGATGGCCCCGAGGGCGGCCACGACGGCCTCGCGGCAGCGCGGGTCCTCGTGATGGGCGCTGTTGAGCAGGCCCGGCACGAAGCGCGCGTCGGGGTGCTCGCCGAGGGCGAAGGCGGCCGCGTCCACCACCAGCGGGTCCTCATCGCCCAGGGCCGACAGAACGAGATCGCCCAGCGCCGGGCTCCAGGCTCCGCGCGCGAGCAGGACGAGGGCTTCGCGGCGCACGGCCGGATCGCTGTCGCTCAGAGCACGCGCCCACTCGGCCTGAGCGAGGGCGTCGCGCTGGCGCGCGGCCCGCAGAGCGAGCACTCGCAGGCGCGCCGCGGGAGCCACGAGGGCGTCTCGTATGAGCTCGAGGCTCGCCTCGTCGTGGCTGGCGCCGGCCCGCACTATCGACTCGGGGGTCGGCTCCGGTAGCGTGGGGCCCGCGTGCACGAGACCATTCCACCACCTGCTCGGCGTCCGTGGGTGCGCCCGCGAGTCCTGGTGGGCTTGCTCGTGCTGGTGGGACTCTTCCTGCTCGGCCAGTACTGGAGCGTGCCGTACTACGCGCTCACGCCCGGTGACGCTCGCCCGGTGGCCCCGCTCATCAGCGTGACGGGCCTTAAGACCGACACGCACCGCGACACGATCATGCTCACGGACGTCTATCTCTCCTCGCTCAACCTCTGGCGGTGGCTCACGATGCACCTGCAGTCGCACGTCGAGTTCGTGCCGGCCTCGGCCCTGGTGGAGCCGGGAGTGCCGACGAGTCAGATCGAGGCTCAGGGCTACCTCGAGATGGCCGACTCCAAGCTGGCCGCCGAGGTGGCGGCCCTGCGCGCCCTGGGCTGGCGGGTGCCGGTGACCTCCCAGGGCGCCACGGTGACGGCCGTGGTGGCCTCGTCGCCGGCCTTCGGGCACCTGCACGTGGCCGACCGAATCGTTCGGGTGAACGGGCGGGCGGTTCGCAACGCGTGCTCACTGGTCAGCGTCGTGCACGCGCTCGCGCCCGGCAGCACCGTGCACCTGGGCGTCGACGTGGCGCGTATCGGCGCGAGCGGGGCGCTCAGCTACTCGAGCGCGCGCACGATCTCCCTCGTGACGAGGGCCTCGTCGTCCCTGGGGGCCTCGTCCTGTCCCGGCGTCACCGGACCGGACCGCTCCTATCTGGGTATCGCCCTGGAGAACGCCCTGCACGCGAGGCTGCCCGGCACGATTCGCGTCGACACCAGCTCCATCGGCGGGCCCTCGGCGGGGCTGGCCATGACCCTGGCCCTCATCGACCGCCTCAGCGCCGGCTCGCTGACCGGTCACCACGTCATCGCCGCGACCGGCACGATCGCGATGAATGGCGCGGTGGGCGACGTGGGCGGCGTGGCGGAGAAGACGGTGGCGGTGGCCCGCGCTGGCGCGAGCGTGTTCCTCGTGCCGAGTGTCGAGGTGGCCACGGCCCGCTCGGCCGCGCCGGCCGGCCTGAAGGTGCTCGGCGTGAACAGCCTGCGCCAGGCCCTGGCCGACCTACGGGCCCTCGGTGGGGCCGCGCCGGTGCCACTGAGTGCGCCCCGGTAATCTTCGTCGCCCGTTCGCCACGCCGTAGTCTTGTGAGAATGGACGATCGCCGGATCCTGTCGACTACGCGCCAGACATCTTCCGAGGTCGCCCGCGTCACCTTCGCCACGGTGCGCAAGGGTGGTCTTGACCCGCAGGAGGTGCGCCTGCACCTCGAGTCGGTCTCGCGCGAGATGGCCCACCTCGAGCAGCGCGTTCGCGAGCTCCAGGATCACCTCTCCGAGGCCAATCGTCGTGCGGCCAATCCCGTCATCGACGAGTCCATGCTGGCCAGCGCCCTCGGCACCCAGAGCGCGGCCATCCTGCGCTCGGCCCACGAGGAGGCCGGACGAGTCACCGCGGAGGCCCAGGAGAGAGCGACCCAGCTCTACGCCGACGCCCAGCAGCGCTCGGCGGCACACCTGATCGAGGCCCAGGAGAGGGCGGCGGGGATCATCTCGGAGGCCGAGTCGTCCGCGGCCTCGATCGATCACGACGCGCGCCTGGCCGCCGAGCGACTGATCGAGTCGGCCAAGGTCAACGGCGAGGCTCTCGTGGAGCGTGCGCGCGAGCAGGGCCGGGCCATCCTGGCCCAGGCGACCGACGCGCGCAGGACGGTTCTGAGCGATCTGGCGATCAGGCGCAAGGCACTGAGCATGCAGATCGAGCAGCTGCGCGCCGCGCGCGACCACCTGGGCGCCTACATCGGTGGTCTGCGTGACGAGGTCGAGACCCTGCTGGCGGGCCTGAGTGGCTCGGACGAGTCGGCGCGCCTGGCGGCGATCGAGGCGCTGCGCCTCCGTCCGGCTCAGGCCGAGGCTACCGAGGAGGAGCTCTTGGCGGGCACGCCCTTGCGCCACGTGCCCGACGTGGTGGTCCCCGAGCTCAGCGCCGAGCCGGGCGCGCCCGCGCCGGCTCCGAGCGCGCCGGCGCCCAGCGCCGCGCCGGTCCAGACCAGTGCTCCCGAGGCCCCGGTCGTTGCCGGGCCCACGACGCTGCCCGCCGAGGACGACCAGTCGGGTGCCGACGTGGTCAACGAGATCTTCGCGCGCCTGCGCAAGGCGACCCTCGAGGAGCGCGGCGCCTCGGCCCAGCCGCCGCGGCGCGGCGCCCCCAAGGTTGAGGTGCCCGACACCCCGGTCGGGGACTTGTTCAAGCGGCGCGACCTGTCCCTGGAGGAGTCCCTGGCCGTTCTGACGCGTCGGATCAAGCGGGTCCTGCAGGACGATCAGAACGTGACGCTCGAGCGGCTTCGCTCGCACAAGCAGATCACCGTCACCGAGTTAGAGGACGAGCACGCCCAGCGGGCGCGCTACGCCGACGCGGCCTACGACGCGCTCGCTGATGCGGCCGCCGCGGGCGCCCAGTTCGCCTTCGACGAGACCGGGGCGGCGGGGGGCAGCGCCGGACGCGCGCCGCTCGTGGACTGCGCGGCCGACCTCGCCGTGACCGTGGTGCTCGCGTTGCGCCGGCGCATCCTGGCCGACGGTCACGCCGACCCACAGGAGGCCGTCAACACGGCGTACAAGGAGTGGCGCGGCGCGCGCGTGGAGCGTCTGTGCGCCGACGCGGCGCGGCGCGCCTTCCACATCGGCGTCGCCGCGGCCGCCACCGGGCGCCCCGTGCGCTTCCTGGTCGCTCCCGGGGACCCGCCGTGTGACGCGTGCGCCCTGGACGCGGCGGCCGGCGTGCGCGAGTCGGGGTTGAGCTTTCCCTCGGGCGCGGCGTACCCGCCGCTGCACGCGGGTTGCGCCTGCGCCATCGTGCCCGCCTAAGAGGCCCTAGGCTCTCGGCGTGCGCAGCCCCTCTGACGCGACCCCCCGCCCGCGGCGTCTCGGTCGCCTGTCACGCCGGGTCGTCATCACCGCCCTGATCGTCCTGATCGTCATCGGGTTCCTGTCACTGCGCAGCGTCGCGCTGCTCTGGACGGACCAGATGTGGTTCTCCTCGGTGGGCCTGTCCAACGTCTTCTCGACGCTCTTCTTCATCAAGGTGGGCCTCGGTCTCGTGTTCGGGGCCATCTTCTTCGCGCTCATGTGGGTGAATCTCCTGCTCACTGATCGCTTCGGGGCGCGCGAGCTGAGTTTCGAGCCCGAGGACGAGCTCGTGCGGCGATTCCAGAACGCCGTGCGGCCCCACGCTGGGCGCATCTACGCACTGATCGCCTTCGTGATGGCCATCGTCGCGGGACTCAACGCGACGGGTGAGTGGAACAAGTACCTGCTCTTTGCCAACAGCCAGCCCTTCCACGTGACGGACCCGGTCTTTCACAAGGACGTCAGCTTCTACGTCTTCACGCTGCCCTTCGTGCAGTTCATCGTGACGTGGCTGCTCGTGGCCCTCGTGGTGATCCTGATCGTCACCACCGGTTTTCACTACCTCAACGGCGGCATCCGCGCCACGCGCGTGAGCCCACGAGTGGTCCCGCGCGTCAAGGCGCACCTTTCGGTGATCGGCGCCGGCATCGCGCTGATGAAGGCCGCCGGCTACGTGATCGCCAAGTGGGAACTCGTCAACTCGACCAACGGCTACGTCCAGGGCGCGGGCTACACCGACGTGCACGCGCGCATGCCCGCCTTGACGATCCTCTTCTATCTCTCGCTGGCCGCGACGGGCATCCTCCTGGCCAACGTGCGGATGCGTGGCTGGTCTCTGCCGCTGCTGGCGGTCGGGCTCTGGGCCTTCGTGGCGTTGGTGATCGGCGTGCTCTACCCGACGATCCTCCAGGCGCTCAAGGTCAGCCCGAATCAGGGCACCCTCGAGGCGCCCTACATCCAGCGCAACATCGAGGCCACGCGGGCCGCCTACGGACTCGACAAGGTCGAGTACCACACCTTTGCGGGGGCGACCACGATCAGCCAGAAGCAGATCAACTCCGACAAGGCGACCCTCGCGAACATCCGCCTCTGGGATCCGGCCAGCAATATCGCTCTGGCCACGGTGACGCGGCGTCAGTCCATCCGCTCGTACTACACGTTCACCGCCCTCGCGGTGGACCGCTACATGGTGAACGGCACGCTCACCCCGGTGCTGATCGGCGCGCGCCAGCTCAATCCGGCCAACCTGCCCTCGCCGTCCTGGGTGAACAATCACCTGCAGTACACCCACGGCATCGGTGCGGCCGTCGTGGCGGCCAACCAGGTCGACCCCAAGACCGGCAACCCGGTCCTGGTGGTCTCCAACGTGCCGCCGAGTTCGAGCAACGGGATGCCGGTGCTCACGCAGCCCGACATCTACTTCGGTCTGCACAACACCGGCTGGGTGGTGGCCAACACCAAGCAGCCGGAACTGGACTTCCAGGTCACGTCGGGACCCAACGCGGGTCAGCCCGTGGAGTCGCACTACAGCTCCACGGGGGGCGTTCGGGTGGGCGGGCTGCTCACGCGCTTGGCCCTGGCGCTGCGCCTGGGGGACTTCAATTTCCTCATCTCGAATCAGATCACCTCGAACAGTCGCGTGATGTTCGTGCGCGACGTGCGCGCGATGGCCCAGAAGGCCGCGCCGTTCCTTACGTTCAACTCTGAGGCCTACCCGGTGATCGCCGACGGCACGATTCAGTACGTGCTCGATGGCTTCACCACCACGGACCAGTACCCGTACAGTCAGAACGCCTCGGGGCTCAACGTCAACGAAGGCGGCCTGCCCTACAGCTTCAACTACGTGCGCGACTCGGTGAAGGTGGTCATCAACGCCTACACCGGCTCGATGAAGTTCTACGCCGCCGACCCCAACGACCCCATCCTGAAGGCCTATCGCGCGGCCTTCCCGGGGATGTTCCAGCCCATGAGCGCGATGCCGGCCGAGCTGCTCAGCCACATGCGCTACCCGGTGGACCTCTTCAGCGTGCAGGCGGCCGAGCTAGGTCACTACCACATCACCAATGCGACCGCGTTCTACACCGCTTCGGACCGCTGGCAGGTGTCGCCGACCACCGGTGCGGGTACCCCCAGCCAGTCGCTCAACCAGACCGCGGTGACCAACGCGGCGGGCAGCATCGTCTCCTCCACGCTGTCGCCGATGAGCCCTATCTTCCAGGTCGGGGCCCTGCCCAACACGAGCAAACAGCAACTGCTCGAGTCGATTGCCTACGTGCCGGCGGGCAACTCGTCGACCGTGCAGGGCCTCACGGCGTTCCTGATGGCCACGAGCAATCCGAACAACTACGGCCAGCTGAACGTCTACGAGACGCCGCGCGCGAGCCTCGTGATCGGCCCGGTCCAGGCTGACTCGCAGATCCAGGAGAACGCCACGGTCTCTTCGACCATCACGTTGCTGGACCAGCACGGCTCCCAGGTCCTGCTTGGCAACAACCTGATAGTGCCGCTGGATCAGAGCGTGCTCTACATCCGTCCGCTCTACGTGGAGTCAACGTCGAACCCGATGCCCCAGCTCAAGTACGTCATCGCCGTCTTCAACCAGGACGTGGCGATCTCGCCGACGCTCGCGGGGGCCCTGTCGAGCGTCCTGGGCGCCAACGTCTCTTCCGGCACGCCCAGCACGCCCAGCGGCCCGAGCGGGCCGAGCCCGAACACCTCGGTGGCCCAGTACCTGCAACAGGCCGCGAATGCGTGGACGTCCGCCCAGTCCGCGCTCGCCAACGGCCAGCTCGGCCAGTACCAATTGGACGTCGAGGCGATGCATCACGCCCTCGAGTTGGCCCAGAAGGCCCTCGCGGCCAAGGGCTGAACCCTTCGGCGCCCCCTAGATCAACCTCGTTGGTAGTGAATTGTCTGTGCGTTGTCTGGGAATTGTTGCTATCGTAAGCGCCAAGCGCGAACCGGGACTTTAGTCACATTCGCGCGAGCGGGGGGGACGATAGCCATGTCGCATCGGGCGACGAGGGGTTGGCGTGTGCTAAAAGCGCAGGCCACACCAGGTTTGGGACGTCGAGTGGCTCGCCTGGCGCTGGTCGGCGTCATCGGCGTCGCGGGCGCTCTCGTGCCCGCGGCGATCTCGAGTGCCCACGGACACGGCTCCGGCGGTGGCCCGGGTGGGTCCTCCGGCGGCGGCTCCGGTGGATCTGGCGGTAGCGCGGGTGGGGGCAACGGCGCGAGCGACGGCGGCTCGAGCACCACGGTCAACTTCCCGTCGTCGGAGTCGGTCAGGTACGCCGCGCCCTACAGCGTGCCGGTGCCGGCGGCCACGGCCACGAGCTATCCGACGGCCACGTTCACGTACTCGATCGGGGCGAACACCGCGGGCTGTGCGCTCTCAGCGACCGGCGGCACGCTCAGCTACCAGAGTCCCGGTACCTGCGACATCATCGCCACGACGACGATCCCGAACTCGGATCTGGGGCCGACGGACTCGGACAACGACAGCGCGACGACCACCGTGAGCGCGACCATGGTGCTCACCGTCCTCCCGGGTCAACGCTCCATCACGCTCGCGGCCCAGACGGCCTACGTGGGCACGACCATCACCCTCAGTGCGACGAGCTCGGCCGGCACGGGCTCGATCAGTTACGGCCTCAGTGGGGCCAACTCGGCGAAGTGCCAGCTCAGCGGCGATCATCTGAGCGCCTCGGTTCCCGGCACCTGCGACGTCACGGCCACCGTCGCCGCCGATGAGTACTACGCCTCAGCCTCTACGTCCGCCACCATGACGTTCAACGCGAAGCCGACGCCGCCGACGCCGCCGACGCCGCCGACGCCGCCGACGCCGCCGACGCCGCCGACGCCGCCGACGCCGCCGACGCCGACCACGACCACCACGGTTCGACACCAGCTGACGATCTCGGCGCTGAACCAGAGCGTGAAGCAGGGTCAGCCGGTGCGCAGTGGGGTATCGGTCTCCGGCGCCCAGGCTGGTGACAGTGTCACGGTGACCCGGGTCACGCTCACCTATCGTGGGCTCCAGGGCACCCCCTACGGGCCGACGAGCGCCGCGCCGAGCGCGGTGGGCGTCTACTCCGTGACGCCCTCGGGTGCGTCCATCAGCGTTAACCCGAGCCGCGACACGGCGGCCTACGTGCTCAGCTACGTCGCGGGAAGTCTGGCCATCCTGCCGGCCGACGTGGTGATCAAGGCGAGTCCACCCAAGCTCGCCCCGCCTCGCTCGTTCACCGTCGCTCCTTTCCCGGAGGGCTCGTACCACCTGACGGCAAAGCTCCTCAAGCGCATCCACGCCCTGGCGCTGCTCATCAAGCGTGACAAGTACCGCACGGTGGACTTGACGGGCTACACGGACAACGTCTTCACGCCCGCGTTCAACGCCGTCTTGAATCAGATGCGCGCGGCCGCGGTGGAGACCCGCCTGGGCGCGGAGCTTCGCCGACTCCACGTGAGCTTCGTGCATATCTCGATCGTCACGGGCGTGAGCATCGAGCTCATCGCCAGCAACACCACCGCGAAGGGCCGCTCGCTGAATCGGCGCGTGGTGGCGGCTCTTCGGGCCTCGTAGATAGCCCGTGGGGACCACCGGGTACCGCAGACTCGTCGCCAGTGTCGCACTGAGCCTGCTCGGCACCGCGCCGTTGGCGCTCCTGGGCCTGGCGGGCGCCGCTGCACCGCTCCTGCGTGCGGGCTCGATCGTGGTGACGAACCTCAACACCGACTCGGTCTCGATCATCACGCCCACGACGCATGCGGTGTCGACCATCTCGGGACACGGCCTGAACGGTCCGATGGGTGTGGCGATCACTCCCGACGGGCGCACGGCCTACGTGACGAACTCCTTGGGCAACAGCATCGTGCCGATCACGCTGGCCACCTCCAGTGTCGGCGCGCCGGTGCGAGTCGGCTCGGCGCCTGCGGCCATCGCGATCGCGTCCAACGGACGCACGGCGTACGTTTCGAACTTCAACGACAACACCGTTACGCCGGTCAGCCTGGGCGCCACGCCACTCGCGGGGCGGCCGATTCCGGTGGGCGCCGGTCCGTGGAGCATCGCCGTGAGCTCTGACGGGTCGACCGTGCTGGTCTCGGACTCCGAGGGTGACGCCGTGTCCGTGATCGACGTGGCAACTCGGCACGTGACGAACCTGCCCATTGGCGCCCGCCCCCAGGCCATCGCGATCGCCCCGGACGGCACACGGGCCTTCGTCGTGGATGGCCAGGCGATCACGGTCATCGCACTCGGCCCCGGCACGGCGTCAATCGCTCGGGTCGTGCCGGTCGCGGCCGGGCCCGTGGGCATCGCGATTTCGCCGAGCGGGGAGCGGGCCTACACGGCCAATGCGAATGGCACCCTGTCGGTCTTCTCCCCGCGCGATCTCGCGGTGGTGCCGACGACCGTGTCGGTGGCGAATCTGACCCAGCCCGACGGCATGGCACTGTCACCTGATGGTCGCATCGTCTACGTGGCCAGCGCCAGCGGTGACGTCGCGCCCATCGACGTCTCCGCGAGCCCGATTCACGCGATCGGCCCCATTCCCATGGGCAGTCCCGTTTTCGGCATCGCGATCGAGCCCGACCAGGCTCCGGTGGCGCTGCTGAAGGTCACCCCCGCCAAGGCGGGACACCCGAGCACACTGAACGCGTCGGCCTCCTACGCGCCCAATGGGACGATTCGCGACTACCACTGGAGCTTCGGGGACGGCACGAGCCTGACGAGCACCACGCCGCTCGTGCACCACGTCTACACGCGCGGAGGCAGCTACCAGGCGAGCGTCGTCGTCGTCACGATCTACGGCACGTCGACGGCGACGACGTTCACGGGCCAGATGGTGAGCAATCGCGGTGCTGCGACGGCGAGCACCCTGGCGACCTTCAAGGTCCCCTCGGCCCTGGAGCTGTCGCCGGCCAAGGGGGCACCCGGCATTGGCGTGAGACTGGTCGACAACACGATCGGCGCGACGTGCAACCCGGCCTACGTGTTCTTCGACGGCAACCTCATCGCCAGCTCGCCGGTGACGGGACACGTGCTCAGCATTCGTCACCTAGTGATTCCGGGTAACGCCGCGATCGGACGTCACCAGATCGTTCTGTCGTGCTCGACGTCTCTTCGCCCACTGGTCTCGGCGTCCTTCAGTGTTGTTCCCACGCTGAACCACCTCATGGAGTACTCCGTGGCGATGCCGAGTCTGGGCCAGCTCTCGCACCACCTGGTGAGTGCGGGGGGGATCTCCGTGTTGCTGGTGCTGCTCGGCCGGCTCATCGCGGCGGGCTTTCCGAGCGACTGGCTGGACCACACCTACGCCGCGAACCGCGAGAAGATCTTCCCGGGACTGCGACGTCACCTGCGGCGCTTCTTCTACGATGCGAATCGCCAGCACACACCATGGCGCAACGTCATCGGTGGTGTGGTGGTCTTCCTGGCCTTCGTGCTCATTGGGGGCCTGGTCAACTCGTTCCTGGACCCCGCCTTCGGCCTCAACCGCTCCTCACTCTGGCTCTTCTTCGGCCAGTCGCTCGGCATCGGACTTATCACCCTGACGTCCCAGTTGCCGATCGCGATCAGCGGCTGGCGCCGTCGTCGCAAGGTCCACCTGCAGGTGCTCGCCGGCGGCATCGTCATCGCCATGATCTCGGTGGGCCTGTCGCGAGCGGTCGGGCTCGCCCCGGGCTACTGCTACGGCCTGATCGCCAGCTTCATCATCGTTCCGGGCACGACCTTGCGCGAAGAGGGTCGCCTCCACGCGCTCTCCGAGAGCGTCGTGCTCGTGGGGGCGACCGGGGCGTATCTGCTGTCAACGGTGGTCTTTCACACGGCGACTCAGCCGAATCCCTCACCGTGGCTCCTCGTGCTGACGCCCGCACTGCAGACGATGTTCCTCGCCGGCTTCGCGAGCCTGGCCTTCGGGCTGTTCCCGCTGCCCTTCCTGCCGGGACGTCACGTGGCCAAGTGGAATGAGACGGTCTGGTATCTGCTGAGCGGTCTCGGGCTGATTGGCTTCGTGGCGGTGCTGCTGAGCCCGGGATCCGGGAGCCAAAGAGAGCTCGCCCACGTGGGCCTGGTGCCGCTGCTGACTGGCTTTGGCATCTTCTCGGCGATCTCGGTCGGCGTGATGGTCTTCTTTCGTCTGCGTCGCGACGCGGCAGATGAGGAGGAGTCCGAGGAGGCTGAGGAAGCCGACGAGCTCGACGGGGCCGAGGAGCCGACCACCCATACGGGGGTGGCGCCGGGCTCCGAGCACTAGTTCGCTGAGGGCGTACCGGCGGGTCGCTATACTGAAGATCCCATCGCGGGGTGGAGCAGTCTGGTAGCTCGTCGGGCTCATAACCCGAAGGTCGGAGGTTCGAATCCTCCCCCCGCCACTGAGTAGTCCATAAGATGCGTCGAAGGCCCAGGGAAATCCTGGGCCTTCGTGCTGTCCGGCGTCTCGCTCAGAGGCGTTGTGGGCCAACTAGGGCCATAGAATCCCGTGCACCTGCCCACGCCGCACACCCCCGCACACCTCGACGATTGGCGCTCCGCGAACCCGGCGGCGCGTGCCAGGGGGAGATCCCTACGTGGTCAATCGCCAGTGGAAGGTTGCACTTCTGTCACGTCGGGTCTCGATGACACACCCTTGGCGGGTAGTTCGCCCTTGACTTCCAAGTAGCATACCTCTGGTAGTATGCAAGTATGAAAATCAGTATGAGCTTGCCCGAAGAGGACGTCACCTTCCTGGACGCGTATGCCACCGAGCAGGGACTCCCTTCTCGCTCGGCCGCACTACATAGGGCTGTCCGACTCCTCAGAGCGACGGGCCTCGGGGCCGCTTACGAAAGTGCTTGGGCCGAGTGGTCACAGGGGGATCAACAACTCTGGGAGCCCACGACCTCAGATGGTTTGCGCTAGTGCGTCGCGGCGAGATCCACGTCGTTGATCTTGAACCTGCGAAGAGCGGAGGGGCGAACAAGCGACGACCCGCCGTCATCGTTAGTAACGACGGAGCGAACGTTGCCGCCGAACGAACTGGCCAGGGGGTCATCACCGTCGTGCCGGTGACCTCGAACATCTCGCACGTCTACCCATTTCAAGTGTTACTTCCAGCAAGTTTGACCGGTCTTGAGCATGACTCCAAGGCCCAGGCTGAGCAAGTCCGGTCAATTTCGGTATAGCGACTTGGAAACGTGATTGGAGAAGTCCCTCAAGCTTTGATGGCTGAACTCGATGAAGCACTTCGCCTCCACCTCGCCCTCTGACACTTGAGGTCGCATCTCCGTTCTGGGTTCGCAATGGAGTTATGTCCTATTCAGCCGGTGCAAGGTCGCAGTCCTGTCGCGTCGAGTCTCCAATGACCATGGGTCACAGGGGTGGCTGCGTCGTAGTTGTGACTCATCTCAACTCAGTCCACCAACTCAGTAGCACCGCATCCATGAGTGGGCTGTGCAGTCCGGGGTGTGCGAGGGGTGTGCGGACTTGCTCACTAGGGTGGATAAGCACAGGCACGGACGGATTCGGCCCTGTGTCACAGTGTCCTCGCCACCAAGAAGTGCGCACGTGAGTGCCGCCTGGATGTGTACGTAAGTCCCGGTTGAGTGATGTTCAGCTGGGACTCGTGCCTTTTGGGGTCGTCCCCGTTACCTCCAGCTGCCCCCGAGCGTGCGAAACGCCGCCCCGAAGCCCGATGCGTGTTCAAGGGACGTGACCGGCCAGGTCATGAACGCGGGAGCGCTGCTCGAGCGCGGGTCACCTGGGTCTTAGGGCTCGACAGTCGGCCTCAGCGGCCGCGACGCCAGGATCAGCAAGAGCCCCACGACACCGATGGAGAGCAGTCCCCAGAGGAGGCCAAGCAACGAGTACGCCACAAGAAGCGAGCCGGCGACGACGGAGGCTGGACCAGGGTTAGCGTCCGCGCGACGCCGACGCCTGCTGACGTCGAGGAACGTCACGAGTATCGCCACGGTAACGAGGACAGTCGCAAGGAGGACTGAGAAGTTGTCACGCTCGAACAGGGAGAGTGCCGGAGGACTCCCTACGTAGGTCTGGCCGTTCACCGTGATGCTCTGGACGCCTGAAGGCTCGTTGATGTGATAGGCGAAGGCCACTCCGAGCCACAACAGTGCCCAGGTGGCCGCTAGTGCTACTGGCCAACGGCGATCGAGAAACGTCATCTTCTTCATCGTGTCACAGAGACGCCCTCGGGGCACTTGACACTCCGAGAGGGCAAGACCAGTGTGTTGTCTCCGGGGGGCTCGAACGGGGAGTTCTCGGCGCTTGCGGGGGCCCGGAGTGGCTCCTGACACGCGACGTTGAGCCGTCAGGAGCTCCAGAGGTGCACGCAGACCAGAGAGTGCTGGCACAACCACAGAGCCCAAGCGAGGAGAGGTCAAACAGGATCAGCGCGTCCCCGCACGACCATCGAAGTCGGCCGATCGAGCACCGACGGGCGACTATCAACCCAAGAGGCCCCTGAACGCAGAATGCTCTCATCGCGGCGATGCGAACATGCGTGGATCGAAGCGTGCGTTGCGTTCTGGTCTGGGTCGAGACCAGAACGTTGCCGATCAGTGCCGGGTCGTGCTGCCACAGGCGAAGCGCCAGGGCGTGTGGCGCCTCCGGGACGAGGGGGAGGGCGTCGTGCGGGTGGTCGCGGCTCCGCTCTTCGACGCCGTCTTGTGCCACGGGGTGCTCGGTTACCTGTAGAGTCCCGACGCCTTCGTCGACCAGCTGTGCCAGTGCGCCGCACTGCGGACTTCGTCTCGTTGATGAGCGCCAACGCGCGGGCCATGGCAGTGCGACCGGCGCTCGAGAGGCACTTCGCCGATCCCCTGGCAACGTTCGACGCCTGCCGCCCGGTGCGGAGTTGGCATGTTCGACGACTGGCTCGAGTTCAGTGGGTCCCCGTGGACCGCGACGAGCTCGCCGCGCTCGCCGCCGTCGAACTGTAGGCCAGGGACGCGACCCCTACCGGCAGCGGAGCCGAATCTTCCACCTGGTTGGGGTCACGCGAGGTGGAGGGTCCCGGCGTCAGCCGTCCTCGCCGTGGCGGCGGCACCAGGCGTAGAGGGCGTCGTAGACGAAGGAGCCGCGCTCCAGCAGGCGCTGGTCGTCCTCCTCCACGTCCAGCCCGCCCGAGCCGATGGCCTCGAGCCCCGCGCCCAGCGGGTCGCTGGCGCGATCCTCGACGATGTCGGCGGCGTGCACGATGCGGGCCAGGCGGGCCAGGGCGGGATCGTCCTCGGCGAGCCCGAACTCGTCAATCAGCACCTCGAAACTGCAGCGGCCGTCACGGTGGGTGAACTCCGCTCCGGGCGCATCGAACGTGCGCGCCCCCCTCGCTGCGGCCCGCTCCAGGAGCCCAGCGGCGGGAGCGAAGAGGATCTCGGCCTCCGGATCGATGAAGCGGCGGATGAGCCAGGGACAGGCGATCCGGTCAGTCTTGGGGCGCTCGCGGGTCATCCACTGCATCGGCAGCCTCCTTGGTCGGTACGGACTCGCGGACGGCGTCTCGCGTGCGGGGCAGCGGCACGTGACGAAACCAGGCCCACAGGTTGAGATCGTACCCAGCCTTCCGCACCCGCGCGATCACGAAGCGTGCGCCGATGCTGCGCGCGGGCTGGTCCGTCTGCGAGAGGGGCGAGCGTACCTAGAGGATGCCCGCCCCGTCCGCCAGCTTCGAGGCAACCCAGCTTCCCTCGCCGGCTTCGGTGACCGTAACATGAGACTCTGTTGGCTCCTCGAGGAGTCGCGGTGAGAGAGAGATTCGAGTGCGGTACGTGATTTCTGTCGTCGACGACTCGCTCGGGTCGGCGGTGCCCAGCGAGATAGAGCGATCACGACGGTCAACCCGCGTCTCCGGGCGTCGGGTCACGCGGTCTTCGCGCGCGGACTCGCGTCACCGACGGGGCCATGACGTCGACGACGCATTACGGCTCGCCACACGGAGGTCCGCGCACTGCAACCGCAGTGCGCGACTGCGAGCGTTCACGGATCTGTGAAGACCTCCTGGGCTGACGTGCCTGTGGGTTCGATCGAGGCATCGGAACTAATCGGTCGGGGCGACTCGGGCGGCGGGTTCGGAGCCTGGCGGCGAGCCAGGAACGTGTGAGCGGCGGATGTCGCGGTCACTAGCCGTCCTCTTCGGGCTGCTCACCGCATCGGCCAACGCGTTCGCGGTGATGCTCCAGCACGTGGCCTCAACATCAGGCGAGCGCCGGGGTTGGCGCTGGGTCCGCGACGTGCTGCGCCACCCCCTATGGATGCTGGGTTGGCTCGGCATGCTCGCCTCGCTCGTGTTCCAGGCGATCGCCCTGCACTTTGGTCCGATGTCGCTGGTCCAGCCGCTGCTGGTGAGCGAACTCGTGATCGCTCTGGTGGTGCGCCGTGTCTGGCGTCGCCAGCGGCTCTCGCGGCTCGCCTGGCTGAGCGCAGTGACCACGGGTGCTGCGCTGGCGACGGCGCTGGCCGTGATGGATCCTCGTGGGCACGCGACGGTCCCCGGGAGCTCCGAGTGGATCGGGGCACTCCTGATCACCGCGGCGGTGGTGGGAGGTCTCCTCGTGGCCGCCCGCGGGGCTGGGCCCGCGCGACGAGCGGCCAGCTTCGCGACAGCGACCGCTGTGCTGTGGGCCCTCGAGGCGACGTTCATCAAGAGCGCCACCGACATCCTCGTTGGCGGTGGAGTCGGCGGCCTCGTGAGCTCGTGGACTCTCTACGCGTTGATCGTCACGGGCGTGGGAGGACTGATCACGGAGCAACTCGCGCTGCGCGAGGGCCCCCTTCGGGTCTCGCAGCCGCTAATCGTGATTGTGGACCCCCTCGCCAGCGTGCTCTACGGCATCGGTCTGTTTCATGAGCGCCTCAGCGCTACGTGGGGCCCGCTCGTCGTCGGCGTCGTGGCGGTCGCGGTCATGTGCGTGGGAGTTGTGGTCATGACCAGGGTGGTCCCGGAGACCCTCGTGCCCGGGGCCCTGCCTCACGTGCCGTAGCCTCACACGTCGCCGCGTGGTGCGAGGATTCAACTCGTGTCGCGTGCGCTGCGGGCACGCTCGATGCGTTGGCTCGCGTTGACCCTTGTTACACGCCGGAATTGACGATTCGGCAATTGCGCGGTATTACTGGAGATTGCGGGGGCGGAAAGGTCCGGTCTCGTGATGACACGGGTTTCTCTCCTACGCGGGCCCGGGCGGGCCGCCCTGGTGGTCTGCTCTCTGGGCCTGGGCAGTCTTGTGGCCCCCGGTGCCAGCGAGCCCTCGGGGGCCGCGGTTCCCCCGGCGTGCACGAGCACTGCGCTCAGTCTCTCGGTGGTTCGCGCGCCCAGCCTGGCCAGCGCCGAGCGCGCCGTTGTGCTGCGGGTGCAGAACCGCTCGGCGGCGGCCTGTGTGCTCAGCGGTGCGCCCAGTGTGTTCCTGCGCGACACGACCGGCACGGCGCTGAGAGTTCGCTACAGCGCAACGGCCAGCCCCTTCGTGGCCCGATCGGCTAGCCCGAGGCTCAGCCTGGCACCACGGGCGAGCGCCTACGCGCTGCTCGCTCAGTACTACTGCACCCCCGGCGTGGAGCGGCGCGCCGCGCGAGTGGCGGTGAGCCTCGGAGGCGCCCTCTCGCCCGGCTTGTCGGCGTCGACTTCGCTGCTGGGCAGGCTCGCCCAGTGCCGGGGCCCGATTTCGGGGATGGGTCAGCTCGTGGGCGTCTCCTCCTGGCGTGCCAGTGTGCGTGACACCTACGCCACGGCCGCCATCAGCCGTGGCACGGTGCTCGTGTGCACGGGGCCGAGCAGCTGGCCCACGCGGCACGTCTCGGGTGACGTGCTGCGCGCCATCAGCGCCTACTACGCGGCCAAGAAGCTGACGCCGGCCACGGTGCCCAGCGGCACCGAGTGGGTGTTGAACGTGGTGGCGTATCGCGTTGGCACGCACTGGTGTTTGAACGCCGACGGCGGCTACGGCGGCTACAGCGGCTCGGTGCCGGCGACGGCCAGTGCCGCGGTCATGGTGCTTGTGCGACACCGGGCGTATCCCGTGACCCAGAACTCCTCGAGCTTCGTCACACTGGCCCAGGTGAAGGGACTCTGGCGCGTGGTGGGCGAGGGGACGGGTCCGTAGTCGAGGCGACCTACTCGCTCGGCGGTGCGTGGTGGTCGAGGTAGTGCTCGATGCGCCGGTCGGGCACCAGCCACGCGACGGCGACCGCGACGAAGATCCCGACACCGCCCCAGTTCCACGCCAGTGCCACGGGGATCGAGGCGAGGTAGGCGATTAGGGACAGCTTGCCCTTGAGGTCCCGCCCGAGCAGCTCCTGTAGCGAGGTGTCCGGGCGCTGGGAGACGATGACGAAGTGCTGCAGGACGGTGTAGCCCAGCGCGGCCAGGGCCAGGATCACCCCGTAGGCGGCCACGGGATCGCTCGCGAAGTGAGTCGAGGACATCCAGGCGGTGCCGAAGGGAAACAGCGACAGCCAGAACAGCAGGTTCAGATTGCTCCAGAGCATTGCGCCGCTGACGCGTCGTACGGTGCGCAGCAGGTGATGGTGGTTGTTCCAGTAGATGCCGAGGTAGACGAAGCTCAGCACGTAGGCGAGCAACGACGGGTAGGTGTGGCGCAGGGCCGAGAAGTGCTCGCCCGGAGGCAGGCGCAGCGAGAGGACCATCACGGTGATCACGATGGCGATCACGCCGTCACTGAATGCCTCCATCCGAGTTGCGGACATCGCCTCAGTGTAGGGACGCGCGAACTGAGATTTCGGACTCGGCCCGTCGTGTGCGAGTCGAGGACCACCGCGTCTCACACGGCCCGGACCCTCAGCGACACGAGGGGCGTGCGATCGAGCAACGCACGACGCTGGTCACGTTCCGGCGCCGGAGCGCGAGCGGGGATCACACGCGCCACTGCTACGCCCAAGCCGGGCTGGTGCGTCGGTGCCCTATGAGGACTCAGGGCCCTCTGCGCTTCACGCAGCCCTAGGAGGTCTCGCCGGGCACTCCTGAACTCAAGTGATCCTGGGCGAGGATTCGTGCGACGTTCTGAGGCGAGAAGCCCCGTTCGGCCAGTTCCCAGGCCGCACCAAGTCGCTCCACGTCGCGCGTGCTGTAGCGGCGCTGGTTGCCGGAGGGGCGAGGCGAGGACATCGCCAGGGCCGCCTCCAGACGTCGCAGGCTCTGGTGGCTCGCGCCCAACAACTCGCTCACCACGGCCATCGTGTAGAGGGGCTCGTCGGGATTCGAGAGGCGCACGCGCCAGTGCGGCGCGACCAGGGCCGAACTCGCCGGGCCCTGGTCGCGCCGGGGCGCACTCACGACGCGCTGACGTTGATCGCCGCGCGCTCGTCCTGGGCGCTGCGCACCGTGACCTTGCGGGCCTTGGCGCTCTCGTGCATCGGGACGCGCAGGACCAGCACGCCATCGCGGTACTCCGCGTCCACGTGCTCGACGTCCAGCACCTCGCCGAGCATGACCCGGCGCGTGATCGTCGCGTCGGCACGCTCGCGGATGATGTAGCGCGCCCCCTCGGGCAGCGTCGTCTTGCGACGCGCGGTCAGTCGCAACTCGCCCTGCTCGATCTGCACGTCGATCTGGGACGGGTCCACGCCAGGCAGGTCGAACACCATCGTGATCACGTCGCCCTGGCGATAGGCGTCCATCGTCGCGCTGGGACCCTCGCCCTGATCGAACAGGCGGTTCCACTGACGGATGGGATCAGTGAGCATCAGCATTGGTCACACCTCCATCGTGTTAGGTAACTGCTCAACTATTGTCAGTATACCTTACACCTCGGCGCGCTGCACGCCTTCAGAACGTGATGACCTTGTCGGCCCACTCCGTCCAGTCGCTGAGCTCTTCGAGCGTGGAGCGTCGAGCCTCGGGGGTGAGCGCGGAGTCGGCGATGCCGCGCGCGTCCAGGCAGGTGCCGCAGCATCCCACCTCGGCGCCGTGGCGAGCGGCGGCCTGGACCATGCGGTCCAGGTGGTAGTAGCCGTCGGGGACCTTCTGGCCGGCCAGCGCGGCGACGACCGCGTCGCCCATGAAGAAGACCTTCACCTCGTTGTGCTCGCGCCGCGCGAGAGAACCGGCCAGACGCAGCGCGTTCCACGTCGTTTCGCTCCCGTAGGCCGGGCCGTTGGCGATAATCAGTGCCTTCATTCTGTCTTCCTCTCCTGTTCGACGGGCAGTCCGGCCAGGCGCCACTCGGGCAGGCCGTCCTCGAGGCGGCGGGCTTCGAAGCCGGCCGCGCGCAGGCGTTCGATGGCCTGGGGCGCGAGCACGCAGTAGGGCCCACGGCAGTAGGCGACCACCATCTGGCCGGCCGGCAGCCCCGCCAACTGGCTGTCCAGCTCGGGCAGGGGCACCGAGAGCGCGCCCGGGATGTGCGCCGCGGCGAACTCGTCGTGCGGGCGCACGTCGAGCACGATCACGTCGCCGCGTCGCTGGCGCTCGAGCAGTTGCTGGCGCGAGAGCGGCTCCAGGGCGTCGCGCGTGCGGAAGTAGTCGGCGACGATCTCCTCGACTTCGGGGAGGCGCGAGCGCGACACGTCGCGCAGCGCCACGATGAGCACCGCGACGGCGTCGTCGGCCAGTCGATAGAACACGTGGGAACCGACGCGTCGGGTTTGGACCAGGCGCGCCGCGCGCAGAACCTGCAGGTGCGCCGAGGCGTTGGCGACGCTGAGATTGCCGCGCGAGGCCAGCACGTCCACGCTCTGCTCTCCCTGGGCGAGCAGTTCCAGCAACTCGATGCGCCGCGGGCTGGCCAGGGCCTTGGCCGTGCGCGCGAACTGCTCGTAGAGCTGGTCCTTGGCCTCGCGAGCGCGCACAAGTCTCCTTACGACGAGGTTGTTCCGGCATTCAATATAATACTTGAATGCTATCCCCCGCTGGTGCAGGTGTCCTTCGAACTCGCTCGCATGGTCTGCGGGCGAATCTGGCGCAGTTCATGCTCCTGGTGGGGGTGAACGCCCTGGTGGGCTCGATGCTGGGTCAGGAGCGCACGGTCGTGCCGCTGATCGCCGTGCAGGTCTTTCACCTGCGCGCCTACAGCGTGGTTCTCACCTACATCGTCGCCTTTGGCGTCGTGAAGGCCGCCACCAACTTCGTGGCCGGTGCGCTGAGCGAGCGGCTCGGGCGCAAGCCGGTCCTGGTGGCGGGCTGGCTCGTGGCCCTGCCGATCCCGCTGCTGCTGGGCTGGGGACCCTCGTGGGGATGGATCATCGTGGCCAACGTGCTGCTGGGAGTCAGCCAGGGCCTCACGTGGTCCACGACGGTCATCATGAAGATCGACCTGGTGGGACCGGGACGACGGGGCCTGGCGATGGGCCTGAACGAGGCGGCCGGCTACGTGGCGGTGTCGGTGATGGCTCTGGCGACGGGGGCCCTGGCCGCGCACAACGGCCTGCGCCCGGACCCGTTCTTCCTGGGCCTGGCCGTGGCGGGGCTGGGCGTGGGAGTCTCGACCCTCTTCGTGCGTGAGACCCTGGAGCACGCGCGTGACGAGGCGCGCTCGCATCAGGGCCCTGCTCACCTGCACGGCGAGCTCAGCCTCGCGCGCGTGCTGCGGATCACGAGTCTGTCGGAGCGCTCGCTCTCGGCGGTCAGTCAGGCGGGGCTCGTCAACAACCTCAACGACGGCGTGGCCTGGGGCGTCTTTCCGTTGCTGTTCACTCAGGCCGGCCTGGGAGTGGGCGACGTCGGGGTGCTGAGCGCGATCTATCCGGCCGTCTGGGGCCTCGGCCAGCTGGGCACCGGTGCGCTATCGGATCACTGGGGACGCAAGCCGCTCATCGTCAGCGGGATGCTCGTGCAGGCCGGGGCCCTCCTCGTCGTGGCGCGAGCTCACTCCTTCGGGATCTGGGCGCTGGCCATGGTGGGCCTCGGCGCGGGCACGGCGCTGGTCTATCCGACCCTGCTCGCCGCGGTGGGCGACGTGGCTCACCCGAGCTGGCGAGCCAGCGCGATCGGGGTCTATCGGCTGTGGCGTGACGCGGGTTTCGCGGTGGGCGCGCTGCTGGCCGGCTACGTCGCGGACCGCAGTTCGCTCGCCGACGCGGTGACGCTCACGGGTCTGCTCACGGCGGCCTCGGGCGTGCTGGTGGCCTGGCGGATGCGCGAGACCCTCGCGCGGGCTAGGAGAACCTGACGCGGATCGCGGAGGCCTCGAGGACCGAGCCGTCCTTGGCCGAGCGCGTGTAGACGACCAGCACGCCGTACGCGGACGTGGCGCCGGAGAAGCTGAGGCTCGTCGCGAAGGGGCCCATCTCGCCCATGGAGCCGCCCATCGCGGTGCCGGTCGCGAGGGGCGTGCTCGAGCCGTCCTGGTAGAGAGCCAGGTTGATGACGGCCTCGAAGGCCGTGCTGCGACCGCTCACGCGTAGTGGTGAGGCCACCGTCGAGAACGCCTCGGGCGTGGCGATCTGCAGTGACCCGCAAATGGCGCCCAGCACCCACCACGAGTCGTCGCGAGCCAACTGGCGCACCAGGACGGTGCTGACCGGGCCGGTGGCGTTCGCTTGGATGGGCACCTCGCCCGAGCGGGTGTCGCCCTGCTGGAAGGCCCGGGCCACGGGGCTGGCCATCTTCAGCACGTGGCGTGCGAAGGCGACGGCGACGCCCGTCGGGCTCGCGTAGCGCGTGGCACTGGCCGGCTCCGGGAACAGCGACATCCACGTCGCGTCCCCGGAACTGGTCGAGGTCGCCGGCGGGGTGCTCGTGGTGGGCGAAGTGGTGCTCGGGGTCGTGCCGGGACTGCGATGGCTGGCGTAGCCAGCCGCGAAGGACGCGCCCATCAGCACGATGACGAGGGCCACGAGCCAGGATCGTCGTGCGCCACTCATAGGCCCACGGTACGACGCCAATCCCTAGTTGTCCACTTGGTATTGGCTCTGCGCGCGATAGCGTCGGGTCATGGGGGCGAGTGGCCCCCGAGGCCAGCCGTGGCGAGCCGCTCGAGGAGGGCCGTGGCGCACCTGAGCATCTACGTCTCCGCGTTGGCGGCCGGTCTGGTGATCGGCCTGGAGCGCGAGCGCAGCCAGTCGGGCCCGGCGCGCCTCGCCTACGGCATCCGCACCTTCACCCTGCTCGGACTGGTCGGAGCCCTGGCGGCTCAAGCCGGTGGAGCGGCGGTCGCCGTGGGCCTGGCCGGCGTGGGCGCGCTCGTCGTCGCGGGGTATCGGCGCACCAACGAGACCGATCCCGGCACCACCACCGAGGTCGCCGCACTGGCCACCTACCTGCTCGGCGTGCTCGCCTGGCGCGACGCGACCCTCGCCGTGGCGCTGGGCCTGGTGGTGGTGGTGCTGCTCATGGGCAAGGCGCGCCTGCACCGATTCGTCTCCGAGGTCCTGAGCGACGCGGAGATCGAGGACGCCCTCAAGTTCCTCATCGGCGCCTTCGTCGTCCTGCCGCTGCTGCCGCATCGGGATCTCGGGCCCTACGGCATCTTCAACCCCGCGCGGATCTGGTTCATCGTGGTGGCCGTGACGGGCGTCTCCTGGATCGGCTACATCGCCGTGCGGGTGCTGGGCGCGCGGCGCGGGCTGCGCGTGGCCGGACTCGCGGGCGGCTTCGTCTCCGCGGTGGCGACCACGGCCTCGATGGCGCGTCGTGCCCGCACGAGCGGGGACCTCGCGGGGGCAGTCTCGGGGGCCCTCGGGGCCAGCGTGGCGACCTTCGTCGAGCTCGCGGTGATCATCACCGCCCTGAGCGCGCCGGTTGGTGCGCGGATCCTCGTTGCCTGCGCCCTCGGCGCGCTTGGTCTGGGGGTGGGGGCGCTCTCATCGCGCATTCGTCGGCGCGGCCCGCGCGAGAGAGCCGCGGCCGTGCACCCGACGCCGTCGCGGGTCATCACCCTCGTGCCGGCCCTGAGCCTGGCCGGCATCATCAGCGCGACGCTCCTCGTGGCGCGCTGGGCGGCGGCGCACTTCGGGGCGCGCGGGGTGGTGCTGGCGGTCGCCCTGGCCGGGCTGGGCGACGCCCACGGCGGCTCGATCACCGCGGTGACCCTGTACGCACGTGGGGCCCTGAGCCTGAGCGGGACCCTCGTGGCGATCGGCGCCGCGGTGAGTGCCAACACGCTGGTCAAGTGCGTGGTCGCCTACGCCATGGGTGGATCAGGCTTCCTGCGGCGCTTCGCGCCGGGCGTGGCGGTCTCGCTGGGCCTGTTCATCGCGGGCCTGGGCCTGGTCCTGTGGATCGCGCCGTGAGCTCACGCACTACGGGCGGCGGGTGACGGACGAGTAGGTTGCCTGCGTGGGAGTTTCGGTCTTCGGCATGCACCGCTCGGGCACTTCGGTGCTCGCGGCGACGCTGGTGGGCCTGGGCCTTGACGCGGGCCGGCCCGAGACGCTGATGCCCGCCGACGAGGGCAATCCGGAGGGCTACTTCGAGCAGCTGCCCATCGTGGCGCTCAACGACGAGATCCTTGCGCGCCTGGGTGGGCGCTGGGACAGCCCGCCGCTGCTCGGCGAGGGCTGGCTGCGCGCTGAGGACCTCGAGCGTGCCCGGGGCCTGCTCGAGGAGCTGTACCCGACGAGGGCCTTCGTGATGAAGGACCCGCGCGTGTGCGTGCTGGCCGACCTGTGGCGCCAGGCGGCAGCGGAGCAGATGGCGGGCGTCTTCATCGTGCGCGACCCGCTCGAGGTGGCGTGGTCGCTCGCACGGCGCGACGCGATCCCGGTGCTGACGGGACTGGCCCTGTGGGCGGCCTTCAACCGGGCCGCGGTGGCGGGCATGCGGGGGCTGCCGGTCGTGGCCTGCAACTACTCCGAGCTCGTCGAGCGTCCCGAGGACGTCCTCGGGCCCCTGGGCGCGGCGCTGCGCGACTGGGGACAGCTCACTGCGCCCGACCTGGCGGGCGCGCTGAGTCGGGTGAATCCCGATCTGCGACGCAACACCGCGCCCGTGGGTGGGGACCGGCGCACCGAGGCCCCGGCCGAGATTGCTGAGCTGCACGAGCACCTGCGGGCACTGAGCGGCGTGCACGCGCACTTTTCGGCCCCGTGCCCGGAGCCGAGCTGGTGGGAGCTGGCGCTGCTCGAGGAGCGCCGGCTCCTGGTGGCCGAGCGCGAAGCCAGTGTGAGCGAGCGCGACGCCACGATCGCCGAGCTGGTGGCCGGCAACGGTGCCCTGCGCGCCCAGTCCGACGAGCTCGCCCGAGACCTGGCCCTGACCCGAGCCGACTTCGAGCGTCTGCGCACGAGCACTCCCGTGCGGGTGCTGCGGGCCGTGGGCCGACTGACGCGGCGCTGAGCGTACACTGGCCCCTTGTGTCGAGTGAGAAGATGAGCCCGCTTCGAGACGGCTTCGTCGTCTGGTTCACCGGGCTCTCCGGGGCCGGCAAGTCGACGATCGCCGCGCGACTCGAGGTCGCGCTGCGCCAGCACGCGGTCGCCGTCTACAGCGTGGACGGTGACGAGATCCGTCGCGGGCTCAACCGGGACCTGGGCTACACCGACGAGGACCGCGTGGAGAGCATCCGACGCATCAGCGAGCTCGCGCGCATCCTGGTGAGCGCCGGACTCGTGGTCATCGTCGCGGCCATCTCGCCCTTCGCCGAGGGTCGCCAGCGGGCGAGATCGCTCTTCGCCGAGGGGGCCTTCATCGAGGTCCACGTCGACACCCCGCTCGAGGTGGCCGAAGCGCGCGACACCAAGGGCCTGTACCGGGCCGCGCGCGAGGGCCGCCTTCTCAACTTCACCGGGATCGATTCGCCCTACGAGGCTCCGACCTCGCCCGAGGTGCGCGTGGGCGTGCAGCACAGCCCCGAGGCCGCCGTGGCAGACATCGTCGGCGCGCTCGTGTCGCGCGGACTGCTGGGGCCGTCCTGAGCTGAGCGCAGCTGCGCACGCGGCCCGGCTGGCGCGTCGACCTGGCAGACTGGCCTGTCGGGGGAGTGGTGCGGAGCCCGGTGAGAGTCACCGTGGCCCACGAGCGAGGAGGACGACGTGGCCAAGACCGCGGTCTTCATCTTTCACGACGACGACGCGTCGCTGCGCACCGGCGTGGCCGTGTCCGAGCGCATGCGCCAGGGCGCTCCCGACGCCGGCGTCGAGGTCGAGGTGTTCGTGTTCGGCCCGGCCCAGGCTGTGCTCACGGCTCGCGACGACGGCGAGATCCGTGAGGCCTTCCGCGAGCAGATCAGCGAGCTCGCACAGCGCGGGGTCATGATCAGCGCGTGCATCAACGTGGCGCGGGCCAACGACGTGGAGGCGGCGCTACTGGAGCGTGGCGTGCGCCTGGACTTTGCGCGTGACGTGTTCCTTCGCTGGGGTCACGAGGGCGCGGCGGTGATCAGCTTCTAGGGCGCTGGGGCGCTGACGTCGCGCACGAGCTGGGCGATGCCGTGACCCCAGGTGCTCAGCACGTTGGCCGGGAGGTACGACTTCGCACCGTGGTGCTCCACCACGGGCATGGCGAGGAATCGCTCTCGGCCCTGCGGGTCGATCACGTAGAGCGCCGAGGTGTGCACGATGTCCGCGCGGGGGTTGGACGCCTCTACGGTGATGCCGTAGGCCGCCCAGACCCGGCGCAGCGCATCCGTGGAGCCGGTGAAGAAGTGCCAGGAGGGGATGCCCAGCAGGCCGTGATCGCGCGAGAAGCTCATCATCGAGGCCGGGCTAGCGAAGTACTGGTTGACGTTCACCGCCATGAATACGGCGTTCTTGGCCGCCGGGCCCAGGTCGTGGTAGGCGTCGACGAACTCCTGGGAGACCAGCGGGCAGATGTCGACGCAGTGCGGGTCCATGAACTCCAGCACGACGGTCTTGCCGCGAAAGCTCGAGAGCGAGAACGTGTGTGCGTTCTGGTCGGTGAGGGTGAAGCTCGGTGCGGGCCGGTGCGGGATCGGCGACAGGGCCATCAGGTTGGCCGTCTCGGTCGAGATGTTGGACGGGATGCCCGTGAGGCGCACGAGGGGAGTCGCCGAGGGTCCGCGCGTCTGGATCACCACGGCGGTCAGGGCCGCGATGACCAGCAGGGACACGACGAGCGCGGCGTAGAAGCCGCGACCGAGAGAGCCTCGGGGCTCGTCCTGGGCCGTGCTCGGCGTGCTCGTCATTGAACTCCTCGGTCTGGTCGCTTCATGTGGCTGTCGAGTGCGCTTTGGCCACGACCAGGCGGCGCAGCAGACGCTTGTTGGCCAGCAGACTCAGGGTTCGGCTCAGCCACGTGCGAACGATGAACCAGCCCACGACGGCGACGGCGCCGCCGACGCCGAGTCCGGCCAGCACGTCGCCGGGGTAGTGCACGCCAACGTAGACGCGCGCGAAGGCCACGACGAGCGCGAGTGCCGTGGCCGCCTGGGCCAGGCGACGCGCGTGCGGCACGCCGTAGCGCGCCAGGATCCACAGACCCACCGTGGCGGCCCCGGCGGCCACGGCGTGGTCCGAGGGGAACGAGTAGTCGCTCGAGCGGTGCACCAGGACCTCGGCCTGGGTCACGACGAGGAAGGGTCGGGGCCGCTTGACGGCCTGGACGATGAGCTGATTGCCCCAGACGGCCAGCAGCGTTGCCCCGGCGCTCCACACGGCCGCCGCGACCGCACGGGCCGGTTCGGGGGCCGAGCGAGCCCACCACCAGCCGGCGAGTACGAGCACGCCGAAGAGGCCCACGAAGTCCAGGGCGGCGAGCTTCATCAGCGGGTGCAGCCAGGCCGTGTGCACGGCGAGGTGATTGATGCTGCGATAGAGAGAGGTGTCCATGGGCGCGTGGCCCGACGAGGGCGCCGGGCCTCCTTAGGATAATGGTCGCTCGGGCCTCGAGTGGGTCGGGCCTAGAAGGAGCCCGGTGTCACCAGGGCTAACGCGAGCAGTGCCGCGGCGAGGCTGACGGGAACGAGCACGGCGCCGACCATGGTGTAGGTGCGCGGCGAGGGACGCACGCCACTCTCGCGCGCGATGCGCAGCCACAGCAGCCCGGACAGGGCGCCGATCACGCTCGCGTTCGGCCCGAGGTCCAGGCCCAACAAGATGGCGTAAGGGTGAGCGGGCGCGTGTGCCGAGAGGATCATCGTCGCGGGCAGATTGTTGATCACGCTGGACAACGCGCCGGCGAGCGCGGCCCCACCCCAGGGGCCCACGGCGTTGAGCACCCGCACGGGGGCGTCGCCGAGTCTGGCCAGGGCGCCCAGGGCCACGGTCAGCACGAACACGGGCCCGAGGGTGCGCGGGCTCAGAGATCGCAGGGCGCGGCGCCACGTCACGTGACCCCGACTGATCGACACGACGCTCACCGCCAGACCGAGTCCGAGGACCGGCAGCGCTGGCCGGCTGAGCGCGAGGGTGAGCCCGACGGCTCCGACGACACCGAGCAGCCCGGGACCGAGGCGCAGGGGTCGAAGCGGCTCGTCACTCGCCTGGCCCTGGGTCCAGTCGCGACGTCGCCACAGCGCCAGAACGGCCCAGGTCACCACCACGCTGCTCAGCCACGGCGCCAGCATCACCGCGGCGAAGTCCGTGCCCCGCTGGTGCGGGCCGGCGAGCACGAGCAGATTGGTCAGGTTGGAGCCGGGCAGGAGCAGCGAGCCGGCGTTGGACATGAAGACGGCGCCGTAGAGGTAGGCCGTCACCGGGGCCGCGCGCTGGCGCGCCACGTGCAGGAGGACGGGCGTCAGGAAGACCACGGAGGTGTCCAGGTTCAGGGTGACCGACACGAGGGCGACGATCGCCATGAGGGCGCTGAAGACGAACAGCTCGCCGCGGCGCACGCGGGCGATGCGCGAGCCGAGGGCCTCGAAGAGCCCATCCTCGGCGGCGGCCAGACCAATGAGGACGAGTCCAGCGACGAGAGCGAAAGGGGGCCAGGCCTGCTGAGCGCTCAGCGTAAGGACGGTGGCACTCACGCGAGAGGCTCGGCTCTCCCCGTCCACGCCAGTTCGGGCGCCTCAATGCGCGCCAGGGGGCTGCTCAGGCGCCCGTAGCGACCATCGGCCTCGCTCCACGCCCGGCGCATCAGCGCGATTTCCTCCCTCGTGCGAGCGACGAAGTTCCACCACATGAGCAGTGTCTCGCTGAACGGAGCCCCACCAATGAGAATCGCGCGCGCCGAGTGGGTGGACTCGAGGTGCACGCTGTCTCGTTGCGGGCTCAGTACGCCGAGGCGACCGGGTGCCACGGGGGTGCGCTCTACGGTGACCTCGCCCTTCAGGCAGATCAGCGCGTACTCGAAGTCGGGGCGCAACTCGAGCTCGAGGTGTCCGGCGAACTCCACCTCCGCGCCGAGGGTCGGCGTCTCGACGCGAGCCGGCGAGATTTGACCCGCGTAGTCACCAATGAAGGCGGTGAGCAGTCCGCGTCCGAGGTCCACGCGGGGCGGCTCGGCCACGTGGTGAAAGGAGCTCGGTCCGTGTCGTGTCGACTCGGGTTGGGCGAGCCAGAGCTGAATGCCCTGCAGGGTGCCGCGAAAGGATCCGGTCGCCTCCTCGGAGTGCGAGACGCCCTCACCGGCGCTCATCAGGTTCACTTGTCCGGGCGTGATGACCTGCTCGGTGCCCAGGCTGTCACGGTGCAGGACGGCGCCCTCGGTGAGCCAGGTCACGGTGTGCAGCCCGCTGTGCGGGTGGGGCCCGATGTCAAGACCGTGGCGTTCGTCGACGTCGGCCGGACCGATGTGATCTGCGAAGCACCACGGGCCGATGGTGCGCCGCTGACGCTGGGGCAGGACGCGTCTGACGCTCAGGGCGCCCACGCTCGCCTGGTGGCCGTCGAGGATCTGCACGGCTTCAGACGGCGTCAACGGCGTCCGTCAGACGGTAGTCGCACCGTCTCAAAATACAACCAGGCCCCTCCGGTGGGTAAAGCGGAGGGGCCTATGACCGGAGGGGCCTGGTTGTTGACGTCGCTAGATCACCTCATCGGGATCACGGCGGCGATATTGGTACACCCCAATCAGGGTGAGTGCGAGCATGACCAGCGCGAGAACCAACGCGGAGGCGGTCGCCCACTGGGCGATCACCGCGAAGGTTCCGAAGGCGTAGGCCGTCAGCAGCATGCTGCGCAGGGTCTGGCCCTGGAACATGAGTTGGCTCTGCTTGGCGAGCGCGGCGTTCGAGGGGTCGGCCTGGGACGCGGCGCTGATCTGCGCGTACGTCTTTCCGGCACCGATTTCCTCAAGGTGAACCGCGATGAAGTGATCCGCGTACGCCTCTGCCTGGCGGCCGTTGACGAGCTGCTGGCCGGCAAAAGGCGTCAGGTATGGCTTGATCAGTGGATTCTGTATCTCTGGTGAGTTCTTCGCCGGGAAGTAGATCTTCTGGGCGGCCAACTGACTACGCACCTGCGAGTTCGCAAATGAGTACCCCCACATCAGCAGACCGCTCGCTCCGATCAAACCCACGGTGATGACCCCGCCCACCCATGTGAGCAGAAGGTCAAGGGTCTTACGTCGCATTGCTGGTCCTTTCGCAACTGACGTCTCCATACTCCGTCCGCTACGGAGCGGGTCAGTAGTGCCAAAGGTCACAGCGCGGCCGTGACAGCCCCCTACACCAGGTCGTTCAGACCCAGGCGGGTGAGGTATCCCACACCCATCACGGCCGCCTCGCATCCCAGCGCGGCCAGGCTCGCGAGGTCCTGCTCTCGCACGCCGCCGGCGGCCACCACCGGGATGCCGACCGAGCACGCCGTCTCGTACAGGGCCAGGTCCGGGCCCGACAGCGTCCCGTCGCGCTCGATCGCCGTCACGTGCAGGCGGGCGACGCCGGCGTCGCGGCAACGTCGCAAGGCCTCGTGCACGTCGAGCCCGGCGTCAGCGAGCCAGCCGCGCACCGCGAGTCGCCCGTCGCGCACGTCGATGGCGGCCACGAGACGGGCTCCGAGGGCCGCGACGAAGGGCGCGAGCGAGTCTGGTTCGCGCCACAGGGCCGTTCCGACGATCACGCGCTGGGCGCCAGCGGCGAGCACCTCGTGCGCCTCGACGATGGAACGGATGCCCCCGGAGACCTGGAGGGGGACCGCGCCGGCGGCCTGGACGCAACGAGCAACCAGGTTGAGGCGAACGTGCCCGTCACGCGCGCCTTGGAGGTCAACGACGTGGATGAGGGGCGGGTGGGTGGCGATCACACGCGCGAGAAAGTCCTCCACGGGCCAGCGGAAGAGAACGCGGTCATAGTTTCCCTGTTCGAGACGAACGACATCATCGTCGAGCAGGTCGATGGCGGGAATCAGTTGCATAGTAGCGTAGTAGCACGTTAGCATGCTGCTATGACAAGTGGCAAAGTGGTCCCCGCCGAGACCCGGGCCGACACGGTCGACCGATTCGGTGAGCTCGTGAACGCGTTCGCGCGCCTTCGCAGCGACGAGTCCGTCGCGGCGTTCCTGCGTGACCTGTGCACGACCGCCGAGCTGGACGCGCTGGGCCAGCGCCTGCAGGTCGCGCGTCTGGTCGACGAAGGTCTCGCCTATCAAGAGATCTCTCGGCGGACCGGTGCGTCGACCGCGACCGTGACGCGCGTGGCGCACTGGCTCCACCACGGCGAGGGTGGATACCGGCGCGTCCTGGGACGGGGCCGCTCGTGAGCCGCCTCACCCTGGCCCTGCCGTCCAAGGGCCGCCTGCGAGAGCCCTCGTGGTCCCTGCTCGAGGCCAGCGGCGTGGATCCGCAAGAGCCCGGTGAGAGGGTCCTGCAGTCGCACTGTCGCAACGCCGACATCGATCTGCTCTTCGTGCGCGCTGACGACGTGCCCGAGTACGTCCAAGATGGCGTCGTCGACTGCGGGATCACCGGACTCGACCTGATCGAGGAGCGCGACTGCGACGTCGAGGTTCTCCTGTACCTGGGCTACGGGGCATGTTCGCTGCAGCTCGCGGTGCCGCGCGAGGACCCGACCAGGACTCTCGCCGACCTCGTCGGTCGGCGCATCGCAACCTCGCACCCGCGCATCGTGACGCGCGAGCTCGCCGCGCGCGGCGTCGCCGCGGAGGTGGTCAAGGTCGGTGGCTCGGTCGAGATCTCGCCGCGCCTCGGCCTGGCCGACGCGATCGTGGACCTCGTGTCCACGGGATCAACGCTGCGCACGAACGGACTGCGCGCCCTGGACACCATCTTCGAGTCTCAGGCGGTGCTCGTGGGTCGAAGCGGCGTCGAGGCCGGAGCCATCAGCGACGCCCGAGACCGGCTGCGCACCGTGCTCTCAAGTGTGATCAACGCGCGGGCGAATCGATACCTGCTCTTCAACGTGGACAAGGTGAACCTCGAGGGGGTCGTGGCGCTGTTGCCCACGCGCGGCTCGCCGACGATCATGGACCTGGCCACCTCGGGGGTCGTGGCCGTGCACGCGCTGGTGCCGGCGGCCGACATTTGGACCTTGCTGCCCGCGCTGGAGTCGCGCGGGGCCAGTTCGATCTTGACCCTGCCCGTAGAGAGGATGGTCCCGTGAGTCGCAGCGTGGTGACGACAGAGAGATTCAGCGTCGAGGACATCGTGGCGGATGTGCGCACGCGTGGCGACGCCGCGCTGGCGGAGTGGTCGGCTCGCCTGGACGCGACCACGTGGAGCAGTCCCGTGCGCGCCCAGGCGTACGGGGACGTTCCCACGGCCGCCATCCTCGAGGCCGCGCACTCGGTGCGCACGTGGCACGCGGCCCAGCGCCCCGCCGATGTGATCCTGGAGGTCTCTGCGGGCGTGACGTTGGAGCGTCGCTGGAGCCCACTTCGCTCCGTGGGCCTCTACGTACCCCGGGGTCTGGTGTCCTCGCTGATCATGACGGGCGTGCCGGCCCAGGTCGCCGGCGTCGAGCGCATCGTCGTCTGCACGCCGCCGGCCGGAGCCGCCGCGGTGGCCGCCACCGCCGCCCTGCTGGGTATCGACGAGGTCTGGGCGCTGGGCGGGGCCCAGGCCATCGCCGCGATGGCCTACGGGACGGAGTCGATTCCGGCGGTGGACAAGATCTTCGGCCCCGGTGGAGGGGCGGTCAACGCGGCCAAGCTGCTGGTGTCGCGCGACGTGGCCATCGACCTGCCGGCTGGTCCCAGCGAGGTCGTGGTGGTGGCCGACGAGGGCGTTGAGCAGCGTCTCATCGATCAGGAGCTCGCGGCCCAGATGGAGCACGGACCGGACTCGCGCGCCTACGTCGTGCGCGTGGGAGAGGACGTTGACGTGGCCCTGGCCCAAGTCGAGGCCTACGCCGCCGAGCACGTCGCGCTGCTGGGTGAGCGGGCCGAGTCCCTCGCCGGTCGGATCCGCAACGCCGGGGCCGTCTTCGTCGGCCCGTACTCACCGGTGCCCGCGGGTGACTACGCCACCGGCGGCAATCACGTCCTGCCCACCGGAGGCTGGGCCCGCTCGACGGGCGGCTTGGGTCTGGAGGACTACATGAAGAGCGTCACGGTGCAGCGCGTGACGAAGGAAGGTCTGGAGCGCCTCGCGCCGACGATCGAGGCGCTCGCCGAGGTCGAGGGCATGCCCATGCACAAGGCGACGGCCCGCCGATGAGGCGACCCGAGGCCCTCGAGAGCTACACCTGGCCGGCCTCGAACGAGGCGCTGGCGTCCCGCGTCGGTCTGAGGGCGTCGGACATGATCCGCTTCGACGGCAACGTGCCCGCCGCGCCCCCGGCGAGCGCGCGCCCGGCGGCGCTCGCGCGCGCCCTGGCCGACGTGAACGAGTACGACCGCTCGCGCCACGAACCTCTGCGTCGGGCCATCGCCGCCTATCACGGCCGTTCAGTCGACGAGGTCGCCATCGGGGCGGGCAGCGACGAGTTCATCGTGCTGCTGGCGCGTGTCTTCGCCGAGGGTGCGACGGTCGCGACCGTGCCCGCGACGTCGTACTCGATGTATCGCTACGCGGCGATCATGGCGGGCGCGACGCTGATCGAGGACCCTCAGCGGGCGGACCTGGTGTTCGTCTGCCGGCCGAACAACCCGACCGGCGAGTTGCCGGACATCCCGAACGTGCCCGGACAGCTGGTGATCGATGAGGCCTACGCCGACTACGCCGGAGTCAGCGCGCTCGAGAGGATCGACGAGGGCGCCATCGTCCTGCGCACGTTCTCCAAGGCCTTCGGCTTGGCCGGGGCCCGCGTGGGCTACGCCCTGGCGGCCCCGGGGACGATCGACGTGATCGCCTCACGCCAGGCCCCGCTCTCGGTCTCGACGCTGTCGGCCGCCGTCGCCCTCGCGGCCCTGGCCACACCCCCCGACGTGACGGCCCAGATCGCTGAGCGCGAGCGCCTGGCCGAGGCACTGAGGTCACTGGGGCTCAAACCGACGCCCTCCTACACGAACTTCCTCTACGTGCCGATGGAGAATCCGAGCGAGCTCGTCGAGCGCCTCCTGCCCTACGGCGTCGTTACTCGCGCCTTCGCCGGCGGTTGGCGGGTCAGCGTGCGCGACGAGGTGGATGACGACATCCTGCTCGCGGCCCTGCGCGCCGAGCTAGTGGGCGGGGAGGGTCCCAGCCTGCAGGTTCGACACCGACGCGCCACGGCTGAGACGATCATGAAGGTGCGACTGCGCCCCCGCGGTGAGGGTCGCGTTCTCGTCGTCACGGGCGAGGGGTTCTACGACCACATGCTCACCCAGCTCGCCTTTCACGCCGGCATGGACCTGCGTCTCGAGGGCGTGGGCGACTTGGAGACCGGGGACCACCACACGGTCGAGGACATGTTTCGCGCCGTCGGCGAGGCGCTCGACCGCGCGCTCGGGGACCGACGGGGCATCGCTCGCTACGGCGAGGCCCGGGTGCCGATGGATGAAGCGCTGGCCCACGCGGTCGTGGATCTCTCTGGGCGCCCGGTGGCCGAGATCCACATCGAACCAGACCCGGGCATGGCCACGCACGCCCTCGAGTCCTTCGTGCAGACCGCGCGCATCACCCTGCACGTCAGCGCGAGCGGGCGCAACGCCCACCACGTGGCCGAGGCGGCCTTCAAGGCCGTCGGTCGAGCCCTGCACGAAGCGCTCGAGCCCGGCGGCACGCTGATCCGCTCGACCAAGGGCTCTTTGTGAGTACGGCGCTCGTCGTCGACTACGGGGCGGGCAACACTCACTCCGTGCGTGCCGCGCTGGCTCGCCTGGGCTGGCAGAGCGTCGTCAGCGCTGATCCGGGCGAGGTCGCTCGAGCCGAGCGGGTGATCCTGCCCGGGGTGGGCTCAGCGCGCAGCGCCATGGAGCACTTGTCCCAGACCGGTGTCGCCTCAGCCCTGGCCGATCGGGTGCGCGTCGAGGCCCCGGTGCTCGGCATCTGCTTGGGACTGCAGCTGGCCCTTGAGAGCAGTGAGGAGGACGGCGGGGTGGATGGTCTCGGCCTCGTCGCGGGCACCGTCGAGCGCCTGCGCGCGGGCCGCGTGCCACGCCTGGGCTGGGAGGTCGTCGAACCCTGGGGCGAGGCCTACTACTTCGCGCACTCCTACGCTGCGGTGACGGCCTTCGCGACGGCCCACGCTGACGGGGCGGTGGCCGCGGTGCGCCACGGCTCGTTCCTTGGCGTGCAGTTTCACCCGGAGAAGAGCGGCCCCGCGGGCCTGGACTTTCTCGCCTCATGCCTCTCGCGCGACTGATCCCCTGTCTAGACGTCGCTCACGGGCGCGTCGTCAAGGGCGTGAGCTTCGTGGGCCTGCGCGACGTGGGTGATCCCGTCGAGCTCGCCGCCTTCTACGCTCGCGGCGGGGCTGATGAGCTCGTGTTCTTGGACATCGCGGCCACTCCGACCGAGGCCGAGATCATGGTGGACGTGGTCACGGCCGTGGCTGACGCCCTGGACATTCCGTTCACCGTTGGTGGAGGCGTGCGCAGCGTGCAGGACGCGTCGCGCATCATCGAGGCCGGTGCCGACCGCGTCTCGGTCAACTCGGCTGCGCTGGCCAGCCCGGGGCTCATCACACAGATCGCCGAGCGCTTTGGCTCCCAGGCCGTCGTCGTGGCCATCGACTCGGGTGCGGACCTCGTTCACACGCACGGCGGTCGCGTGGCGACCAAAGTGGCCACGGTGCCCTGGGCCCGAGAGGTGGCCGAGCGCGGCGCGGGTGAGATCCTGCTGACGTCCATTGAGCGCGACGGGCATCGTGAGGGCTACGACCTGGATCTGACGCGCCGCGTGCGCGAGGCGGTGGCGATCCCGGTCATCGCCTCGGGCGGCGCCGGCAACGCACGCCACGTGGCTGAGGCACTCGCGGTGGCCGACGCGGCCCTCGTGGCCTCGATCGTGCACGAGAATCCGGCGGGACTGCCGGGACTTCGCGCGGAGATTCAAGGGCTGGGCGTCGCCCTGCGCCCGGTGAGGAGGAGCCATGACTGAGCAGACCCGCGACGCAGACCTGCGGGCCGCCCTGATCCAGGACGAGGTCACCGGGCGGATTCTCATGCTCGGCTGGATGGACGACGAGGCCCTCGAGCGCACGCGCCAGAGCGGGCTCGTGCACTTCTTCTCGCGCTCTCGCCAGCGCCTGTGGCGCAAGGGCGAGACGTCGGGCAACGAGCTGCGCGTGCAAGAGATCATTCCCGACTGCGATGATGACGCGCTGCTGGTGCGCGTGCGCGCGAGCGGACCTGCCTGTCACGACGGGTCCACCTCGTGCTTCACGCCGTGGCTGTGGCGGCGAATACTCCAGCGCGAGGCCAGTGGCGACGCGAACTCCTACGTCGCGCGCACTCTCGGCGAGGGCACCGCGCGCGTGGCGCGCAAGGTCGGCGAGGAGGCCGTCGAGGTGGTGGTGGCCGCGTTGGCCGAGTCCGAGGAGCGCGTGCTCGCAGAGGCGGCGGACCTCTGGTTCCACCTGCTGCTTCTGCTGCGCAGCCGCGGCCTGGACCCGGCGGCCCTGGAAGATGAGCTGCGAGCACGCGACACCGCCGCCAACCCGTCCGACTGAGCCGACGTGTGAACAGCACGATGCGTAACTTTTGCGTCACCGTGTCGATTCCATCACCATCAGGTAAGACGACCCCTCTAGACAGTGCGCCATGGCACACACCACCTTCAAGACGCGGACGTTGCTCCTCGGCGCACTTATCGCGGGCAGTCTGATTCCCTTGGTCCCTCTGACGAACGATGCCGGCGCCGCGCAGGGCCCTACACTCGTCGTCTACTCGGCCCAGGGCTATGACAAGGCCGCGGTCGCTGCGTTCAACAGCACACACCCGGGCTTCACCGTCACGCTGAACGACAACTCCACTGGACCGCTCCTGCAGCAGATCCAGGCCGAGCGCAACAACCCGAAGTGGGGCGTGCTCTGGGTCGACGGCTCGACCGCCTTCGCCGCGCTGGACCGCCAGGGCATGCTCGCCAAGGGCATCGTGCCCAGGGTCGACTTCAACAACGTTGGTCGGGCCAACATCCCGGCGGATGGCAGCTGGGTGCCGACGGGCCTGACCGCCACCGGCGCCCTCGTCTACGACTCGGCTCAGATCTCGGCCGCCGAGCTGCCCAAGACGTGGGCACAGCTCACCGAGGCCAAGTACAAGGGGATGCTGGGCATGAACGACCCGACCCAGTCCGGTCCGACCTACCCGCTCATCGCCGGTCTCATGAACTACCTGGGCCACTACAAGCGGGGCTCGACGGCGGCCGCGGTCAAGGCCGGCGAGGCCTACCTGGAGAAGCTCAAGGCCAACGGTCTGGTGATCAATGCCACCAACGGACCCACGCTGGGCGCGATCCAGTCGCACACCATCAAGATGGCGATCATCCAGTCCTCGGCCGGCTACGGCCAGGAGATCAGCACGACGAAGTCGCTGCACGTGGCGTACCTGAACCCGGTGACGGCGCTGCCGGGCTGCATCGGAATCGACGGGAAGATGCCGGCCGACGTGCGCGCCGAGGCCCAGAAGTTCGTCGACTGGTTGCTCACCCCCGCCGGCCAGCACGTGATGCAGACGGGCGACCCGCAGGGCGACTCGCTGTTCTGGCCCGTGCTCAATGGCGAGAAGCCCGCGAACGGCGTGATCCCGCCGCTGACGAGCGTGCCAATGCAGACGATCAACCCCTACGTCTGGGGTCCGCTGGAGAACACCATTAACGCCTGGTTCACCAGCAACATCAACAACGGTTAGCCCGCTCCCTCCCCGACGAGACAACCGTTGTCGACGGCACCGCGGCTCCGGCCGCGGTGCCGTCACCCGTACGTGGCCAAAGGAGTGACGTGAGCAGTACCGCAGGGACTCTGCAGTTGGGGCGAGAGAGGGGCCGCAGACTTTCGGGCATTGCGTTGTGGCTTGTGCTGGGCCTGCTCATCGTGGCCCCGGTGGGCTGCTTCATCCTGCTGGCCACCAGTCCGAGACTCTTCGGCCAGGGCAGCCAGCTCTTCACCCTTCGCTACGTGAGCGAGGCACTCTCGGGTGTGACGGGCCAGGGACTGTTCAACTCGCTGTGGGTCTCGGTGGTGGTGTCGGTGCTGGCCGTGGCGCTATCGACGACCTTGGCCTGGCTTGTGCACCGCACCAACGTCTTCGGTCGACGGCTGTGGCCGATCCTGATGTGGCTGCTGTTCCTCGTGCCGACGTGGATGATGACGCTCAGTTGGGTCGACGTGCTGCAGCCGTACGGCTCGGCCTCCGCCATCGGCCTGCCCACCTCGTGGCTCTATGGCGAGTTCATGGGACCCTTCGGCATCATCGTCGTCTTGACGACGGCGTCGCTGCCCTTTGCGTACTTCGTGATGTCGGCCGGCCTGCACGGCCTCGGCTCGGAGTACGAGGACGCCGCGCGCGTGCATGGCGCGGGACGCCTCGCCACGCTGCGAACTGTCTTACCCATGGTCGCTCCGGCGCTCTTCAGCGCCTTCGCGATCAGCTTCGCCGAGACCATGAGTGACTTCGGGGTGCCCTTCACACTCGCCTATCACACGCACTTCCCGATGGCGACCTACACGCTCTTCAGCGCGATCAGCTCGTTCCCCGCGAACTTCTCGGTCGCCGCGGTCATGGCCATCGTGCTGATCTTGACCACGGTGCCGCCGATCGTCCTGCAGTATCGAACGACCACGCGTCGCTCCTACGCCGTATTGTCCGGACGCTCGCGCGAGATCCGGCGTCGCGAGTTCGCCCCCGCGTCTCGGTGGCTCGTCTCGGCCGGCATCGGACTGCTCTTCGCGGTATCCGTCGGGGTCCCGCTGGTGGGCGCGGTCCTGGGTTCCTTCGTGCGCGACCTGGGCATCTACGCCGGCGGCGCGGTGCGCCTCACCACGACCTACTACCGCCAGGCGCTGTCGCCGTCAGTGGCCGGCAAGGGCTTCAGCGGTCCGCTCCTGCTCTCGAACCAGATCGCGCTCGGCGTAGCGACTCTCACCGCGGTTCTGGCGTTCGTCTTCGCCCGGCGCCTGGCGTCTGGAACCTCGGGGTGGAGTCAGCGAGTGACCGACTTCCTCCTCCTGGGCTCGGTGGCCGTGCCCGGCGTCGTCCTGGGTGTCGGCTACATCTTCTTCTACAACCTGCCCGTCATCACGTTGCACGTGATCAACCTCTACAAGACCCTGCCACTGCTCATGCTGGCGCTGGTGGCCACGGCCCTGCCGGGCCAGACACGACTCCTGGCGGGCCCGCTGGGGCAGATCCAGTCCTCGTTGGGCGAGGCGGCGCGGGTGCACGGTGCGGGACTCTGGCGCACGTGGCGTACGACGACCCTGCCGCTGGTGTCGCGCGTCATGCTCTGGGGCTGGCTGCTCACCTTCGCCAAGACCATCGCGGAACTACCCATCTGCCAGATCCTCTACGCGCCGAGCCAGGAGCCGCTCTCGGTGACGATTCAGGCCTATTTGGGAAACTACGAGATCGGCACGGGTACCGCCATGACGGTCGTGGCCCTGGTGGAGATGTTCTTAGTCATCGTCGTAGCCCTGGGGCTCTTTCGGGTATTCACGCCGCGGGGCTGGCGACGCATCGGATGGAGTGGAGTGAGTTCATGAAAGCCGTCTCGGTCTCGATCAGCTCGGTGGAAAAGGTCTTCGGCGACAAGCTCGCCCTCGACGAGGTCTCGATCGAGGTCGGCGCCGGTGAGTTCGCGGTCCTACTGGGCCCCTCGGGCTCGGGCAAGACGACGCTGCTGCGCTGCATCGCCGGCATCGAGCGGCCCAGTTCGGGGGAGATTCGCATCGGCGAGCAGCTGGTGGTGTCGTCACGCGTCTTCGTGCCCCCGGAGAGGCGCCAGCTCTCGATGGTGTTCCAGGACTACGCCCTGTGGCCCCACCTGACCGTGCGCCAGAACGTGGGCTTTGCTCTGCATCGCCGGCCGAGCGCGGAGCGGCGTGAGAGAGTCAGTGATCTGCTTGATCGGGTGGGCATTTCGAACCTGGCCGATCGCTTCCCCTCCCAGCTCTCCGGCGGCGAGCAGCAGCGTGTCGCTCTCGCGCGCGCGTTGGCCGCCGACGCGGGCCTGATTCTGTTCGACGAACCGCTGTCGAACTTGGACGCGGACCGGCGTGAGCAATTGCGCATCGAGATCTCCACGCTCACGCGCACGGCCGGCATCACCGCCATCTACATCACCCACGACCAGTCTGAAGCCTTCGCGATGGCCGATCAGATCTGCGTGCTCAACCACGGGCGCGTCGTGCAGTCTGGACCGCCGGAGAAGGTCTATCGCGACCCCGTGAGCGCCTTCGTGGCCCGATTCACCGGACTGGCCGCCGAGTTGCCCGCCACGCTGCTGTGTCCGTGCGGTGCGAGCGGCTTCGACGTGGCGCTGCCCTTCGCACAAGACCATCGAGTGTCGGCCCGAGCGCCCATCGCCCTGGACCCGGACGCGCCGGTGCGCCTCTTCGTTCGCGCGGCCGGCGTGCGCCTGGAGCGCAGCGGCCACGACGGCATCGTGGGTGAGGTGCGCGACGTGGCCTTCGTCGGTCGCGGCTACGAGCACGTGGTCCAGATCGGGCCCGAGCACTTCGTGACTAAGGTCTTCTCCGGAGAGCGTCACGAGCGTGATGAAACCGTTCGCGTGTGTTTCGATCCCGCCGCAAACTTCGTGTTACCGGTACAGGAGGGCGTTCAGTGATCGTGGCAGCGACGGTGAGCACCAGCGATGTGGTCTTGGTGGGGGCGGTGTTCCTCGCCTGCGCGGTGGAGATGGTGGAGGCCCTGACCATCGTCTTGGCGGTCGGTCACACGCGCGGCTGGCGCAGCGCGCTCGAGGGAACGGGCGCGGCCGTACTGGTCCTGGGGGCCCTCGTCGCCGCCATCGGACCCGCGCTCGTGCACGTGCCGCTGAGCGCCCTGCGACTCGTCGTGGGCGGCATCCTGCTCATCTTCGGTCTGCAGTGGCTGCGCAAGGCGATCCTGCGCGCGGCCGGGCTCAAGGCCCTGCACGACGAGGACGAGGCCTATCGCGAGGTTGTCGCGGAGATGCAGGCCGTGGCCACTCGTCCGGACCGGGACCGCGTCGCCTTCGTCATGGCCTTCAAGGGCGTCTTCCTTGAGGGGCTCGAGGTCGTGGTGGCCGTGTTGACCCTGGGAGTCTCGGCGCACCGGCTCGGCCTGGCCTCACTGACGGCGGCCGTGGCCATCCTCGTGGTCGGTGGGGTGGGACTCATCGTCGCGCGCCAGCTGTCCAACGTGCCGGAGAACCTGATGAAGATGGGCGTCGGCGTGATGCTGGTGAGCTTTGGCACCTTCTGGACTGGTGAGGCGCTGCGCGTGCGCTGGCCGGGCAGCGACGCTATCCTGCTCGCGCTGGTGGCCTTCTACGCGCTGATCAGCGCGGCAATGATCAGTTCGCTGCGCCGCGGCGAGAGCAGGTCCCTGGAGGTCGCCTCGTGAGCTGGCTGCCTCGCGTGCTGCGTGGCTTCGGGATGTTCTGGTGGGACCTGCTGGTGGGCGACACGCCGGAGATCTTCGTGGCGGTCGTGCTCGCCCTGGGCCTGGTCGCACTCATCAGCGTGTCAGCCGGTTGGCACGCCGTGGCCGTGGCGCTGTTGCCGCTGCTGGCCACGGCCACGCTGGTGCTGAGCGTGCGCCGTGCGGCGCGCGCCAAGCGCTAATCGATGACGTAGGCGGTCATCGACAGCGAGCCCATCTCGTAGCCGTCCACGATCGTGCGCGAGCGCGACTGGGACTGGCTCGCCAGGCCGGCGAGGTAGGCCAGAGGCAGGAAGTGATCGGGCGTCGGCACGGCCATCCGGTAGTCCGGGTGGGACTGGGCGCGGCCCAGCTCACTCGGCGACTCGCCCATCGTGGCCTTCACGTCGTCGTCAAAGCGATGGGCCCACTCGGTTCCCTCCCCCGGTCGACGCCAGTCGATGAGTCGCAGGTTGTGCACCACGTTGCCGCTGCCCAGGATCAGCACCCCCTCGTCACGCAACGCCCCCAGGCGCGCGCCGAGGTCGAAGTGCCAGTCAAAGTCCTTCTCCGCGTTCAGCGAGAGCTGCAGGACGGGCACGTCGGCGCGCGGGAACATGTGCACCAGCACCGACCAGGTCCCGTGGTCGATGCCCCAGCCGTCGTGGTCCATGCCGACCCACGTTGGCTTGACCACGTCGGCCACGTGCTCGGCCAGCTCGGGATCCCCGGGCGCGGGGTAGCGCACGTCGAACAGCTCCGGGGGAAAGCCGTAGAAGTCGTGGATCGTACGCGGCGCGCGCATCGCCGTGACGGCCGTCACGTTGACGTACCAGTGCGCCGAGACCACCAGAACCGCTCGTGGCACGTCGGGCAGGCTCGCGCCAAAGTCGCTCCAGGCCTGGGTGTAGCGGTTGTGGTCCAGGGCGTTCATTGGCGTTCCGTGGCCCACGAAGGCGGCCGGCATGCGCGTCATGTTCCCTCGCTTTCTCGCTGGCTGCAGCGTAGCGGGGCCCTCATCGCGTCTCAGACGTGGTGCGGGGGCACCTCGTGGGTCTCGCGGCGCACCCGGCGCAGCTCCTCGCGCAGGCGCTCGATCTCCTCGCGCAGGCTCGCCAGCCTCGCGAGCAGCTCGTCGCGGCTCAGCTCCTCGTCTCGCATCCTCGTAGGTTGCCACAGGAAACTTCGATGGCACAATCCTGAGTGACGCTTCGAACTCTGGATATCGTGGGCGCATCCGGGGGCGAGGGCCCGTGGGGGGAGGGAACATGTCAGCAGACAACAGCGTCGAATCGCGTGATGAGGAACGCCTCGCCGCGCTGGGCTATCGGCCCCAGCTCAATCGCGTTCTGTCACTCTTCGACAACTTCTCGGTGGCCTTCAGCTACCTGAGCCCGATGGTGGGTATCTACTCGCTCTACGTGCTCGGCCTGGCCGCCGGAGGACCGCGCTACATCTGGACGATGCCGGTCGTGGTCGGCTTCATGATGTTGGTGGCGCTGGTCTTCGGTGAGCTCGCGAGCGAGTACCCGCTGTCCGGGGCGCTCTATCAGTACGGCAAGTACAACGTCGGTCCGCGCTACGGATGGTTCGTGGGCTGGATCTACGGCTTCGCCCTGCTCGCGACGGTGGCCTCGGTGGACTCGGGCGTCGTGGGCTACGTGACGGACCTGTTCAACACGTGGTTCAAGACGAACCTCAACCCGGGGGACCACCTGACCATCTTCGTCATCACGGGCGCCTTCATCGTCCTGTCGGGCATCCTCAACTCCGTGGGCGCCAAGATCATGGGCCGGGTGGCTCGCCTGGGCGTGTACGTGGAGACCATCGGGACCTTCGGCGTCTTCCTGGCTCTGGCCATCCACGGCTTTCACCAGGGCTTCGGGTTCCTCTTCTCGAGCCAGGGCGTCGAGTACGCCAAGACGAACCCGTACGGCGTGAACTTCGCCGGCCACTGGCTGACCGGCGCGGCGTTGGTCGCGGTGCTGGCCAACGTCTACATCTTCTACGGCTTCGAGTCCGCGGGCGACATCTCCGAGGAGACCAAGGACGCCCAGAACCAGGTGCCCAAGGCGATGCGCAACGCGCTGCTCTACGGCGGTATCGCCTCCTTCGTGCTGGTGATGGGCCTGCTGCTGGCCACCCCGAAGTCGGGAATCGGCGGGGTGGTCACGGGCGGCGTGCCCTCGATCATGGCGGCCCTGCCGAGTTGGCTGGGCGACTTCTTCCTCGTGCTGGTCATCATCGCCTTCTTCAGCTGCGGCACGGCCGTGCAGGGAGCCGGGGCCCGGGTGGCCTTCGCCCTGGCGCGTGACGGAGCGGTGCCCAAGAGCAACGTGCTGGGCAAGGTGTCCGAGCGCCACAAGACACCGGTCAACGCGATCATCAGCGGCGTCATCATCCCGTTCCTGTTCGTACTGCTCGTGCTGGTCAACCCGTCGCACAACGTGCACATCCTGTGGTTCGAGTACCCGGCCCACATCAACGCGCTCTACGCCCTGGTGTCCTTCGCGGTGTCGGGCATCTACCTGTCGTTCCTGCTGACGGTCCTCGGAGCGCTCATCGCGCGCCGGCGGGGCTGGCAGCCGAGTGGCTCCTTCACCCTGGGCAAGTGGGGCATGCCGGTGACGATCGGGGCGGTCGTCTACCTGGGCCTGATGCTGCTCAACGTGGTGTGGCCGAGCTCGCTGAGCAGCGGTCGTGGCGCCCTCTTCAACTACGGGTGGGTCACCCTGCTGGTCATGCTGATCATCGTGGGCGTCGGGGCCATCTACGAGGGCTTCGCACGACCGGACCGCGTGGTCTCCGAGCACCGCATCGAGAAGAACTAGGCGCACACGACGAGGCCCCGGGGGCTGACCCCGGGGCCTCGTCGTGTTGTGGCGCGAGGTGGATCAGGGGAAGAGGCCGCGAACCTCGGTGGCCTCGGCGATGCGCTCCACGCCCACGGCGATGGCCGCCTCACGCAGCGTGACGTTCAGCTCCAGGTGGCGCTGCCAGACGTACTTGAAGGCGTCGCTCATCGTCTTCTCCAGGCGCTGGGTGAACAGCTCGCGCTCCCACATGAAGCCCTGCAGGTCCTGGGCCCACTCGAAGTACGAGGCCACCACTCCACCCGCGTTGGCCAGCACGTCGGGCACCGCCTGAATGCCCCGGCGCGCCAGCACGGCCGCGCCCTCGCCGGTCGTGGGTCCATTCGCGGCCTCGATCACGATGGAGGCCGACAGGACCTCGGCGACGTCCTCGGTGATCACCCCGCCCAGCGCCGCGGGAATCGCGATGTCCGACGGGATGGCCCAGAACTCCTCGGCGCCCACGTGCAGGGCGCCGGGGTAGCCGACGACGGTGTGCGCCTCGGCGAAGTGCTTGGCCAGGATCGAGTAGCTGATCCCCTCGGGTACGTGGATGGCCCCGTGCACGTCGGAGATGCCCACCACCTTCATGCCGCGATCGCTCAGCAGCTTGACCAGCGGTGCGCCGACCTTGCCGTAGCCCTGGATGATGACGCGCTGCTCGTTCATCGGTCGGCCCAGGCGCTCCAGGATGGCCGCGGCGCAGATGGTCACGCCGAGCGAGGTCGCGCCGGCGTGGCCCAGGGTGCCGCCGATGGACAGTGGCTTGCCGGTGACCACACCGGGCATGTTGTGCCCGCGCAGCATCGAGACCGTGTCCATGATCCAGCTCATGACCTGGAAGTCGGTGTTGATGTCCGGGGCCGGGATGTCGCGGTCGGGGCCGATCATCGGGGCAATGGAGAAGGCGTAGCGGCGCGTCAGGCGCTCGAGCTCGGAGCGTGACAGGGCCTCCGGGTCGACCTTGACGCCGCCCTTGGCCCCGCCGTAGGGGATGTTGACCACCGCGCACTTGATGGACATGTCCGCGCTGAGCGCGGCGATCTCGTCGGTGTTGACGCTGGGGTGAAAGCGAATGCCGCCCTTGCCGGGTCCGCGTGAGGTGTCGTGCTGGATCCGCCAGCCGGTGAACATCTGGATCCTCCCCGAGTCCATGCGCACCGGCACGGACACCTCGAGGATCCGCTCGGGCTGGATGATCCGCTGGATCATGTCGTCGGCCAGGCCGAGCTGGTGCCCGGCGGTCTCGATGAGCGATGCGACGCGAAGCCACGGATTGAACTCGTGTGGCTTGGCCTGTTCAGGTTGAGTGACCACGTTGTCACCGTCCCTTTCTGGGTCAGAGAATGGCCCCTGCCATCCGTCTCCCAGCGTACGGCGTGGGCGTGAGAGTCGCAGGTCACAACCACGGGCCGGGGGTCACATCCTGGTTCGGTTAGCGTGAGGTTGAAGGGGGATAGTCGTGAAGATCGCCACCATGCTCAGTTACGCCGGGGGCTTTCGCGAGGCCGCCCGTGAGGTCGCCGAGATGGAGAAGGCCGGCCTGGACCTGGTGTGGGTGCCCGAGGCCTACGGCTTCGACGGCCCCTCGCTCATGGGCTACCTGGCGGCGCTGACCGAGCGCGTCGAGATCGGATCTGGGATCCTGCCGATCTATACGCGCACCCCGACGCTGATCGCGATGACCGCCGCGGGCATCGACGCGCTCTCGGACGGTCGCTTCCACCTGGGTCTGGGCGCCTCGGGCCCCCAGGTCATCGAGGGATTCCACGGCGTGCCCTACACGAGCCCACTCGGGCGCACCCGTGAGATCGTCGAGATCTGCCGCGACGTCTGGGCCCGCGAGGCGCCACTCGTGCACGAGGGGGCCAACTACACGTTGCCCCTGCCGCCCGAGCGCGGCACCGGCCTGGGCAAGGCGCTCAAGATCATCGCGCATCCCGTGCGTGCCCGCATCCCGATCTGGATCGCCTCACTCGGTGAGAAGAACGTCGCGATGACCGCCGAGGTCGCGGACGGATGGATCCCCATCCTCTTCATCCCCGAGCGCGCCGCGCAGGTCTGGGGCGGCGCGCTGGCCGCGGGCCGGGCTCGGCGCGACCCGGGCCTCGGCGAGCTGATGATCACCGCGGGCGGCCTGCTCGCCATCGGCGAGGGCGAGGAGGTGGCGCGCCTGCGCGAGCTGCAGCGGCCCATGGTCGCGCTCTACGTGGGCGGCATGGGGGCCAAGGGAAAGAACTTCTACAACGAGCTGGCGTGCCGCTACGGCTTCGAGAAGGAGGCCGCCCAGATCCAGGACCTCTACCTCGCGGGCAAGAAGCGCGAGGCCGAGGCCGCGGTGCCCGGCGAGCTGCTGGAGCTGACCACGCTGTGCGGGCCACGGTCCTACGTCGCCGAGCGCGTCGCCGCGTTCCGCGAGGCCGGCGTGACGCACCTGCAGGTGCATCCCCTCGGCGGCGCGGCGGGCAACGTCTCGCTCATCGAGACGCTGCGCGAGCTCGTCGGCGACTAGACGCTCACGTCGCGGCCCCCGGCGGCCAGCCACGCGTCGTAGAGGACCCGATACGGCCCCGGGCGACTGAGTAGCTCGCCCGGTGCACCGATCTCGCTGATGCGCCCGTGCTCGATCACCACGATGCGATCCGCGCGTTGGGCGGTGGAGAGCCGGTGCGCGATCAGGATCGCCGAGCGGCCCTCGAGGAGCCGGTCGAGGGCGTGCTCCACGCGCGTCTCACTGGCCAGGTCCAGCGACGAGGTCGCCTCGTCGAGCACCAGCACGCGCGGGCGCGCGAGGAACGCGCGGGCCAGGGCGAGCAGCTGGCGCTCCCCGGCCGAGAGGGTCTGGCCACGTTCGTGCACGACGGTGTCGGCACCGCGGGGCCGGCGCTCGAGCAGGTCGGCCAGCCCGACGACCTCGAGCGCCTCGTCGACCTCGGCGTCGGTGGCCTCGGGCCGCCCGAAGCGCACGTTCGAGCGGATGGTGCCGGCGAAGAGGAACGGCTCCTGGGGCACGACGCCGATCTGGCGGCGCAACGAGGCCAGGGTGACGTCGCGAATGTCCACGCCGTCGATGCTCACGCGCCCCTGCGTCGGGTCGTAGAAGCGGTTGGCCAGCTTGGCCAGCGTCGACTTGCCGGCGCCGGTGGGTCCCACGAAGGCCACGGTCTCTCCGGGCGCGATCTCGAGGTTGATGTCCTCGAGCACCGGGCGCGACGGGTCGTAGCCGAAGGTGACGTGCTCGAAGCCGATGCGGCCCTGGATGGGCGCGAGCGAGGTGGCCCCGGGAGACTCCTCGACGCTCGGGCGCTCCTCGAGCAGCTCACGCAGTCGGGTGATCGAGGAGCGCCCCTGCTGGAGTGAGTTGTACTGCTGCACCAGCAGCTGGATCGGCTGGAAGAAGCGATTGAGGTAGAGGAAGAAGGCGATCAGGGCCCCGACGCTGAGGCGGTGCTCGCGCACGAGGTTGCCGCCGATGCCCAGCAGCAGGGCCTGGCCGAGTATGCCGATCATGTTGGTGCTGGGACCGTAGAGCGCCGCGACGCGTCCGGTGTAGAGGTTGGCGTCGCGGTAGGCGCCCACGACGTGACGGTGGTTGCGGATGTTGCGCCGCTGGCGATTGTGCGCGGTGATGACCCGGATGCCGTAGAGGGACTCGGACAGGTCGGCCAGCACGCCCGCGATTCGGTCTCGACTGATGAGGTAGCCGCGCTCGGAGGCCCGGTGGAACCAAAGCGTCAGCACGACCAGTGCGGGCACCACGAGCAGCGTGGTCCACGTGGCCAGCACCACGCTGGTCGAGAACAGCACCGCGGTGATGACGAGCATCGTCAGGCCCTGGAGGGCGAACTGGCTGATCCCGTCCTGGAGCAGCTGCTGGAGGTTCTCGATGTCGCTCGTCATACGGCTCATGAGAACCCCGGCCTTCTCCTCGGTGAAGAAGTTCAGACTGAGGCGTTGAAAGTGCGTGAAGACCCGTACGCGCAGGTCGTGCATCACCCGGGCGGCCAGCAGTCCGGTGACGTCGACCTGGAAGCGCTGCAGCAGCACGCTGGTCAGGCTCACGCCGAGGTAGGCCAGCGCACAGGCGGCCACGACGCGCAGGGAGCGGTGCCCGGGGAGCATGCCGTGATCCACGGCGAGCTCGGTGAGCTTGGGCCCGGCCTGCAGCACGAGGCTCGTGAGGATCACGAGCAGCGAGCCCGTCACGAGCGGGCGCGGATAGGCGCGCACGAGTCGCCACAGCGACAGCGGCTCGCGTTCCTTGGCGCTGGGCACCGGCGAGAAGTCCAGGTTCGACGCGGGGCGCGGCTCCTCGGTCGCCAGCAGCTTGGTCGCCTCCGCCATGAGCTCGCTCGGGATGCCGCCGAAGGGCAGCCCGTTGGCAGTGGAGGTGTGACTGCCGAAGACGCCTCCGCCGTGTCCGAAGCCGCCGCCCCAGGCCATCAGAGCTCCTCGGCCTGGGCCAGGATCTCGCGGTACAGGCTCGAGGTCTCGAGGAGCTGCTCGTGCGAGCCCTGGGCCACGACGCGTCCCTCGTCCAGCACCAGCACGCGGCGGGCCAGGGCGATCGTCGAGAGCCGGTGGGCGATGACGAGCGTGGTGCGCGTGGCGAGCAGGTTGCGCAGGGCGCCGAAGATCTCGGACTCGACGTGCACGTCGATGGCGCTCGTGGCGTCGTCCAGGATCAGGATCGGCGGATTGACCAGCAGGGTTCGCGCGAGGGCCACTCGCTGGCGCTGACCGCCCGAGAGGGTATAGCCACGCTCGCCGACCACCGTGTCGTAGCCCTCGGGCAGGCGCTCGATGAACTCGTGGGCCTGGGCCGCGCGTGCGGCGGCCTCGATCTCCTCGTCGGCGGCCTCGGGCCGACCGTAGGCGATGTTGTCGCGAATTGAGATGGAGAAGAGGAACGGCTCGTCGAGCACGACGCCGACGGCGTCGCGCAGCGAGTTCAGCGTCACGTCGGCGATGTCCACGCCGTCGATGCGGATGGTGCCCGCGTCCACGTCGTAAAAGCGCGTCAGCAGTCGGGCCACGGAGGACTTGCCCGAGCCGGTGCGGCCCACGATCGCCACGGTCTCGCCCGGGGCCACGTGCGCGTCGAAGTCCTCCAGCACGAGGGTGCCGCTGGCGTAGGCGAAACGCACGTGCTCGAAGTCGACGCGGCCCTGGCTGACCGGCAGGTCGAATGCCCCGGGGCGCTCCAGGACGTCGGGCTCCTCGTCGAGGATCTCGAAGATGCGCTCGGCGCTGGCCTTGGCGCGCTGGCCCATCATGACCAGCTGGCCCAGCATCATGAAGGGGGCCTGGAGCATGAGCAGGTAGGCGTTGAAGGCCAGGATGGCACCGAAGCCGAGCTGGGCGTGGATCACCATCTGGCCGCCGAAGAAGAGCACGAGGGCCAGGCCCAACTGGGGCAGGTTCTGGAGCCACGGGGACCACACCGCTCGCAGGTGGGCGTCCTTGACGTAGGCCCAGGCCACGCGCTCGGCGGCGTCGGCCAGGCGGTTGATCTCGGCGCGCTCCTGGTTGAAGGCCTTGACGACGCGCACGCCGTTGACGTTCTCGTCGACGACCGTGGCGACCTCGGCGAGGCGCGCCTGAGTGATCCAGGAGATCGGGAACATCACGCGCCGCGTGCGCAGGCCCACCACGTAGAGGATGGGCATGACGCTCAGCGCCACCAGGGCCAGTCGCACGCTGATCGAGAGCATGAAGCCGAAGGCGATGACGCCGCTGAGGGCCTGCACGACGATGAGCGGCGCGAACGTCGAGTACATCTGCACGCTGCGGATGTCACTGTTGGCCCGTGAGATCAGCTGGCCGGACTGCACCCGGTCGTAGAAGCCAAAGGACAGGCGCGTCAGGTGCTCGTAGATCAGTGAGCGAAGGTCGGCCTCGACGTTGTAGGCGGTCTTGTACACGTACTGGCGCGAGATCACACCAGCGACGCCGGCGACGATCCCGACCACGACGATCATCAGCACGTCGTGGTGCAGGCGCCCGGAGTGCCCGCGCAGGTCGTGGTCGAGCGCCCCGTTGAGCAAGTTGGGCACCAGCGTCTGAAAGACCAGGCTCAGGAACGAGAGGCTGATGGCGGTGATGAAGAACCCGCGGTGCGAGGCGATGACCGGCAGCACGCGGCGCCACCACGGCTGGGACGCGTCGCGCGAGATGCGAGCCGTCGGTCCCGGATAGCTCGAGCGGACGCCGCCGATCGCTGAGTGGCGGGGGGCCACGGCCGGGGGCGCCGCGTCCGACGACGACGGGCGGGGCACAGGGGCAGGTTATCGGGCCATCTCGGGGCCCCCGTCGGTGCGGCGACGTAAGGTGACCTCGTGCCCGAGCCGCTCATCGTCACCCACCCACTCGTCGCCGACAAGGTTCGCCAGCTGCGCGACAGCGCCACGTCCAACGCCGACTTCCTGCGCCTGGCGGGGGAGATCTCGCGCTTCGTGGCCTACGAGGCCTTCCGGGACGCCCCGAGCACCGCCACCACGGTCGACACGCCGGTGCAGTCCGGCGCGCCGGCGTCGCGCATCGACACCGAGTACGTCATCGTGCCGATCCTGCGCGCCGGGCTCGGCATGTCCCCGACCGTCCAGGAGGTGCTGCCGCACACCAGGCTCTGCCTGGTCGGCCTGCGGCGCAACGAGGAGACGCTGCAGCCCGACGTCTACCTGGACGGCCTGCCCGACTCCCTGGCCGGCGCGCACGTGGTGGTGTGCGATCCGATGCTGGCCACCGGTGGGTCCCTCATCAAGGTCCTCGGGATGCTGGCCGGGCGCGGCGCCGCTTCGGTCACGGTGCTCTGCCTGATCGCGGCCGAGCCGGGCGTCGCGGCGGTACGCGAGCGCTTCGGCGACGTGCGCATCGTGGCCGCAGCCCTCGACGAGCGCCTCAACGACGTGGGCTACATCGTGCCGGGCCTGGGCGACGCGGGGGATCGTCTCTTCGGCCCACCGGTGCGCCGCTGAGCTAGAGCCCGATGTCCTCGAACCACAGGTCGTGGTGCGAGGAGATGAAGTCGGCGAGCATCGCCGTGCAGGCGGGGTCGTCCAGCACGAGGACCTGCACCCCCAGCTCGGCGAGCCAGTCATGCCCGCCGTAGAAGTTCGCGGTCTCGCCGATGACCACCGCGCCGATGTTGAACTGACGTATCAGACCCGAGCAGTACCAGCAGGGCGAGAGGGTGCTGACCATCACCGTATCGGCGTAGTCGCGACGCCGGCCCGCGCGACGGAAGGCGTCGGTCTCGGCGTGCACCGAGGCGTCGTCGTCCTGGACCCGCCGGTTGTGCCCCGCGCCCAGCAGCGCGCCGTCGCGGCTGAAGAGGGCCGCCCCAATCGGGATGCCGCCCTCGGCGAGTCCCGCCTGGGCCTCGTCGTAGGCGCGGCGCAGCATGGACCTGGCCAGGGTGGGCACCAGCGGGCTTCGGGGCGTGCTCATTGGAAAAGTATGCTCCAGCATCGTGGCTGCTCGCCTGTATCCCGTGGACATCGGCACCCAGCGCGTGGAGCTGCCCGTCGTCTCCTTGAGCCCCGAGCTGGCCCTGGCGCTGCTGATCACCGTGGATATGGGGGTGGGCTTCATGGAGCGCGCCGGCGCGGAGCTCGCGGCTCGTCTGGTCGAGTGCGACGTGGACATCGTGGCCACCGTGGCGACGATGGGAATCCCGGTGGCCGTCGAGGTCACGCGCCACCTCGGCCTGGACCAGTACGTCGTGTTGCACAAGACGCCGAAGATCCACCTCGCCGACGCGGTGAAGGAGTCGGTGCGCTCGATCACCACCGACGTCGACCAGCGTCTCCTCTTTGACCGCGCGCGCGTCAAGGACGTGGCGGGGCGCCGGGTGGCCATCGTGGACGACGTGATCTCTACGGGCGCCTCCACGGGCGCGGCGCTGCGTCTGCTGCGCCGGGTGGACGCCGAGATCGTGGCGATTGGCACCCTGGTCACCGAGGGCTCGCTGTGGCGAGAGTCGCTGGGTACCGACGCCGATCTGGTGCGCGCCCTCGGGTCCATTCCGGTTTTTCACCCTGATGATCAGGGAGAACTTGTGGAGGACTGGGTGGGCTGAGCCCGCTGAACTATTTTTAGCTCACTCTGAGACGTGCCACAGGAACCTCTCAGGTGCCTCCGGGAGGCTGAAGGGCGTCCCCAACAAGCACTGAAGGAGTGAACCGATGAAGCGTCCCGAGTACCTCAAGCGGCTGTGGATCTCGCTCGGCACGACCCTGGGCGTGGGCGTCGTCGCCTTCACCCTGGTCTCGCCGGCCCTGAGCATCGCCGGCAACTGAGCGTGTCGCCAACTCGACTGGCCGGGCGCGTGCGCGCGGTGGCCGTGGCGGCACTCGTCGCCAACGCGGTCGCCTTCGTCCTGGTTTCGACCACCACGGCGGTGCTCGGCAGCTGAGTGGCGCGGGTCCTGAGCCACGGGCCCGTCCCCGTCGAAGAACGCCGTGGAAGACACGAAGCCCCGGGGCCGAGCCCCGGGGCTTCGTGTCGTGAGGCGGCTAGTGGATCGACTCGAGAGCGTCCTGACGTGCGACCTGGCGCGACACGTAGCCGGTGGCCTTGCTCAGCACGAAGTAGACGAGGCCCGCCACGATAATGCCGGTCGGGATCGAGAAGTCCGCTCCGCCGAGCCAGCCCGCGCTGCACGTGCCGTGCACGAGGCTGCTCGCGCACGCCCCGCCGAAGTGATTCGAGATCGGCGTCATCCAGTGGAACGGGAAGCTCACTGGCGGCGGTGCCTTGGAGAACGTCGTCGTGGCGCTCACGACCCCGGCCAGGAAGGACACGATCGCAATCCAGTTCACGCCGCCGCTGGCGCCGTAGTAGAGGCCCTGAGAGTCGGTGCGCTGCAACTCCGCGGCGTTGTAGCGGAAGCGGCGCATGATCCAGTCCATGATGTAGATGCCGAACCAGGGCGCGATCCAGAGGATCAGCACGCCGACGAACTCCTTCATGTACAGCGAGAAGGTGTCCTGGAACATCGCCCAGATCGTCAGCAGGCCCGCGATGACGCTGTCCAGGATCACCGCCTGGTAGCGCTTGAGCGGGATGCCCAGGGCCTGCACGGACACGCCCGAGGAGTACAGGTCCATCGAGTTGATGCCGAAGAGCTGCACGATGGCAAAGAGCAGGAACACGACGACGACCCACGTGGGAATCAGGTGCTGGCCGTAGAGCGCGGAGAAGGGATTCGCACCGTTCCAGGCGGCGAACTGTGAGCTCGAGGACAGGAAGGTGAAGGTCAGCGCGCCCAGGATCATCAGGATGATCTCGGGCAGGGCGGTGGCCAGGAAGATCCAGCCGACGATGGACTTCTTGCTCGCCTCACGCGGGATGTAGCGCGTGTAGTCGTTGCCGCACTCGGTCCAGCCCAGTCCCGAGAGGGTGATCACGAAGGCCAGTCCGGCCGTGTAGAGCTCCCAGTTCGACCAGGGCATCGCCTTGAAGCTCGTCGAGCCGTGCTGGAAGTCGAAGATGGCCAGCAGCGCGAAGATCAGCACGAAGGGGATGATCAGGGCCCGCAGAACCTTGACCATGGTCGCGTGCCCCAGGAACGGCAGGACCGCCTGGACCGCGGCGGCCAGGATGATCAGGATCACCTTGAGCGGCGAGCTGACGTGCAGTCCGCCGATCTGCAGCAGGACCATCACCGCGCCCACGATGAGGATCAGGCCCTCGGTCTCGAAGCCCAGCTGGGTGATCCAGTTGAAGAAGCTGACCAGGCGTGAGCCGCGCAGGCCGAAGGGTGCTCGACTGATCGTGAACACCGTCGTGCCGGCCTCGGGACCCTGCAGCGAGGCCACGCCCAGCAGCAGGTACGAGAGGTTTCCGATGATGATCAGGCTCAGGGCCTGCATGAAGCTGAAGCCGAATCCCATGAGGATCGCGCCGTACACGAAGTACTCCACGTTGACCGACGTGCCCGCCCAGAGCGCTCCGATGTTGCGCGGGGTGGCCCAGCGCTCGGAGGGCGGGATGAAGTCGATGCCGTGCAGTTCGATGTGGAACGGCTGATCCTCGATTGACCCGTCGTGCGGGTCAACTGTTGTCGCCACTGTCGTGGTCCTCCCTAATAGATGTCGTCATCTGTGCGACTCCGTGAGGGGCTCGCCGCACGGCATCAGTCTGCCGGATCGACCGGGCTCGAGCCGGGAGGATCGGTCGAAATCGTTTCGACCGCGTGAAATCTTTCGGGGCCTTCGGCACTGGGCTTTCCGGCGCGCCGTGCGGGTCACCTAGGGAGGTCTCAGGAAACTCGTGGCCCTGCCGTTTGCGTCGGGAACTTCTTGCTAAGTTGCGCGCATGGAGAGCCAGGGGGGCTGGCTCTCGGGGAAGTGGGGGATCATGGCGGCGACCTTGGACCGTCGTACGTTTCTGACGCACTCGGCGGCCACCGTGGGTGGCGTGGCGATGGCTAGCACGCTGGTCGACTCGATGGTGGCCGAGGCCGCCAACCAGGTCGTGGGCGTCAACCTGGGCAAGCCGAAGATGGGTGGGACGCTGCGCGTCGGGCTGGTCTCGGACGTGCCGAACTATCACAACTTCAACGGGGCCCAGGGCAAGATGGACGACTCGGGCTTCTGCGTGGCCAACGCCCTCTACGACGCGCTCTTCGTGGCCGCGGCCAACGGCAAGACCTGGGTGCCCATGCTGGCCCTGTCGGCCACGCCCAACGCGAACTACTCGGCCTGGACCGTCAAACTGCGCCAGGGCGTGACCTTCTCCAACGGCGACCCATTCAACGCCGACATCGTGGTGGCCAACTTCCAGGCCGCCGCGGCGGACCCCACCGTGGGCACCGCCATCCGACCGATCATCGCCAAGGTGAGCAAGGTCGATTCCTACACCGTGCTCTTCAGCCTCGTGATCCCCTTTTCGACGTTCCCGATCAGCGCCCTGTGCGAGCAGCAGACCTGCTACATGGCTCACCCGAGCTCACTGGTCAGTGGCTACTCCGGCAACCCCATCGGCACCGGCCCCTTCGTGGTGAGCTCGTGGCAGGTCGGATACCAGTCGGTGTTCAAGCGCAACAAGAACTACTGGCGCGCCGACGCGCACGGGCGCCAGCTGCCCTATCTGGATGGCATCACGTTCCACACGATTCCCGACGACCCCACGCGCAACCAGGCCCTGCAGTCGGGCCAGGTCGACATGATCCTGACCCAGGACGGAGCGAGCATCGCGGCTCTCAAGAGCATGAAGGGCATCTCGTATCGCACCGACGTGCACGATCCGCTCGACCCATCGGTGAACTGTCTCATCGTCAACACCACGGGAACGATGAATCAGTACTTCGCCTGGGCCGGCGAGTTCGCCGGTGCCGGGGTCCCCGGGGCGCTGTCGTACCTCATGCAGGGCCAGGCCGTGCCCCAGCAGGTCCAGCTGGCCGACTGGATGGGTACCAAGGGCGCCGTGGACCCGTCGACGCTGAACTGGAACACCAAGCTCAGCCCGGTGCTCAACGACCCGACGATCCGCCAGGCCTGCGCCATGGCGATCAACCGCACCACGTTCCAGAAGGTGATCTACGGCGGCGTGGGCGCGGTGGCCGACGGCGTCTACCGCAAGGCGTCGCCCTACTACCGCAACCCGCACTATCCGGCCTACAACCCGAAGAAGGCCAAGACGCTGGTGGACGCCTACAAGGCGAAGAACAAGGTGTCCAGCGTCGGCTTCGTGCTGGACATCGTCTCGGGCTCCTCGTCCGAGCAGCGTCTCTTCGCCTACGTTCAGCAGCAGCTCGGCGCGATCGGCATCAGCGTGACGCCCCGGCCCTCGAACCAGTCCCAGCTGATCCAGAACGTGATCCTGGGCGAGTTCGACTGCTCATCGTGGAACCAGTTCGGCGGAGTGGACCCGTCGCTGAATTACGTCTGGTTCAACTCCCAGCCGGCGACCCTGCCCCTGGCCCAGGGCGGACTCGGCCTGAGCGCCCTGCCCGCGGGCACCTACATCGCTGGCGCGGTGAACTTCGCGCACCAGGCCGATCCGAAGGTGGAGGGCGCCATGCTTCGCGCGCTGGCCGCCAAGCCCTACAGCGCGGTGCAGAAGGCGGCCTGGGCGCTGGTGAACTCCCGCTTCGCCCAGGACCTGCCGTACTTCTTCCTCACGACGCTGGTCACCGGCTGGGCGGCGCGCACCAGTGTGCAGAACTGGGCCTACGCGACCGCCGGTGACGGCACGACGCGCTGCTTGAACCCCGACGGCGGCTCGACGCGCTGGGACCAGATCTGGGTCAAGTAGTCGGGGTCGAGACGCGCCCGGGCACGTCTCGCCACCAGAGCTGGGCGACCAGGCCGAGCGCGGCCGAGCTCAGGGCCACCAGCGTGAAGGGGATCGCGGGCCCGTGGGAGAAGAGCACGCCTGACGCGCCGGCCGACAGGGCGAGCGCGGCGGTGCTGGACGTCGAGTAGAGGCCCTGGCGCCGGCTGAGCTCGCGGTCGTGGGCGCCCTGGGTGAGCATCGAGGCGATGGAGGGCATGGACAGCGACGTGGCGATCGCCTCGACCGAGCCCAGGCTGAGCAGGAGCACGTTGTTGTGGATGTGCGGGTACAGGCCGAGGAAGAAGGCCACGTTGAGCAGCCCCACGAAGACGATCACGCGGCGATTGGCGTGATCGGCCAGCCAGCCGCCCACGCGGCTCAGGGCCACCCACGGCACCGCGAACATCGTCCAGCTGAGTCGCACCTGCAGGTTCGTCGCGTGGTGCGCGTGCATCAGGAGTGTCCAGCAGGCCTCGTAGACCCCGGTCGCCAGCCCGACGGTCGCGCTGGCGATCAGCGAGCCGATCAGCTGGCGTGACCACTGCAGGTCTGGCAGGGGCGCGTCGGGGTCGTGCGAGGTCCCGAGGTCCAGTCGACTCGAGCGCACGGCGGCCCCCAGGCTCAGCAGCCCGGTGACGAAGAACGCCCACGCCAACTGGTTCACGTCCACCACGGCGCCGAGCATCGGCCCGGCCGCGACGCCGAAGAGCTGAGCGGCCAGGATTCGCGAGACCGCCGCGCCGCGGCGCGCCTCGGGAAAGAGTGAGGACACGGCCGAGAGCGCGGCCACCTCGAAGGTGCTCGCGGCGATGCCCTGCAGAGCGCGAGTGCCGATGAACCACGCCGCGTGCAGGGGCAGCAGGAACGTCATGGACGCCACGCCGTAGAGAATGAGCCCGCCGACGGCGATGCGTCGGCGACCGAAGCGGTCGGCGAAGTGCCCCGCGAGGAACTGCGTCGCCATGCCCGCGATGAAGAATGAGGCCTGGATGAAGCCGATCAGGCTCGGCGTGCCCCCGCGGTGCTCGAGGAAGAGCGGCAGCAGGGGCAGGCCCAGCGTCGAGCCCGTCCACTGCAGTGCGACCACCACCGTGAGGCGCCGCAGCGTCTGCTCGGGCGATGTGGACATTTACAGCAGGTTAGTGGTGGGCCCGACCTAGAGCGTGTGGCACTCCAGGAGGATCGCCACGCCGAGCAGGCCGTAGACGAGGGGCACGAGACGTCGTCCCTGGCGTTGGCCCCAGGCGACGACGCGTGGGTGGCCCGCCAGCGTCCGCGCGGAGACGACGAAGCCCACCTCGCACACGGCGAAGGCGACGATGCTCAGCGCGGCGCGCGCCGGAGCCGCGGCACGCAGCAGGGGCGCCCACACGGCGAGGTTGTCCCCGCCGAGGGCGAACGTCGTCAGAAACGTCGTCACCTGGCCCCGCCGTCGTGGCTCTGCGGTGGTGTCGTCGCGGTGACGCCACGCGTGCAGTCCGAGCAGCCACGGGGCCAGGGCCAGGAGCCCGACCGCGCGCAGGGGCACGTTCGTCAGGGCGTAGGCCAGAGTCGCCGCGACGACGACCAGTCCCGCCACCCCGGTGGCCTGGGCCCAGGCGAGCCCGCGATGTCGCTCCGGCGCCGAGATGGCCAGTTGCCCGGCGAAGGCGAAGTAGTTGTCGATCATCGTGCCGACGAAGGCGCCGACGGCGACGGCGAGCTCGACGAGGACGGACGACACGGGCCGACGTTACCGGCGAGTGCAGGGGCCAGCGCGCCACCCACGGCTAAGGTACGCGACGGAGAACGCCATGCCGGAGCCCGTTACGCCCCCCACGACCGAACAACTCGCCCTGGCTCGTCGGGTCATCGCCACGTACCTGAGCCCGACGCCGACGGTGCCGATGCTCGTGAGGGGACGGCGCGTCTACGCCAAGCTCGAGAGTCTGCAGGTCACCGGCTCGTTCAAGGTGCGCGGGGCCCTGGCGGCCATCAGCGCGGCGCACCGGGCCGATCCGAGCGGCGCCGTGATCACGTCCTCGGCGGGCAACCACGGCCTGGGTATCGCGCACGCCTCGAGCCTGCTGGGGGTCCGTGCCACGGTCGTCGTGCCGGCGAACGCCTCGGCGGCCAAGGTGGCCAAGCTGCGCCGCTACGAGATCGAGCTCATCCAGCACGGCTCGAGCTACGACGAGGCCCAGGCTCACGCCAAGGACCTGGCCCTGACTCGCTCGCTGCACTACATCTCGCCCTTCAACGATCCCGACGTCATCGCCGGGCAGGCCACCGTCTTCGAGGAGATGATCGCCCAGGCGCCGGATCTGGAGCACCTCGTCGTGCCGGTGGGCGGCGGCGGGCTGCTGTCCGGGGTGCTCATCGCGCGTGAGGCCCTCTCGCGCGCCGACGTGGGCGTCACCGGCGTGCAGCCCGAGGAGAGCGCCGCGCTGTACCACGTGCTGCGCGGGGTGCCGATGTCCCAGGTCGCGCACCGTCCGACGATCGCCGATGGGCTGGCCGGTGGCGGGGACGAGGGAGCGGTGACCAACGCGATCATCGCCGCGCACGGCGTTCAGCTGGTGCTGGTGCCCGAGGTGGAGATCCGCGCGGGGGTGCGCGAGTGCGCCGAGACCAATGGCGTCGTGCTGGAGGGATCGGCCACGACGGCCTACGCCGCGATCGCCACGGGTCTCGTGGGCGCGCACGTCGAGCGAGTCGGCTTCATCGCCAGCGGGCGCAACATCGCGCACGAGTTGCTCCTCGAGTTGCTCGGCGAACCCCTGCGCGCGCCCGATGGAGTCGGGGCGAACCTCGCCCGGTAGGGTGACGGGGTGACGCGTTCGCGGATTGGAGCCCTCCTTCTCAGCCTGCTAGCCGGGGGCCTGACGGTCACGGGGGTCGTGCTCGCGGCCACGGACTCGAACCCGGGCTCGCGGGTGCGCGATCCGCTCGCGCTCAACGGCTTTCCGCCGCGCTCGGCCGAGGTGCACCTGGCGATCTCGGCGCGTCAGGGCTACCAGGTGACCGGTGACGTCGCTCTCAACTTCGTCACCGACTCACTCAGCGGGAGACTCAACGTTCCGCTGGCCCTGTCGGACCTGAGCGTCAACGTGCGCCTGGTGGAGCACCACCTGTACCTGGGCCTGGCGAACCTGAGTTCGGTGACGGGCAAGTCGTGGCTCGCCCTGGCGTCCTCGCAGCCCTCCCTCTACGGGATCTCCCTGGAGATGACCAAGCCGGACATCTCGCTCATCAGCGGCTTTGACTCGAAGTCCGTCAGTCACTCGGGCTACCTGACCACGTACACCTTCCGGCGCCACCACATGGTCCTCTACGCGCCCGGGGCCCTTGCGGGAGTGCTGCCACGTCAGGGTGCGGTGACGCTGTCGATCACGACCGGCAGCCAGGGCGAGCTGGTGGGCGCGAGCATCGAGGTCCACACGGCGCACTCGGACGCCTCGATCACGATGAGCGTGCTGTCCTACAACCGCTCCGCCCACGTCGTCGCGCCTCCGGCGTCCGCGGTGACGCCCCTCGGCCCGCTGGGCCTCAAGCGACTCCTCGGTGGCTCGCCGCTGGGGGGCATGCTCAGCCCGGGGGCCTTCTCGTCTCTCGGTCAGCTCCAACTCAACTGAGTGTGACCGGCGAGCCCTCGCCCGAACCGCGCTGGCCCGCCTCGGTGGCCCTGCTGGTCTGCTTGGGGCTCAACCTCGCGCTGCCGGAGCGCCTGGTGGTGGGCCCGCGCTGGCTGCTGCCCATCCTCATCACCCTGGCCCTGGTCCCACTCTCACTGCGACGCCACCGCCATCCCAATGAGTCCCCGTCGGTCCGGGTGCTGACCCTGTCGCTCATTGCCCTGGTGAGCGTGGCCAACGTGCTGTCGCTGACCCTGCTGGTGCACGACCTGCTGAACACCAACGTGACCGCCGGGCGCCAGCTCGTGTACTCGGCGATCTCGATCTGGCTGACCAACGTCCTCGTCTTCGGCGTCTGGTTCTGGGAGATCGACCGCGGCGGACCCCACCGGCGCGCGGCGGGTGGGGGCTGGGCCGACCTGCAGTTCCCGCAGATGGAGAACCCCACGCTGGCCCCGCCGGGCTGGCGGCCGCGCTTCCTGGACTACCTCTACACGTCCTTCGCCAACGGCTCGTCCTTCGCTCCGGCCGACGCGATGCCCCTGAGCGCGCGAGCCAAGGCGCTCTTCGCGAGCGAGGCAGTGGTGTCCCTGGTCACCGTCGCGGTCGTGGCCGCTCGCGCGGTCAACATCCTCAGATAGCTCAGTGCAGGAGCCGCTCGAGCAGCGAGCTGGCCCGGCTCAGCGTGCCTTCCGTGGCCTCGCGCCGGTCGGCCGCCCCGGCCAGGCTCAGCCCGACGTTGATGCCGATCCAGCGCAGGGGCTCGAACTCCCACGGGCGCGTGACGTGCTGGACGAAGGGCATGCGCGTGTGCACGGTGTCCGCGCCGGGGTCCACGATCAGATCCGCGAGCGCGCTGGCGCACACTCGGCTGAGCACCACGCCGTCACCGGTGTAGCCGCCGGCCGCGCCCAGGCCCGTGGTGCGGTCCAGGGTCACGAAGGGCGAGTGGTCCCGGGGCATGCCGAGGGGGCCGCCCCAGCGGTGGGTGATGGTCCCACTCAGGTCGGGGAAGAGCTCGCGCAGGGTCTGGCCGAGTAGTTCGAAGGTGCCCTCGTCAAGGTCGTAGCGCGGCTCGACCGTGGAGCCGAAGTGATAGGGCGCGCCGCGCCCGCCGAAGGCCAGCCGGTCGTCGGCGGTGCGCTGGCCGTAGATGACCACCTGGCGCGCGTCGGCGAAGGTCTCGTAGCGGGCCAGGCCCACGCGGTCCCAGAAGGCGGCGGGCTGGGGCTCGGTGGCCACCATCAGCGAGTAGAGCGGCGCGACGTGCCGGCGCAGCCCGGGCAGGCTCGGCGTGTAGCCCTCGGTCGCGCGCACGACGACGTCGGCGTGCAGCGATCCGCGGGTCGTGACGACGGTGGCCCGGCGTCTGCCGCGGGCCGGGGTGATGCGCGTGACGCGCGAGTCCTCGCAGAGCCGTGCGCCGAGTCCCTCCACCACGCGCGCGAGGCCCCGCACCAGCTTGGCCGGCTGCAGGCGAGCGCAGTGGGGTGAGAAGGTGCCCCCGCGCGCGCCGGTGATCGCCAGGCGCTCGTCAAAGGCCGCCGGCTCGAGCCAGGCGAGGTCGGCCTCGCCCACGCCGAGCGCACGGGCCTCGTCGATCTCGGCGCGCAGTCGGTGCTCCTGGGCGTGGGTGCGTGCGGCGTAGAGCATGCCACCCTGCGTCACATCGGCGTCGATGCCGTCGGCCGCGGCGGCGGCCCCGAGCTCGGCCACGGCGTCCTGGAGCACGTGGCGCAGGTGGTGATAGGCCTCCTCGCCGTAGCGTGTGACGACGCTCGCGGGCGACTGCGGGTAGAGAGCCGAGGCCCAGCCGCCGTTGCGTCCGGAGGCCCCGAAGCCGCACACGTTCGCCTCGAGCACGCTCACGCGCAGCGACGGGTCGCGTCGCAGCAGCTCACGTGCGGTCCAGAGCCCGGTGAACCCGCCGCCGACGACGGCCACGTCGACGTCGGCGTGACCCTCGAGGGGCGCACGCGGCGTGACGTCGCCGAGGGCGGACCACCACAGCGACTGCGGTGGCTGGAGCATTACGCCAACTTCGCGGCCCCGGTGAACACCTCTCGCAGGGTGTCCACCATGAAGTCGATGTGCTCACGCGTGGAGATGAGCGGCGGTGCCAGCTGCACGACCGGGTCCCCGCGGTCGTCCGAGCGGCAGATCAGCCCGCGGCGGAACATCTCGGGCGACACGTAGCCGCGCAGGAGCCGCTCGGCGTCCTCGCCGACCCAGGTGTCCTTGGTGCGCTGGTCCTTGACCAGCTCGATGCCCCAGAAGTAGCCGGTGCCGCGAACGTCGCCCACGATTGGCACCTCGCGCAGGCTGTCCAAGCCCGCCTTGAAGTACTCCTCGTTGGAGCGCACGTTCTCCAGCACGCCCTCGGTCTCGATGATCTCGAGGGTCTTGAGCGCGATCGCGGCCGACACCGGGTGTCCGGCCCAGGTGAAGCCGTGCATGAAGGCGTCCTCGCCCAGGAAGGGCTCGTAGACGCGGTCCGAGACGATCATGGCGCCCAGGGGGGCGTAGCCGGCCGTGATGCCCTTGGCCACCGTGATGATGTCGGGCACGTAGTTGTACTTGATCGAGCCGAACCACTCGCCGAGTCGTCCGAAGCCGCAGATCACCTCGTCCGAGACGAGTAGCACGCCGTAGCGGTCGCAGATCTCGCGCACCCGCTGCCAGTAGCCCGGGGGCGGCACGAAGCAGCCGCCGGCGTTCTGCACGGGCTCGAGGAAGACCGCCGCGACGGTCTCGGGGCCCTCGCGCAGGATGGCCTCCTCAATCTGGTTGGCCGACCAGAGACCGAAGGCCTCGTAGTCGTTCGCGTGCTCGGGCGCGTGGTAGAAGTTCGTCGTCGGCACCTTGATCGCTCCGGGCACCAGCGGCTCGAAGGGCTTGCGGTATCCCTCGAGTGACGTGATGGTCAGCGCACCCATCGTCGTGCCGTGGTAGGCGACGTCGCGGCTGATGACCTTGTAGCGATCCAGCTCGCCGCGGATGCGGTGGTACTGGCGGGCCAGCTTCCAGGCGCTCTCGACCGCTTCGCCGCCACCGGTGGTGAAGAAGACTCGGTTGAGGTCGCCGGGAGTGAGGCTGGCGATCTTCTCGGCCAGCTCGATGGCCCGCGGGTGCGCGTACGTCCACAGCGGGAAGAAGCCGAGCTCACCGATCTGCTTGGCGGCAGCCTGGCCAATGTCGGTGCGTCCGTGGCCCAGGGAGTTGGTGAAGAGCCCGGAGAGCCCGTCGAAGTAGCGCTGGCCGTTGGCGTCGTAGACGTAGACGCCCTCGCCGCGCACCATGATGGGCACTTCGTTGGTTTCGGAGTACGAGCCCATGCGCGACATCTGCAGCCACAGGTGTCGACGGGCGCGTTCCGAGAACGTATGGCTCTCGTGGTTCATATCCGAAACGGCGATGCCGTCCGAGATGATCTCGTTGATGGTCATTTTGTCCCCCATGCATAGGTTTGTTTCGAGAGTTTCAGGTACAGGAAGGTCTCGACCTCGGTCACGCCCGGGATGGAGCGGATCGAGTCGTTGAGCAGGTGCACGAGCGCGTCGTCGTCAACGGCGATCACCTCGGCGATGATGTCGAAGCTGCCGGCCGTCATCACGACGTAGTTGGCCTCCTCGATCGCGGCGATCTTGTCGGCGACGAGACGCACGTCACCGTGCACGCGGATGCCGATCAGGGCCTCGCGCCCGAACCCCAACTGGAGGGGATCGGTGATCGCGACGATCTGCATCACACCCGCG